>JAFAME010000206.1 GCA_019233695.1 Methylobacteriaceae bacterium
ACCGTCGCCGAATATTTTCGCGACCAGGGCCAGGACGTGCTGTTCTTCGTCGACAACATTTTTCGGTTCACCCAGGCGGGGTCGGAAGTCTCCGCGCTCCTTGGCCGCATTCCCTCGGCGGTCGGCTACCAGCCGACGCTCGCAACCGACATGGGTGCGCTTCAAGAGCGTATCACGACCACGACAAAAGGCTCGATCACCTCGGTCCAGGCGATCTACGTGCCGGCCGACGATCTGACCGATCCGGCCCCGGCGACCTCCTTTGCGCATCTTGATGCGACCACCGTGCTGTCGCGCTCGATCGCCGAAAAGGGCATCTATCCCGCCGTCGATCCGCTCGACTCCACCTCGCGCATGCTTACCCCGATGGTGGTGGGCGAGGAGCATTATGGCATCGCACGGCGCGTCCAGCAGGTCCTACAACGCTACAAGGCCCTGCAGGATATCATCGCCATCCTTGGCATGGACGAGCTCTCGGAAGAGGACAAGCTCACGGTGGCCCGCGCCAGGAAGATCGAGCGCTTTCTGTCGCAGCCTTTCCACGTCGCCGAAGTGTTTACCGGATCGCCGGGGAAGCTCGTTGCGCTCGCCGACACGATCAAGGGCTTCAAGGGGCTCGTCGAGGGCAAGTACGATCACTTGCCGGAGGCGGCCTTCTACATGGTGGGAACCATCGAGGAGGCGGTGGAAAAGGCCCAGCGGCTTGCGGCGCAGGCGGCTTGAGCGGTCGGCCGCAGCAGGCCGAGAGTCACGGCGAGGGCATGCAGGGGCAATCGCATTCCGGTCGCGCAAATGTCGGACAGGAGAGAGCTGATGCGCCCAAGGCTCGGCAAGTTTCTCATCTTGCTGATGCTGCTGCCGGGGGCGGCGCCCGGCGCCGTTGCGCAGGACCATCCCTTGGGCGAGCCTTCCCCGGAGCAATCGGCCCCGCAGCCGGGTGACGTGACGGGTTTGTGGCGCGGGTCGTATGTCTGCCTTCAGGGCGAGACCGGTGTCGAGCTCGCGTTCACCGAGGCGGGACATCCGGGTTATCTGCGCGGCACCTTCAAGTTCTTCAACCTGCCCGGTCAAAGCAATGTCCGGCCGGGCGAATATTCGGTGACGGGACTTTATGACGAATCCGAGCGCAGCCTGCACGTTGAGCCGACGGCATGGATCGTCAGGCCGCCGGGCTACACGATGGTGGGCTTTTCCGCCCAGCTTGACGCCTCGGCGCGCACGCTTGCGGGCAGGATCGATGACAAGAACTGCTCGACGATTTCAGTCGAGAGAGCCGCTGCCGAGTGACGTCAGCGCTGCGCCGATGACAGGAGCCTGCTGATGGCAGCCTTTTTCTTCGAGCTTGTCTCGCCAGAGCGGCTTCTCTTCGCGGGCGAGGTGGAAGACGTGGTCGTGCCCGGCACGGAAGGGGAATTCACTGTCCTCAAAGACCACGCGCCGCTCATGTCGACGCTGCGCCCGGGTATTGTCGATATTGGCGAGACCGATGCCAAGCGCGTTCGCCTGTTCGTGCGCGGCGGCTTTGCCGATGTCTCGACGAAGGGCCTCACCATTCTCGCCGAACATGCAATCCCGCTCGAAGAGCTTGATCTCGACAAGATCACCGCCGAGATCAAGGATGCCGAAGAAGATCTAGCCGACGCCGAGGGCGACGAACCCAAGCGCGTCGCCAAGGAGAAGCTCGATCACCTGAATGAGTTGAAGGCGGCGCTGAGGATGTGACGAGGCGCGGGCACCCGTCACTGCGCCACGGCGGCGGCCCTATTTCAGGAACGCAAGCGGTCGGAACGCCTGCACGACGCGCGCGTAGACGGCGCGCTTATAGGGCATCACCCGCTGCGGCAGCTCGTCAAGGAACAGCCACTCCCACTCCGAAAATTCCGGTGGCTCGCCGCCGCCCGGATTGAGCACGTTGATTTCCCCGTCATCGCCCTCGAAGCGGAAAGCCACCCAGCGCTGCTGCTGGCCGCGGAATGCCGAGAGCTTGTGCGGAGGGCCGTCGTAGGGCGGAAAATCGTAGGGCCACCACTCGTCGGTGACCGCCAACAGCGAGACGGCACGAACATTGGTTTCCTCGTAGAGCTCGCGGCGCGCCGCAGCAACGATATTGGTTTCGCCGTCAAGACCGCCCTGCGGCATCTGCCATTCGTAAGGTGCAACCACGGCCTCGGGGCCCGCGCCGATGGCGCGACCGGCAAAAACGAGACCCGCACGGTTGAAGAGTGCGATGCCGACATTGCGGCGGTACGGCCGCTCGTCCGAAGCCGTCACGGTCTCCTCGGGAGTTTCGGCGCTGGCAGCCTTTTCGCCCGGATGCGGGGGCCGGGCAAGGCATATTGACGGAAGTCTTATTCCTCGACGCTGTAGCCTGCGATCAGCTGCCGCAAGGTCTTGAGATCATGCTCGTCCCGGTAGGGCGTGAGGTCGAGGTCGGGAGGCACGCGGGTGAGTCGCTTGTCGCCGATCATCTTGCCACGTTCCTTGGTGAACCGATCATAGGCGCTCCAGCTGACACCGGCGGCCTCGACGGCTCCGCGCTCGACCCTCATCGCCGCCTGATGAGCGTGCACGTAGTGGAGGCCCAGTTCGTCGAGCAGCGCCTTTTCAATCGTTTCGTGAATGACCACGAACCTGTCGATCTGCACACGCTTTCCGTCATGCAGAAAGGACTTGGGAAGGTCGCGATCGATGTAGATGATTTCACCACTCTGGCTGTAGCCGGCGATATAGGGAATGTCGTGATCGCGATCGACCTTCTTGACCCGCGCCAGGATGGCTTTGACGAGATCGCCCATCACTGCATCGGAGAGGTCCTCCGAATCGGTGTGGACCTCAGCGTCGAGGCGCCCCGGAGCGGGGGTGTCCACCAGCATGCCGGCCTCCTGCATTCCACCGGGGACCAGTAGCTCCCCGACCGCGGCGGCACCGGACGTACGCTCGTGATCGGGGCGAAGTGCCCGGGCGTCAATGATCGCTTGAGTGCTTCTGAATGCCCTCCTCGATCAATCGCTGTGCAGCTTTCGGGCCGCAACACCTGAGCGGCCTGAACTGCTTGTTTTCGAGTTCATTGTAGTGGGAGAAGAAAGCCTCGATCTCGTTGATCACGCTCGGATCGAGGTCCTTGACGCTCTTGGTGTTGCCATGCAGGTGGGCATGGGTGGCGACGGCGGTCAGGCGATCGTTGCGCTCCCACCGGCCGCCCTTCTCTCGCTGCTCGGCCTCGATCCCGCCGATCACGCGCGCGGTGATCGTGCAGCCCATGGGGGTCGGTTCGTCGAGCAGCACGAGAATATCCAACGGGTCGCCATCCTGGCCTCTGGTCGAGGGAATGAACCCGAAATCGTAGGGAAACAGCATGCCGCGCGGCAGGACGGACCTCAGCTGGAAAGCGCCCAGATCGTCGTTGTAGGCGTATTTGTTCCGGCTGCCTTTCGGCGTCTCGATGACGACGAAGAGATCGCCCTGGGAATCGAATGTGGGAAGATTGGCGGGCGAGTTCACCGGCTGAATTCCTAGCGGGCCGCGCGGGCCGGCCTCGAACGAACGTTCGAGAAACCCAAATTGTTTCAGCTTCAGCTTGACGGTGCAGTGTAGCCTTCTCCCTTTTCAGGGAGAAGGTGTCTGCGCCCTTCGTTCAATTCTGCATCCCCCATTGGTGCGAATAACCATCATGCGGTCACCGCAGGTACTCGGCATCGGAGAGCGACTGCCGCAGCTCGAAATTCTGCAATTGGGCAAACACCTTCGTGGTCCAGGCCCGCACGCCCGATCCGACCACGATCGACAGATCGGCAGGCGGGTTCTTCAGGACCGTGGCAAGCGAAAATCCCCGCGCCTCGATGGCCCGTCTCAGGATCGGATCGAGAGGCGGGATGACGAGTTGGGATTCGCTGCCGGCCGGCAAAAGCCGCACGGGCGGTCGCGCCGTGGCGCCGCCGCCGGCCGCCGCGCCGCGGACCGAAACGATTTTGAGCGACTGGAAGCGCTTGCGGAGTTGCCTGTGCGCCTCGACCGAAATCGGGTCCGGATCGTCGATGAAGAATACCAGGGGTTCGATGGCCCGGTGGCGCGCTTCTTCGAAGAAGCCGATCTCATGCGCGATCGTGAAAAAGCGGTCGTACACGCGGTGCCAGAGATCGACGACCTTGGGAGCGTCATCGGCAACCAGAAGGCCATCGAAAAGGGCCACCTGGCCCTGCATGGCGCGGATGTCGGCAACCGTGACCTCGTCGGGAAAGAGCTCCTCGAGAATGGGCTCGTTCGGGTTGGTGTCGAAGGCAACGACCGCTCGCCGGCGCGACAGGAAATAGTCAATCAGCAGGCGGGCGGCGAGCGTCTTGCCAACCCGCGGACGTGGCGAACAAACGATATGGACAAAGCTGTGCCGATTCATGTCCCACGCTGGTTGACCGCGCCCGTCCAAATCCATGCCGGGCGAGCATGTCGTTCGCCTGGCGCAGTTCTGCTCAAGACCGCCGCATCGTCTCTCCTGCAAATCTGACGCAACCGATCTTCGCGGCCGAGGGCCGGCCGGCACGGGCGCGCTGTCGCGAGCCCTGCCGAGACAGAGGGGTTACCGGGCCGCCGCCGCACCGAGCATCCCCTCAGGCAGGAACCTTGCCGGCCAGAATTTCCAGGAGCCTGATGCGATCGAACTCCGCGGTGATCTGCCGGAACCAGTTGCGGACATAGCCGCGCAGCACGAACGAGAATTGCGCCGGCTCGCCGTCGGCATTCTTGTTGGTGACGAACGATGAGAACGGCACGCCGGCGACCTCGACCTGTTCGTAGGCGTGCTCGTCGAGCTTCGGGATCGTTACTTCGACGGCGTGCTTGATCTTGCGGAAATACGACTTGTAGGTGGCCGGATCCCACTCGAAAAAGCTTGTCTCGTTGATGAAATTCTTGGTCAGGAAGTAGTAGGCGTCGTCGAGATATTCGGCCGCTTCGCCGATCTCGTTGAGCGAGGAGATCGAGGGGCCGAGAATATGAAAGACGACGAAGGTGAAATGTCCCTCCTGCGCCGCATCGAGGAAGCCCATCTCATGAAACCGACGCAAGGTCGGCAGGAACGAGCCGGCACGGGCATCCACGATGCTGACCTTCGTGTCGGCCGTCGCCAGCGTGTCGATGATCCGCATCTGGTCGGTCGTCAGGCTCACGTCGACGACCTCGGTGCCGATCGGATGGAAGCGCGCCAGCGTGCCGCGCGGCGACTCGGTGTCGAAGGCGCGCGTGAAGACATTGTTGGCCGCAAGATAGTCGAGCAGCGCTCGGGTGACGGTGGTCTTGCCCACGCCTCCCTTATCGGCTCCAACGAGGATGATTGCTGGGTTCATCAGATTTTTTCCCTTGCGAGCAGGGGCCACGGCCATGATCGGATCCTCGCCGCTTCAATCCACGGGCATACCACGCAAAGGTGTCTTGGACACGCGGTACGCCGCCCCCGCAGCCCCGAAAAAGCACAGTGGTAAACGTTGCGCCAGAGGATTATTCTCCCATCGCAATAAGGCTCGCGTTGCCGCCCGCAGCCGCGGTGTTGATCGAGACCACCTGCTCCACGGCGAAGCGCTTGAGATAATTCGGTCCTCCGGCTTTCGGGCCGGTTCCGGAGAGGCCGGAGCCGCCGAAAGGTTGGGTTCCGACGACTGCTCCGATCATGTTGCGATTGACATAGCAGTTGCCGACATCGAGCCGGGCGATGACGCGCTCGATCGTCGCATCGATGCGCGAGTGCACGCCGAGCGTCAGCCCGAAACCCGTTGCCTCGATCGCATCGAGCACGCGATCGAGTTCGCGCGCCGGATAACGCACCACATGAAGGATCGGCCCGAAAACCTCGGCCTCGAGGTCGGCAACGCGCCTCATGACGAAGATATGGGGCGCGACATAGAAGCCGCCACCGGGCGCGTTCGGCGGGACCAAGCCCGCCTCGACTGTGCGGGCCGAGCGGCGCATGCCCGCGATGTGGGTCTCGAGCCGCTGCTTGGCCTCGGCGTCAATCACCGGCCCGATATGGGTCGCAACCTCGCGCGGATCGCCGATCCGCAGCTCGCGCGCAGCGCCCGCCACCATCTCGATGATCTTGTCAGCAACGTCGTCCTGCACGCAGAGCAGGCGCAGCGCCGAGCAGCGCTGCCCCGTCGAGCGGAACGCCGACGTGACGGCATCGTCGGCGACCTGTTCGGGCAGCGCCGTCGCATCGACGATCATCGCATTGATGCCGCCGGTCTCTGCGATCAGCGGCACGATGGGGCCGTCCTTCGCGGCAAGAGTGCGGTTGATGCGCCAGGCAGTCTCGGTCGAGCCCGTGAACGCGACGCCGGCCGTATGGCGGTGCTCGACCAAGGCCGCGCCGATCGACCCGTCGCCCGGCACGAACGCCAGCGCCGCCGCCGGCACACCGGCTTCATGCAGAAGCCTGATTGCCTCGTGGCCGATGATCGGAGTCTGCTCGGCGGGCTTGGCAACGACCGCGTTTCCTGCGAGCAGCGCAGCGGCGATCTGACCTAGGAAGATCGCCAGCGGAAAGTTCCACGGGCTGATGCAGACGAAGACACCGCGGCCGCGGTAGATCAGTTGATTGCTCTCGCCCGTCGGCCCGGGGAGAGTTTCGCCGGCGACGAAGGTTCGGCGCGCGTCGGCGGCATAGTAGCGGCAGAAGTCGATCGCCTCGCGTACCTCGGCGACGGCATCGTCCAAGGTCTTGCCGCCCTCGGCCTGCAGGATCGCGAAGAGGCGCGGCCGTTGCGACTCCATGAGATCGGCCATGCGTTCGACAATGGCGGCGCGGTGCGCGGCAGGCGTCTCGCTCCAGTTTCGCAATCCACGGCGCGCCGCCTCCATGGCGGCCGCTGCCACGGCCGGTGTGGACTCGGCAATGCGACCGATAGGATTCCCATCGATCGGAGAGCGCGCCTCTCGCTCCGGCAAGGCAATGCTCTTGCCGTCGATGATCGGGCGGATCGAATGAGTGGGCAGTCCGGCCGCTTCGGTCGCGGCGCGCATATCGGCAAGCGTCCGGCGGTCGCCGAATTCCAGGCCTGCAGAATTCTTGCGCGCGGGCATGTAGATATCGGCAGGCAACGGCAGCCGCGGATGGCGCGCCCGCTCGGGGGAGCCGACGATCGCCTGCGGCCGTACGAGCAGGTCGGCAATCGGCATGTTCGGATCGGCCGCGACCGACACGAACGATGAATTCGCGCCGTTCTCCAGGAGTCGTCGCACCAGATAGGCCAGCAGATCCTGATGGCCGCCGACGGGGGCATAGGTGCGGCACGCGGCGCCGGGACAGTCAGCAAGGAGCGCCCGATAGAGATCCTCCCCCATGCCGTGCAGGCGCTGGAACTCAAAGCCGAGATCCTCGCGGCCATCCGCAGCACCGTCGCCGTGCAGATGCGCGCGCTCGAGGATGGCGGCGACGGTGAGCGCGTTATGGGTCGCAAACTGCGGATAGAGCCGCGCCCGGGCAGCCAACAGCTTTTCAACGCAGGCCATGTAGTGCAGATCGGTCATCGCCTTGCGCGTGAAGACGGGGTAGTCGTCGAGGCCGCGCTCCTGGGCGCGTTTGACCTCGGTGTCCCAATAGGCGCCCTTCACGAGACGCACCATGAAGCGGCGATCGTGCCGCTCGGCGAGGTCGAGCACGAAGTCGATCACCCCGCGGGCCCGCTTCTGATAGGCCTGGATCGCAAGGCCGAAGCCCTCCCAGCCGGCAAGCGAGCGATCGGCGACGGCGGCCGCGATCACGTCGAGGGAGAGTTCGAGCCGATCGGCCTCTTCGGCGTCGACAGTGAAATTCAGGTCGAAGCCCTTCGCCCGGCGTGCAAGATCGACGACGCGTGGCACAAGCTCGCGCAAGACGCGCTCGCGCGAGATCGCCTCGTAGCGCGGATGAAGAGCCGACAGCTTCACCGAAATGCCGGGACGGCCGGGCAGCGGCGCATTGCCGGCGGCGCGGCCGATGGCGTTGATCGCATTGGCGTAGGACGCGAAATAGCGCTCCGCATCGACCGCCGTCCGTGAGCCTTCGCCGAGCATGTCGAAAGAATAGCGATAGAGGCGCCCGGTGCCGGAGCCGGCCCGGGAGAGGGCCTCCTCGATCGTCTGGCCCAAAACGAAATGCGAGCCCATCAGACGCATCGCGCGCCGCGTCGCGCCGCGAACCGCGGGCGTCCCCAGGCGCTTGGCGAGCGCGGCAAGAACGCCCTCCGGCGTCTCGCCCGGCCGGATGATGCGGGCGCTGATGCCGAGCGCCCAAGCCGAAGCGGTGACAAGGAGCGTGTCGGATTTGGTTGCGTGATGCGCCCAATCGGCGGCGGCGAGCTTGTCCTCGATCAGCTGGTCCGCGGTTGCGGCGTCGGGCACCCGCAGCAGCGCCTCGGCGAGCACCATGAGGGCGAGCCCCTCCTTGGTCGACAGCGAATATTCGTGCAGCACATCCTCGATGCCGCCGAAGCCGCCCGAGCGCGAACGGATCGCCTCGATGAGCTGACGCGCCCGCGCGTCGATGCGGGCTTCGTTGCCTCGCGACAGCCACGCCGAGGCGAGCAATTCGGCGGCGATGGCATCGTCAGGCGGAGCGTAGGGTGCAACAAAGGCGGGGACTTGCTCGGCGGGCGGGGCGACCGGATCGGCAAGGCTCATGGGCGGCTCCTGGCGCGGACCGCAAAGGATATCATCTCGCTGCCGCGAAGGTGGCGGAAAATCTGAGCCGCAGCGGTCGACCTGCGGTGAAGGCCCCTCTACCCGGGCACCGTCGTCTTCGCGCTCCCGGCCACCGGCTCTTCCTCGGGCTCAAAGGGAAATTGCGCGACGTCGTCGGGGATGATGACCCCCGGCAGCTTGCGCGAGGTCCAGATGTGGATGGCGCGGCCGAGGTCGATCGGGTGGTCAAGCGAACCGCCTTTGACCGAGACCGTGCTGGAGCCGGGAGTTGCGTGCCACAGGCGGGAGCCGCACTCGGTGCAGAAGGAGCAATCAAGCATCCGGCCGCTGTCGGCCGGGCGCGACCAGGTCTTCACTTTCTGTCGATCGCAATGAAAGGTCTTGGCAGCAACGATGACGGAAATGCCGAATGCCGAGGCTGACTGCCTGCGGCATTCGCAGCAATGGCAGATGTAGGTGGCGAGCCCGTCACCTGAGATTTCGTAGCGGACTGCTCCGCATTGACAGCCGCCGGTCATGGGCATGGGACGCGCCCTCTCTTTTGAGAATGGGGAGGAATATTGTCACCTCCGGGCAAAGGGCCGCTCCTTGCCGGTTCACAAGAGGCATGCGGTGCATACAAGTGCCTCGCCGATCCGCCGCCATGCGGCAACGCGTAGAGATAGCCGCTGCGCCTGGGGCAGCCGGGCGGCAGCCTTTGCCGGGCGGGCTGCCGCCCCGGCATAGTGCGCCTTTGACCTACTTGCCCAGGCTTTCCTTGTTCACCACTAGCGCGGCGCCATAGCAGGTGTCCGGCACGGTGGTCATCTTGTTGTGCAGCCAGAACAGGAAGTGGAGCGATATCCACTCTTCCGCATAGAGGTCCTGGGTGACGTTGGCGTAGACCTCGCCGTCCTTGAGCGTCGGCAGCTGATCGGCGGCTGCGTTGGTTCCGATCACCTGGACCTTGCCGGCGAGGCCCTGCTCCTTGAGGACCTGGGCAATGAAGAGACTGCCCGAATCGTCGGTGTTGTAGACGAGGTTGAGGTCCGGATGGGCCTGCAGCAGCGTTGCTGCAGCATCGGTCTGGCTCTTGGCCGAGCCGTCCTCGTTAACGACGGCCACGACCTCGATGCCCGGAGCGTTGGCCTTGAGATAGTCCTTGAAGCCGTCGATCCGCTGCTGGATGTTGAGCGCGGCGGTGATGGCGGTGATGCCGACCTTGCCCTTCCCGTTCAAAGCCTTGTTGGCAAGTTCGCCGGCCTTGCGGCCGAGCGCGACGTTGTCGGTTCCGACAAACGCGTCGCGGGAAGAGGAATCCTCTCCCTGGCCGTTGCCGTAGAGTGTCGGGATGCCGGCGGCGCGGGCCTTGGCCAAGACCGTGTCGGTTGCCTTGTAGTCGATTGCCGCACCCATCAGGATGCCTGACGTCGTCGGATTGGCAATTGCCTGCTCGACTACGGCGATTTGCGCCGGAACGTCCTGCGTCACCGGCCCGCTGATCGTCGTCGGCTTCACGCCGAGGTCCTTCACGGCGGCGGCCCAGGCCTTGAGCTCATCGGTGTAGAATGGATCGCCGATGTTGGCGGCCACCCACACATAGACCTGGTCGGAGGCGTCCTTGGGCGGCGTTTGCGAGACGAAGGGCTTTTGCATCGAAGCCACATTGTCTTTCGTCACGACTGCCGGCTTGGTGATACAGGTGTCCGAGATCGACGACATCGCGTTATACTTCCAGTACAGGAAGTAGAGGGCGGTCCATTCCTCGGCAAACGTGTCCTGGACGATGGTAGCATAGACCGTGCCGCCCTCGATGGCGGCAAGCTGCTCGGCGGTGCGGTCGGTGCCGACAGCAAGCACCTTGCCCTGCAGGCCCTGCTCCTTGATGACCTGGGCGACAAAGCCACTGCCGGCATCGGTGGTCCACAACAGGTTCACGTCGGGATGGGCCTGCAGGAAGGTGGCTGCGGCCGTCGTCTCGCTTTGCGGCGTTCCATCCTCCGAGGCGATGCCGATGACCTCGATGTCCGGAAACTTTGCCTTAAGCTCGTCCTTGAAGCCCTGCACGCGCTCCTGATGGTTTTGCGCCGTGATGAATGAGACGATGCCGACTTTGCCCTTGCCGTTGAGCGCCTTGCCGACGAGGTCGGCGGCGGTCGCCCCGAGTGCCGAGTTGGCGGTTCCGACGAAAGCGTCGCGCGCCGATCTGTCCTTGAGCTCGCCGTTACCCGTAATGACCGGGATGCCCGCTGCCCGCGCCTTGTTCAGGACGGGCTCGATGGCATCGTCGTTGACCGAATAGATGAGGATGCCGGCCGTCGTCGGCTTGGCGATGGCCGCCTCGATCAAGGTGATCTGCTGCTGGACGTCGGGATTCTCAGGCCCGACGAGCTGGGCCTTGACGCCGAGCGACTTTGCCGCGGCCTCCCAGCCCGCCTTGCCTTCGGCATAGAACGGATGGCTGACGTTCGCCGCCACCCAGATGTATTCCTGCTCGGCGGCAGGAACCTTCGCCGCCAGCGCCCCCGCGGAGCCGGTCAGGACCCCCAGGCCGAGCGCTGCGGCCGCGGTGATCGTCTTTCTACTGAGTCTCATCCTCTCCTCCCTTGCAGAACTCAATCGTCTGCCTGATCAGCCAGCGCGTCATTCATCTTCCCGCCGGCAACAATGGACCCACGCCCCTAGGCCGCCGGTATCCTTCGCTTGGCGAGTGCGTCCGCGCCGACGGCAATCAGCACGACGACGCCGAGGATGCACATCTGCCAGTAGGGCGAAATGTTCAGCATGATGCTGGCGTTCGTCAGCATCGTCATGAAGAACAGGCCCAGGAGGGCGCCGATGATCGATCCCTCGCCGCCATTCAGGCTGCAGCCGCCGATCACGGCACCGGAAATGACCCGCAGATTGAGACCGTTCACCGTCTGCGGCACCGCCGCGTTCAGCCGCGCGGCATAGACGATGCCGCTGAGTGCGCTCGCCAGCGCGACCAGGACGAACGAGATGATCGTGACCCGATCGACCTTCACCCCGTGCAGGCGCGCGCCCTCGCGGTTTCCGCCGGTCGCATAGACGTGATAGCCGAACTTCGTCTTGGCCAGTACCCAGACCGCGATGACAAGCAGGATCACGGCGTACCAGATCGGCATGGTGATCCCAAGCGGTTGCGCATAGCCGATGTCGATGAACGCTTGCGGAAAAGTGTGGCTCGAAATTCCCTGCGTGATGCCAAACGCGATGCCTTGCGAGACCCACCAGGTGCCGAGCGTCGTCATCAGCGGGTTCATTCGCAGCCGGGTGACCGCGATGCCGTTGATCAACCCGACGACAAGCGCGCAGGCGACGCCGGCGGCGATGGCGAGAGCGACGTTGAGCCCCGAGACGAGCAGGGCGCCGGTGATCACGCCGGTCATGTTGACGACCCCGTCGACCGAGAGATCGAACATTCCGCCGACCAGCAGCATGACCATGGCCGCGAGCACGATCGAATCCATCGCCATGCTGACCAGCATCACCCGGAAATTGGCAAAGCCATTGCCGGCGTAGAGGAAGTAGGGCGACAGCCGCGTCATGATCAGGATGAAGGCGAGATTGATCACCAGCATGATGACGGCGCGTTGACCGAATATTCGCCGCAGCCGGCTCTTACGCCCGAGCCGCGGCATGGGCGGCGCCGATTTCGAGGAACGAAGCGCAGACTCGATGTCGGCACTCATGACGATCGGCTTTCTCGCTTGGCCTCTACAGCATGTCCGCGCCGGTGATCATCTTGACGATCTCGTCGCCGCTCGTCTGACTCTTGCGTCGCGTGCCCACGACCTGGCCGCCGCGCAGCACCGTGATTCTGTCAGCGATGCGGAAGACGTGCAGCAGATTGTGGCTGACAATCAGGATGGCCTTTCCCTGGTCGCGCAATGTCTCGATCAAGGTCAGCATCTGATGCGATTCCCGCACGCCGAGCGCCGCCGTCGGCTCGTCGAGGACCAGGATCGAGCGGCCCTCATGGACAGCGCGCCCGATGGCAACCGCCTGGCGCTGACCACCGGAGAGCTGGGAGACCAGCGCGTCGACTGACGGGATGTCGACATTGAGGAGACCGATCACCTGGCGGGCCTCCCGGACCATCCTGCGGCGATCCACCATGCCCCAGCGCGTCGGCTCGCGCCCGACGAACAGGTTGTGGGCCACGTCGCGCGTGCCGACGAGCGCCAGATCCTGGTAGACCGTGGCGATGCCGAGGGCGAAGGAATCGTCCGGGCTCGCGATGCTCACCGGCTTGCCGTTGAAGAAGAACTCGCCCCTGTCGGCCTGATGCGCGCCGGAGATCGTCTTGACGAGAGTGGACTTGCCGGCGCCGTTGTCGCCGACCAGTGCCTGGATCTCACCCGGATAGATGCTGAAATCGACCTCGTGCAGGGCACGCAGCGCGCCGAAGAACTTGCTGACCTTTCGCAGCTCCAGAAGCGGCCGACGCAGCTCCCGCGCCGGAGCCTGATCGAGCATCGTCTCGGTACTCATTCGGAACTCCTGCGCTCGCGCAGCGAGAATCGCTGATCAGGCATGGCGCCTAAGCCAGCTGGCGCTCGAACTCGGCAATCAAGGCCGTGACCGGCCGGCGTTCCGCCGGCAAGCCGCGCTTCATCATCTCGATCATGACCGCCTCGAACACCGCCTCGCTCGCGCCTTCCTCCGCCACGATCCGCTGGACCTCCTTGCGATATTGCCGCAATTCCAGGATGCTCTTCTCGACTTGGAAGGTCCGCGGAGCCGACGCCGGCTGCGCCCGCGTGTCGAGCGACAGACGGACGCGGTTCGAGCGGTTCGGCAAGCCCCAGTGCAGCGTCAGATTGTGGAAGACGAGCGCGTCCCCCGGACGATAGTCGACAGTCAGCCAGTCTCCTTCGATGTCCTCCAGTCTCACCCCCCGTTGTTTCCGACCTTTGAAAACATAGGAATAGATGCCTGCCTGCTCGGCGTGCTCGCGCAGCCCCTGTTTGTGCGAGCCGGGCGCCAGGGCAAGCCCGCCGACTGTCGCGTCGATCTCCATCAGCGGGATCCATATGGTGCGGAAGGACGTCGTGCCGCGGATGAAGAAGAAGTCCTGGTGAGCCGGCGTGACGTACATCGAATGATCTGGCAGCGTGTAGCGAATGTTCGGGTTCTTGAACATGAACGCCGGCTGCCCGAAGATTTTCCCGGCAAGGTGCCTGGCCGGCCCTTCGCTCAGTGCCTCGTAAGAGGCAAGCGCGTAGAGCGCTATGTCGTCGATCCGATCCATTCCCGCGCCAGTCCAGATCGGCTCGGTTTCGCCCGATTTGACGACCCCCTGCGCCTGCAAGACGTTGATCAGATCGCGCTTGACGGCAAGGACGGCGTCGACGTCGAGGATGCCGCGAAAGAACAGATATCCCTCGTCCTGGAAGATCGCTTCCAGGCGTTCGGGAACGTCGAGATCATCGTTGGAAATCCGGAACCTGCCGGACTGTTGGCTCGTCATGGCGTTCCTCCCGCCGCGCAGGGCGCCCGCGCAACTCGTCGCAGGCGGCCTTGCGCCAGCCCAACTCGAACGGCGGCCTGCATAGCTCCGGCCGCCGTCCGGCGAGCCTTTCTTCTCGAATCATACTGCCCCTTTGCCGCCACTCGAGCAACGCCGGCGTCTGGGGTCGCTGCACCCGGCCAGGCGCCTGAAAGTCTTTGCAAAGGATTTGTGCGACACATAGTTCTGGCGCGGGCGGATCCGGGAGTTGGTCTCGAACGCTCAACGGGGTTGGGACATGCCACGGATCGTGCCTGTGATCATGTGCGGGGGCTCTGGCACGCGTGTCTGGCCGGAATCGCGCGAGAGCCTGCCCAAGCAGTTCATTCCCCTCATCGGCGCGCGCTCGACGTTCCAGATGATCGTCGAGATCCTGAAGGATCCGGCCGTGTTCACCGCGCCGATCATCATCACCAACAAGGAGTATCGGTTCCGCGTCGCCGAGCAGCTCGACGAACTTGGCCTTGCCGCCGAGATCGTGCTGGAGCCGGCAAGGCGTGATTCCGGGCCGGCGGTTGCGGTGGCGGCAGAACTCGTGGCGCGACGGTCGCCGGAGGCGGTCGTCGCCGTCCTGGCTGCCGATCATGTGATCGGAGCGCGCGAGCGTTTCATCGCTCTCTGCAAGCTCGCGGCCGAGGCGGCATCCGACGGCGCCATCGTCACTTTCGGCATCAAGCCTACGCACCCTGCGACCGGTTTCGGCTACATTCGCCCGGCCGCAAAGTTGCCCGGCTCAAGCGGTGCGCTCAAGGTCGAGGCCTTCGTCGAGAAACCGGATGCCGAGACGGCACAGCGCTATATTGCCGAGGGATGCCTCTGGAACTCGGGCAATTTCGTCTTCCGCGCCGATGTCATGCGGGAGGAGATCGCACGCTTGGCGCCGGCGATCGCTCGCGCCGCGCAGGCAGCCGTCGCCGGCGCCAAACCCGATCTCGCCTTCCTGGTGCTCGACCATGCCGCCTTCGAGGCCGCGCCGAAGATTTCGATCGACTATGCAGTCATGGAAAAGACCGCGCGGGCGGCCGTGATCCTTGCCGATATCGGGTGGTCGGATATCGGCTCGTGGCGCGCGGTCTGGGAGATGTCGCCGCGCGATGCCAACGGCAACAGCATCTTCGGCCACGGCGTCATCATGGACGCGCACAATGTCCATGTCCGCTCGCCAGAAAGCCTGACGGCGATCGTGGGCGTCGATGACGTGATCGTCGTTGCGACCCTCGACGCGGTCCTTGTCATTGGCACCAACCACGCCGACAAGGTCAAGCAGCTCGTCGACCGATTGAAGGCGGAGCGGCGGTCCGAGGCAACCGATCACAAGCGCAGCTATCGGCCCTGGGGCCACTACCAGAGCATCGACATCGCGCCGCGTCATCAGGTGAAGCGGATCGTGGTCAAGCCGGCCGGGCGCCTGTCCCTGCAGAAGCACCATCATCGTGCCGAGCACTGGGTCGTGGTGAAAGGGACGGCGGAGGTGACGCGTGATGGCGAGGTGCACATCGTGCACGAGAACGAGTCGATCTACCTGCCG
Source organism: Methylobacteriaceae bacterium (assembly GCA_019233695.1). Classification (GTDB taxonomy): domain Bacteria; phylum Pseudomonadota; class Alphaproteobacteria; order Rhizobiales; family Beijerinckiaceae; genus JAFAME01. The sequence goes on from JAFAME010000206.1 coordinate 15,708, forward strand.
ATCGGCTGCACGCACCGCCTCGCCAATCCCGGCAAGATCGACCTTGAGGTGATCGAGGTGCAGACCGGCAGCTATCTCGGCGAGGACGACATCATCCGCATCGATGATGTCTACAATCGGAGCTAGGGCAGGCTTGGGGAGGGTCGCGTCAATAGGCGTTACGGAAGGCCTTCGGCGAGAGCAGCGTCAGGGCAAGAATGCGCAGGTCGAGCCAGAGCGACCAATTGTCGATGTAGTAGAGGTCGTGCTCGATGCGGCTGCGCATCCGATCCTCGGTGGCGGTTTCGCCACGAAAGCCGTTGACCTGAGCCCATCCGGTGATCCCTGGCCGGACGTTGTGACGGCGCGCATAGAGGGCGATCTTGCGCTCGTAGTGCTGGTTGTGGGCGAGCGCGTGCGGGCGCGGGCCGACGAGCGACATGTCGCCCTTGAGAACGTTTATAAGCTGCGGCAATTCATCGATGTTCCAGCGGCGCATGAACGCGCCGACCCGAGTGATGCGGCTGTCGTTGCGCACCGCCTGGCGCACGTCCGCACCGTCCTCTGACGTGATCATCGAGCGGAACTTGACGATGCGGAACGACTGCTGATTGAAGCCGTAGCGGCGCTGCAGGAAGAACACCGGGCCCCTGCTGTCGATCCTGATTGCGACGGCAACGAAGAGAAAGAGCGGCGCAAGGGCCACGAGGCCTGCCGCCGATGCGAAGATATCGAGGAGCCGCTTGACGATGATCTCGGCGGTCGACAGGGGCCGCCGGACGAGCTGGAGGCTCGCGATCGGGCCGATCTTCGAAATATGCGCATCCATGAAACGGTCGAGGACACGCTCCGGCCCAAGATGGATGGAAGCGGGGACCTGCAGAAAGGCATCGAGACAGGCATCGATCGTCTTTCGCTGCGCCCACGGGACGAGAATGAAGACATCGTCGGGCCGCATGATGCGCGCGGAGGCCGCCGCGAGCGCCAAGTCGTCGTCGAGGGTGTCCTCGCTGCACCGCAGCACGGCACCTGCGACGACGTGAACGCCGACATTCCATGGCTGGTAGAGCCGTGAAAAGGCCGCGACCTCTTCTTCGTAGCCGACGAGAAACACGTGGCGGGCGGCGAGCGCGCCGTCCGTGCTCATCTTGCGAACCGTTCTGACGAGAATGGCGCGAGCCAGAGCGACGATGGTCCATCCGCCGACGTAGAACAAGACAATTGTGCCGCGCGAGAAGATCGCCGTCGTCTTGGTGATGAAAGCGAGTGTCAGGGCGCTCGTGAAGGCGATGTTCCAGACGAGGAGCGAGCGGCCGAGGTGACCCTTGAGGCTGAGATACTGGGTGATCGAATATTCGTTGCGGTAGATGTTCGGAACGATGAACAGAAGCGCGATCATGAATCCGATCTGCAAATAGACGTCGCCGATGGCGCTGCCGTCGTAGAAGACGGCGTGATAGGCAAGCGCGGCGAGGAGCGCGGTCACGACGATGGCGGAGGCATCGGTTGCCGCGGCAAGCAGCGCGAACGTCGCTCGCACGAGAGCCGTGCTACGCTTCGGCAGAGCCGTGCGCCAATGGGCGCGCGCGAGGGAGTTGGGGCGCACGCGTTCGACTCGGGCCGTGGGCAAGAAAATGTCACGGTCCAGCATGCGCACGTGTCCCGATTTGAAACCTGTTCGCGCCGGACCTGAACGACCCCTCTCGTCCGCCCGGTGTCCTCGCCAATCTCGCAACCGCCATGCCGCTCCATTCCGTGAGAGACGGAGGCGTCGATCCGCGGTTCGCGATGCACCGGGGTCTCACCCGGCACGCCGATTGCTCTTCCGGTGATGAGCTCCGCCCGACTGACGAGGAATCGCCATGCTGTCACGCCGTGACGCGCTCGTTCTTGCCGCAGCCGGCGTGGCCTCGGCCGCTGTCGGAGGAGGCGCCCCGCATGCGTCCGCGCGAGAGGAGGGACTCGCTGCGATTGCCCAGCGTCGAGGCATCCTTTTTGGCGCATCGGTCGGCCATGAGGTGGCCGACGACGCCGGTTATGCCCGCCTCTACGTCGAAGAAGCGCAGATCGTCACGACCGACACGGCGCTGAAGTTCGACTATCTCAGGCCGAGCGAGGCTCGGTTCGACTTTTCAGGTGCCGACGCCATCATGGCTTTCGCGGCACAGCGCCGCCTGCTTGTGAGGGGCCACAATCTCGCCTGGAACGACAATGCCCCGGATTGGCTGAAGCGCCTTTCGGCCCGTGAGGTCGAGCGAGTGTTCGACACGCATATCGACGCTGTCGTGTCCCGCTATGCCGGCCGCCTCCATTCCTGGGACGTCGTCAACGAGCCGTTCTGGCCGGGCCACGGCAAACCCGGAGGCTATCGTGACGGTCCATGGTTTGCGGCAATGGGGCCCGATTATGTGAAGCGGGCTTTCCGGCGCGCCGGAGCAATCGACAAGACCGCACGTCTGTGCGTGAACGAGGCGCATTGCGAGATCGACAACGATTGGGGCCGAGGCATCAGGCCAAGGCTCCTTCGCCTCGTCGACGAGTTGCGCGATGCCGGCCTGCCGCTGCACGCCGTGGGCCTCGAAGGCCATCTGCAGCCGCAATGGCGCTATGACGACGACTTGTTTCTCTCGTTCCTTGCCGAGCTCGCCGCCCGCGACGTCGATCTCTACATCACCGAGCTTGACGTGAACGACGAGGCATTTCCCGCAGAGACAGCGGCGCGCGACGCAGCAGTCGCGGCGCGATACGAGACGTTCCTGACCCGGGTCCTGCAACAGCCGCGCGTCAGGGTGGTCATCACCTGGCAGCTCTCCGACCGCTATACCTGGTATCGCTCGATTGCCCGGAGCGGCGAGGACGCAACCCGCCTGCCGCGGCCGCTGCCGTTCGACGACGCGCTTCAGCGCAAGCCGGCATGGGGCGCCATTGCCCGGGCGCTGAACAGGCGAACCGCCTGAATCGCAAGCCCAAAGCGGCGATCGGTGAACATTTGGTAAGGAATCGTGGCTAATCCTTGGTAAGCAGAGCAATGGCCGTGGTACGCCGCCGGCCTCGGACCCTCGCTCGGCCGACGCGCTTCAGGTCCCCGGTTTGACAATTCGCTCTCAGGAAGTCGCTGCAGTCGAGGCCCCGACGGATTCGTCGAGCGGCACCTTGGCGCCCGCCGCCGTGAGCGATGAGGCGAGCCTGCAGGACTTCGCCGCGGTCGTGTGGCAGCGCCGCATGACGACACTCTCGTGGACCCTCGGCCTGTTGGCGTTGGCGCTCGTCTATCTTGCGCTTGCCACTCCGCTCTACACCGCTTCGACCTCGATATTGCTCGATCCCGGTACGCGCCCGCCGCTCGGCTCCGATCAGGCTGCCGTGCCGCAGTCGCCCGACACGATGATGATCGAAAGCCAAGTGCGGGTGATTGCCTCCGACAATGTCCTGCGCAAAGTGGTGGCGAGCGAAAAGCTGGAAGAGGATCCCGAATTCGTTTCGGACAAGCCGGGCCTGCGCGCCCGCCTTTTCGCCATGCTCGGCCTCGGCGGCGCTGCGAGCCCCGCAGGCGAGCGCTCGACGCGCGCCATCATGGCGCTCGAACGTGTGCTGGCGGTCAAGCGCTCCGAGCGGACCTATGTCGTCGACGTCGAGGTCTCTTCTCCTGATCCGGCCAAGGCTGCCCGGCTCGCCAATGCCGTGGCTGCCGCCTATCTCGACGACCAACAGGACGCCAAGGCCAAGCTCGCGAGCGGGCAAGGCGCCTATTTGAAGTCGCGTCTCGAAGAATTGCAGGGACAGCTGCAAACGGCCGAGAACAACGTCGAGGCGTTCAAGGAGCAGAATCGGATTTTTGGCGCCAATGGCAAGCTCGTCAACGAGGATCAGCTGAGCGAGATCAATACTGAATTGGCCCGCGCCCGCGTGCGCACGGCGCAGGCACGCGCCAAATACGAGCAGGTTCGGCGCATCCTCGAATCCGGCCGCGTTCCCGATGCGCTCGATGATGCGCTGAGATCGCCCGCCATGGAAAAGTTGCGCGCCCAGTACGCCGATATCGTGCGGCAGGAGGCCAACTACCGGGCGACCCTCGGCGACCGGCATCCGGCCTATATCGAGGTTCAGTCGCAGCTCCGCGATACCCGGCGGCTGATCACCGAGGAGCTCAAGCGCGTCACCGATGCAGCTGCCAATGAGTATCAGCTGGCGCGCGATGCGGAAGCCCAGATCGGCAAGCAGGTCGATATCGCCAATCAGGCGACAACGGCGACGAACCAATCCCTCGTGCGTCTGCGGGAGCTTGAACGCGAGGTTGACGCGAGCAGGGCCGTCTATGAACGATTCCTGCGCGCCCGCGAAACGGTCAAGGAAGAGGGTGCGGATCTGCCGACGGCCCGTGTCATCGCTCCCGCGTCGACGCCGTTTGCGCCGTCAAGCCCCAAGCGGTTGGCAATCCTGGCGCTGGCTCTGATAACCGGGCTGGGCCTCGGCGTCGCGACGGCACTCATGCAGCAACGGCTGGGGATTGGCCGCGATCAGCTCGGGCAAAGGGAGGCTGCGGCGCAGGAGGGCAAGGAAGGCCAAACGGACGTGCCGTCTGCGCCGATTGTCGGGCCGGACGCTCCGGAAGTCATCGGCGCCATTCCGCGGGTTCCTTCGGCCTCGCGCTCGAAGCTTGCCGGATTGGCTCGCTGGCTACACCGTTTCGGGCGATCGAAGGCCGCCGAAGAGCCAGCCCCGACACGTTTGCTGTGGGCCTTGGTGGACGCGCCGGATTCGGCTTTCAGCAATGCCATCCGGGCGCTTCGCGAGGAGCTACGCAGCGCCGCTGGCGGCCGAAGGGTAAAAGTCGTGCTTGTCACGTCGGATGAACCGGGCGTCGGCAAGTCGACGATTGCAGTCAATCTGGCGCGCGCCGCCGCCGAGCGGGGCGAGCGAGTGCTCGCCATCGACGCCAATCCGGCCAATCCGACGCTTGGCCAGCTCGTGATGCCGCAGTCTGACCCAGGGTTGATCGAACTCGCCGGCACGACACGCCTGATCTACACTGTCGATAGGGCAGATGAGGGGACCCTCAGCATCGTCCCGATCCTCGCCGATGAACCCGTCATCGTGCGGCGGCTGCTGCGGCACACGTCGGTTGAACCGCTCGACGGGATCAAATCGAATTTCGACTTCGTCGTCATTGACGGGCCGACCATCGGAGACGACGACACAGCCCGCATGGTCGCCGAGGCTGTCGACCAGGTCGTGCTGGTCATGCCGTCGGCAGCGCCGCAGCGCGAGACCGTCGAGGACGCGCTCGACCGGCTCGAAGTGCCGAACTGGAAGTTCCGCGGCGCCGTTCTCTCCAAGGTCGATGTGAAGGCCGCTGCGTGAGCCTGCCCCTTGCGGGCCGCGTACGTTCCGCAGCCCGGCCGTTGCCGCCGCCGCGGCACCGCGGCACTGCGACCGGTCGCAATGTCGGGTTGAAGGCCACATGCGCCGCTGCTGCCACGACGCTCGCATTTCTCGCAATCGCCGCACTGTTCCTGATCTCGCCGCATCTCCTCTATCGCTGGGGGTTCACCTACGAGTCGACCGGCGGCTCCTTCGCCGAAAAGATGCACCCCGGGACGTGGCTCGCCTTCGCAGCGTTGATCTTCTGGGGGTTGCGGCGCCGCAGTCCGCTCCACACGGTCGATGCCGCCCTGGCACGCCACGGCGGTCTTGCGGTTTTCCTTCTCACCTGGGTGCTGCTGCTTCTCTACACGATTGTCGTGCGGCACGTTCCATTTACGCCGCTCATCGACACGTTCGCTCTGCCCATCGCCCTCTTTCTTGTGCTGGTGGACCTGTCGCCCGTCGCCAAGCAGCGGCTCGCGCTCTTGCTTCACCTGATCATGTTGGCGAACGCTCTTCTCGGCCTTTTCGAATTCGAGACCGGATTTCGCCTGACGCCCTATGTCGAGGAAGGCGTCGAGATCACATCTGACTGGCGCTCGACGGCGCTTCTCGGACATCCGCTGGTCAATGCGGGCATTACGGGAGCCTATGTGCTCGTTCTCGCGGTTGGCGGGGGTCGCGACCTGCCCGCCCTGCTGCGCCCGGTTCTACTTGTCATTCAATGTGCAGCGATGGTCGCCTTCGGCGGTCGCGCCGCTCTGGTCTTTCTCCTTCCGCTCCTTGCATTTATTGCGCTCGCCGAATCGGCGCGGATCGCTCGCGGACGGCGCGTCAAGCTTCTCCATGCCGCCCTGTTCGCGATTGTCCTTCCAGGCGCGGTCGCGGTCACGATTGGCCTCATCGAGGCCGGGTTCTTCGACAGGCTCGCCGATCGCTTCGTCGAGGACCGGGGAAGCGCCCAGGCACGCGTCGTCATCTTGAAATTGCTTCAGGAAATTCCTCTGGAGGACCTCATCCTCGGGTCCGATCAGGCGCGCGTCGCCACGATCCAGCACCTGGAAGGTATCGAGTTCGGGATCGAAAGTTTCTGGGTTAATTTTTCGCTGCTCTATGGCCTTGGCATCAGCCTGTTCTTCTTTTTCGGCCTGTTTTGTTTTTGCCGTGACCTCGTCAAGGCAACCCGCACCGGTGCCTGGCTGGTACTCGCCTTTCTCTTCGCAATCGCTACGACCTCCGTCAGCCTGTCGGCGAAAACGGCGCAGCTCGGCATGATCGTTGCTCTCCTCATGACCATGCTTCGCAAGGATGGCACTTGCCCTCAAGCTCGGTCGATTTGAGCCCTGCAGGCACTCGCAAACTGTCTCGAAATGGTGGCAGCATGGCCGTTTTGAACCAGGCACTTACGCCTGCAGCCGAGAGGCGTACGGCCGCACGGGAAGGCGAGGGGCGCATCTTCGTCGACCAGACCCATTGCAGCCGCCATGTCACGGGGATCGAGCGGATAGCCCTCGAACTCTTCTCTCCGGCGGCTCTCGCTCCGCTGCGGCTCACGCCCGTAAAGGCGGAAAGCCGGCTTGCGATGATCGCGCGTCAATTTCTCGGACTTCCGCTCGCCGCCCTGCAAAATCATCGTGCGGTCGTCCTCTGCCCGGGTTTCCCTCCCTCCCCGCTGCTGACACTGTTCGGGGAGCGGGTGCTCCCCTACATCCATGATGTCTTCCTGTTGACCCGTGCGCGTGACCTGAACTTTCGCGCCAAGGCCTACATGGCCGGCCCTTTCGCCTTTGCGGTGAAACGGCTGCCGCGTTTTCTGGTCAATTCCGAGCATACCGAGCGGGAGCTCCGCCGACATTGCCGCGTCGATGCCGAGATCACGCTCTATCGGCCGTGCGTCCGCAATGTCTTCGGCTTCACGAGCACGGACCGAAAGGGTCGCCCGGCAACACTGGGCGAGCTTCGGCTGGTAACACTGGGCACAGTCGAGCCCCGCAAGAACCTGACCGCTGCCGTCGCCATCCTCGCTGCGCTGCGCGCGCATGGCTTCCCGCAAGCGCGTCTCGACGTCATCGGCCGCATCGGCTGGGGGACTGAGGTGTCGGTCCTTCGAAGCTCGCCCGGAGTGACGCTCCATGGCTATCAGTCTCCCGCGAACGTCCGAGCCCTCGTCGAGGCGGCAGACTTCCTGATCTCGACATCGCATGACGAGGGCCTGGGCCTGCCGCTGCTCGAGGCGCAGCATGGCGGGATCGCGGTCGTTGCCCCCACAAAGCCGGTTTTTGCGGAAGTGCTCGGTCGGTCCGGTCTTTTCATCGACCCGGATCGCCCGGCCGACGCTGCGGCTCGGATTGCCGCTCTGGCGCGCCAACCAGGCTGGCGAGAGCGTCACGCGAACTCGGCCCTACACAACCTGGTACGCTGGAACGCGAGTGCCGAAAATGACCGGCTTGCGGTGATCAAACTCATCGGCGAACTCGCCGGCGCGCGCGCGGTCTGATCGGATGCTCATCTATCAGACCCTGCTCTATCTCCCCGCGCAGTTCCTGGCGCCGCTCTTCCAGTTCGTCGCCGCCGTTGTTTGGACGCACTGGTTCCTGCCGGAGGCGTACGGGGTTCTCGCCTATGTGATGGCCGCCCAGGAGCTCGCCTTCATGGTGTGCCTGTCATGGTGGTCGCACTACACCGTTCGATATCTGCCGATGCTCGATACGCCGCAGGCGCGGGCTCGCTACCTCGTCGCGGAAAGCCGGATCCTCGTCCTGACATCCCTGATCCAGGCTTTTGTCGGCGTCGTCAGTCTTGTGGCGATCGACGCCACGCTGACGAGTGAGCTCGTCGCTGCGACGATTTTCTTTACTGTCTCGCGATCGGTGATGATGCACCTTGCCGAGCGGTCGCGCTCCCGCGGCGACGTGGTTGCCTACAGCGTCGCGCAAATCGCCAGCTCGGCAGGCGGTTTCGGCCTGGGCTTCCTCGTCGTTGCAGTCACGTCCGCCACGCCCGCCGGCGCGCTCGCCGGCTTCGCCATGGCGCAGATCGGGGCGCTCGGCTGGCTTGCCGGCAGGATGGGGTTGCGAATATCGATCGGGATGCCCGATCGCGGCTTGCTTGGGGCAGCCTTGCGCTACGGCCTCCCCCTCGTGATCGGCGGCGCCATAGGCTGGGTCAGCATCAACGGGATTCGCGTCATCGTTCAGCACGGCGCGGGGAGTGCCGCGGTGGGGCTCGTCTCGGTCGGCTGGGGACTTGGTCAGCGCATGGCTTCGTTCGGGGCCATGCTGGTGACCGCCGCCGCTTTTCCGATCGCGGTTCGGGAGTTTCACGCGCGAGGCCGCAAGCAGTCCTTGCAACAGCTGTCCGCGAGCGGCGCACTCCTCGTCGGCCTTGTCGTGCCGATGTCCATCGGAATCCTTCTCGTCGCGCGTCCCCTCGTCGACCTGCTGATCGCCGCACCGTTTCGCGTCGTGACCCTCGCCGTCCTGCCGCCTGCAGTCTTTGCCGGCGCGATCCGCAACCTGCGGGTCCACTTTGCCGACCAGGTCTTCATGCTCGTCGAGCGCACAAGGATATTGATCCTGGTCAATGCCATCGAGGCGATCGCGGTCGTCGGCCTGTGCGCCGCTGGTCTTTTCCTTTGGGGGCTCGCCGGCGCCGCCGTCGGATGTCTTGCCGGCATCGCTGTCGGCGCTGTCGTTTGCTTCGCCGTCGCGATGGGGCGCTATGGCCTGCAATTGCCGGTTTGGCACATCGCCCGGATTGCGGGGGCGACGGGCGCAATGGCGATCGCCCTGTCTCTGCCCTCGTGGCGCGCCGGTATCGTCGGACTCACCTCCGAGATTGCAACCGGCATTGCCGTCTACGGGGCAGCTTTGGCCGTCCTCTATCCTGCATTCGTGTTTCGTGGCTGCCGACGCGCCCTGGCGTGGGGCTGACGCGCTTGGCGCAATATGGGTGAGGCACACCCGATTGGCATCCCAGAAGCAGCGCGGTCGCTATCCGAGACCCGGAGACGCCGTCGCCCGGAAGGAAGCACATCCGGACCCTCGCGCGGCACCCGCTCCGCGCCGCTCGGCCAGGCAGATCTCTCTCCAATGCCACGTTCTGGCACATGATTTCAGGGCGAGCTTCTTGCTGGAACCTTCGTACGCAACGGCCTTTCCGAGGCTGGGCGTGTCGCTTGTTCCAAGCCAGGACCACGCATGTCGCTCCAGCCTGCGGCTACCCCGATCGCGACCGTCGATGGGCAGCCGATCAATCTTGCCACGGTCGATGACGCAGTCGCTCGAGTGGTTGCGGCGGCAAAGCAGGCGCAGGATTTCACGCTGTTTACCTTTAATCTTGATCACGTCGTCAAGCGTCGCCGTGATGAAGACTTCCGCTCGGCCTATCGGCGTGCCACCTTCGTTACCGCGGACGGAGCGCCGATCGTGCGCCTTGCCCGACGGCAAGGTGCGCGTCTCGATCGGACGACCGGAGCCGACCTCGTTCTGCCGGTCTGCACGGCCGCTGCGCAGCATGCTATCCCGCTTCATCTGTTCGGCTCGACCGAGGAATCGCTTGCCAAGGCGCGCAGCCGCCTGCAATCGCGCTTTCCAAGGCTCGACATCCGCGGCGCTGAATCGCCGCGCCAGAAATTCGATCCGCACTCGGAGGACGCCGCGGCGGCGGGGACGCGTATTGCACGCTCCGGCGCACGAATCTGCCTCGTGGCGCTCGGCGCCCCGAAGCAGGAGGTGTTCGCCGATCGCATGATGGCGCGCGGCTACGGCATCGGCTATCTGTGCGTCGGTGCCGCGCTTGATTTCATCTCGGGGGAGCAGCAGCGCGCCCCCCGAGCGTTGCAGGCCAGCGGCCTCGAGTGGTTCTGGCGCCTCGCGGCGAACCCGCGCCGGCTGGCGCTGCGTTATGGTCGCTGCGCGGGTGTTCTTGCCGATCTTGCCGTGCTTGAGCCGTTGCGTCGGCGCGTTCCCGTCCGCGCGCTGAACCGTTCGGGTCTTTGAGCATGTATCGGCTCTGCCTCATGCATCCCATGGACCCGTGCGGGTCGAAGCTTGGCGGGATCGAAACGCACGTCAGGCACATCCTGCGGCGCCATCCGCGCGACTTTTCCGTGCTGATGGTGGGGGTCGATGAAAGCGGCGGGCGTCCGCTCGGTCGCACCGCGCCGCTGGCGATCGGCGGCCGGCAGATCGACTTCCTGCCGGTTGCCCGGATTCCCCAAGCCAGAATCAATCTTGCGGCAAAATCGATCCTCGGTTCGACGACATTTCGCTTCGCGCTTGGATCGCTGCGCCATCTCGCGGCGATCCGCCGCCAAGTGGCCGGCCGGTTCGCGTCCGCCGATATCCAGCGGTTCGAATTTGCGCTGATCCCAAGGCTTCTCGGCCTCCCGACGGTCCAGATGGTCCATGGCGAAGGCAGCCGCAACGACAGGATGGATAGTCTGATCAAGACCTATTGGGCCGTCCATGCGACGAACGAGCGGATTGCCCTGCGACTTGCCGATCGGATCCTGTGCGTCAATCCCAGCATCCTGACGCGATTGGAGCGTGAATTCCCTGCTGCCGCGCCCAAGGCGGAGGTGATGAGCGTTTCGGTCGATGCCGACCAGTTCGCCCCGCAGCCGTTCGATTGCGCGGACGGGATCCTTCGCATCGTCTTTGCCGGCCGTCTCGACGAGTTCAAAGACCCGCCACTCATGTTCGAAGTGCTCGCCGCCCTCCATGCGCGGCTGAACGGCAAGCTCGAGTTCCACTATATCGGCACCAGCGAGCCCTCGCGATATCACGAGTTCGCCGCGATCGAAGCCTTCACCACCCGCCATGGCTACCAGCCTGCGGCGGGCGTGGCGGCGATCGTCGCCCGCAGCCATGCCGGCATCCTGACGTCCTTCTTCGAGGGCCTGCCTTGCTATCTTTTGGAGACGCTATCGGTCGGACGGCCGTTCGCAGCCATAGCCCTTCCACAATACGATCCGTTCATCGTGCCCGGCCTGAGCGGAACACAGATCAGGCGCCGCGCCGACATGGCTGGCTCCCGGGGCGCGCTGGTGGAGGCCTTCCTCACCCTGTGGGGCGACATCCGTGCCGGGCGCATCGATCCGATGGTCGTGCATCAACGGGTCACGCCCTATACGCTCGACAACCAGATGGACCGGCTCTTCGATCATCATCGCCGGCTGCAGGACGCGATGATGTCAGCCGCGCCGCGTCGGATTCTGCCGCGGCTCTCAGTGCCGCTTGCGGCGAAGCGCCGGTAAGATAGAGAAAACGAGGCGGGCGGCTCGGGCCCCACCGCGCGGCCTTATGTCCCGACGGCAGTGTTTGCTGACCCGCGGCTCCGTCTTGGCGTCGCGCCTTGGCCCTGCTCCGCTTCCACCAGGATCTGTTCGATCAGACCTTCGTATTCGGCGACGCCCGTCTCGACCGAGAAGGCGCGGGCACGCTCGATGCGCGGCGCCGGGTCTCCCGGGTCTGCCAGCGCTCGGGCAATGCCGGACGCAAGCGCCGTTTCGTCACCTAGGGGCACGATCGTGCCGTAGCAGCCGCCCTGCAGCACTTCGCGGGGACCGTCGCAATCGGTCGCAATGACAGGCAGGCCTTGGGCAAGCGCCTCGACGACCGCGAGGCCGAAGGACTCCGACTGCGAGGAGGACACGAAGCAGGTCGCTCGCGCATAATAGGGCCAGGGTTGGGGCATGTATCCGGGCAGCGATACGCGGTCGCGAAGTCCGCATCGCACCACTTCGGCCTCGATATTGGGCCGATCCGGCCCCTCGCCCAAAATGACGAGTTGCGCCCGCTGCGGCGCGCCGCGGGCGAAGGCCCGCACGAGCATGGAGAAGTTCTTGTAGGGGACCATCCGCCCGCAGGCGAGGACGAGCGGATCGCGCGCTCCGATCTCCGCCTTGCTGTGCGCGGTCGGGACCGGACCGCCAAGGACAGGGTTGTAGATGCGCACCGTCCGCTTCGCATCGGCGCGGAAGGCCCTCGTCACATAGGTGCGAAGGCCGTCCGAGACGCAAATCGTGCGCGCGCAAAGGCGCGTGGTCACAGGCGTCAGGAAATAGGCGAGTCGGCTGAGGAACCTCGGCTCGCTCTCGCAATATCCGTGGTAGGAGAGGATCGCCCGTTGCAAGCGTCCCGCCAAGGCCGCCCCGATGAAATGCTTCAGATTGGAGACGCCGAGGGCCGACAACGACGCATCGGGCTTTTCGCGCACTATGAGGCGCGACAGGTGCCATATCGCCTGTGCGTGATTGCGGCCCAGCGTCTCCACTCGTATCGAGGGATCGAGGAACGCGGCGTTTTCCGGGGACGCATAGTCGACCGCGAAGATCACCTCGTGTCCGCAGGCGGCAAAGCCCGACGCGAGCAGCGCCCAGACCCGCTCGGCGCCGCCGCCGGTCAGGCCATGAGTGTAGAACAGAAGCTTTCGCTGCGTCATTTGTTCGCCGCAATCAGGTCATGGTCGATATCGGCAATTTTAATGGAAAAGAAACCCGACCAAGATGTCTGTGTGAGGTTAACCTTAAGTCTAGGCGAGTTCCTGTGCGACTGAGGCTCATCATCGATTCCGGGCTCGCTTATGTCTGGCATCGCCGGCTTGCCGATCGCCTTAAGCGCGAAGGACATGAGGTTGCCATTGCGACCGTGGTGAGGCCGTCCGGAGACGAGAGGCTCCATCGCGCCGTCAAGATCGCCCGAATGATCGAACGCCATCTCTATCGGATTCCGTCCGATCACCCGACGGCGCTGCTCGATGCCGAAGCAGTCGTAGCGCTCGGCGCGCAAGCCGTGGAGGGCCAAGCCGACTGCACGATCGATCTTGCGGGGGCAGGCGCTCCAGGCCCCGTGATCGCGCCGCGCTTCGATGGATCGCGAGAGGATATGGCCGCAGTCGCTGCGATTATCGACGGTCGGGCGCCGGTCATCGAGATTGCCTACCGTGGCGCCGCAGACACCGTCGACCGCGTGATCGCGCGCGGGCGGCCGGCGATCGAAGATCGCGCCATCCTCACGCGAGCCCTGGATCAGATGGCGGTCGGCGCCCTGCGCCTTCTGCTGCAGAGCATCCGGCGGATCAGCGCCGGCGAGCCGCCGATCGAGACCGCGGCCAGTCAACCGCCGGTGCTGGCTTCCAGAAGCCCGTTCCGGCATGTCGCAAACGCGCTTGCGGCCAAAATCGCCGCGCGCCTCACGGGTCTTCTCACCTATCCCGATCATTGGCGCATCGGCTGGCGCTGGACAAAGGGGGACGCCGTCGGCGACGGCTTGGTTTGGCCACAGCAGCCTTATCGCTTCCTCGCCGACGATCGACAGCGCTATTTCGCCGACCCTTTCGCATTCGTGCACGACGGCGCTGCCCACGTCTTTTGCGAAGAATTCCCCTACGCCACGCGCAGGGGCATCATCTCGATGTTCACGGTGACGCGAGAGGGCGTAGCTTCGCCACCCCGACCGGTTCTCGAACGGCCGTACCACCTCTCCTATCCGCTGGTGTTTGCCGAAGGCGGCGCAATCTGGATGATTCCGGAAAGCTCCGAGAACCGGACCGTGGAGCTCTATCGGGCTCAGCGCTTTCCCGACGTCTGGGTCCGTGAGGCCGTTCTTGTCGAGAATGTTGTGGCAGCCGACGCAACCCTCGTGACCCATGGAGGCCGCCGCTGGTTGTTTGCGGCCGTATCCGAAGACGGAAGTTCGAGCTGGGACGCACTCGGCCTGTTCCACGCCCTTGATCTTTTTGGCCCGTGGACGGCGCATCCTCTCAATCCGCTTTTGATCGACGTCGAGGCGGCGCGCCCGGCGGGGATGATGTTTACCCGCCAAGGCCGTCTGCTGCGGCCGGCGCAGGATTGCACGAACGGCTACGGATCGGCGCTGACCCTGTGCGAAGTCACGCGCCTTGATCCGCACGGCTATGAACAGAGGATCGTGCGGCGTCTCCCGCCGCCGGCCTCTTGGAAAGCTCATGGCGTCCACACACTGAACGGGGCGGGCGGACTTGAAGTGATCGACTGTGTTGGGGCGCGGCGGCGGTTTTGACCGCCTACCGCTCAGTTCGGCAGTTTGGCGATCGCTTCCTTCAAGGTCGGCACGATCGCCTTGCAGAAAGTGTCCTTGTCGTTGTCGGCAAGAGCCGACAGCCGGGTGTAGAGGTCTTCGCTTGCCTCTTCCGTGAGGGCGAGTTTCGCCTCGATCGAGGAGATGGCCTTGTCGAGCTTCTCCTCCTCGTCAGCCGAAAGATCAACGTCGCTGCAAACGTCGATGGCGACCGACAATTTGTAGAGCTGGACGAGAGGGTTCTGCGAGCCGTCCGAGATCTGGGCCTGCACAGGATGGGGCGCAAGCGCGACCCAGAGCATTGCCGCCGTAACCAAGGCAGGGCGCAATGTCAGCATCGAGCGAGCTCCTTTGCCTGGCGCCGAGCCGGGCAGCCCCAACGCAATATCCGGGCGTGGATGGGCGGGCAAGCTGAGCTCGCTATGGTTCCGATCGGACCTGCCGGGCGCTCGTGGACAGGGAACCCATATCGGCCTAGCCTCAACGCGAACGGCGGTTGGGGAGACTGAATGCGGCGAGCGGCGGCGATCATCTCATGCTTGGCGGCAGGGCACGCGGCGTCCGCGCTCGATGCTGCCCGCGCCGACGGGCTGACGCGGCCGGGAATGTCGCTCCCCGCCTGCACCTGCCGCTACAAGGGCGCCAATGTTCCGCTTGGAACCCGCGTTTGCCTGTCGACGCCAGAAGGTCCGCGCATGGCAGAGTGCGTCGTCGAGCTCAACGTCACGTCGTGGCGCCCGGGCAAGGATCCGTGCCAGGAAACCTCGCGTCTCCTGCCGAGCGCTGCGAGCCAGACGGCGTCCCCTCTCTGAAGTCGCGCTCGCAAGCCCCCCTTTTTGATCGGCTTTGCCTGGTGCGTTTCGGGCGCGCGGCAATCTCGTTCACCGCGTCAGAAAATCGCTGAATGTAAGGGTGAAGAAAATCGCCAGCCAGAACGCTCCGGCGGCCGCGGCGAGGCGCGGCAGCGCGCCGCCTTCCTTCAAATGCATCAGCACGAAGACGACCACCAGCATCTGCACCCCGGCGATGGCGAGATTTGCGATCCCGTTGCCGAGGCCGAGAGGCACATAGGAAGAAACGAGACTCACAACCATCAGGACCAGCAGGCCGACCCAGGCCGCGACTTCCGGCAACAGAGCAGACTTGCGGAACAGCGCCTTCATGATCGGCCTGGCAGATAGAGAAGCGGGTAGAGAAAGATCCAGACGATGTCGACGAAGTGCCAGTAGAGGCAGGAGACCTCGACTGTCGTGTTGTGCCTCGGATCGAACGCGCTGCGGCGCAGCAGGACGAAGATCGTCAGGAGGACGCCGATGCCGACGATCAGGTGCAAGGCGTGCACGCCGGTCATGATCCAGTAGAGGGACCAGAAGATCTGTGTCTGCGGCGGCGCCAGTCGAAAACCCGGCCCCGGAAACAGGCCATCCTGGATGTCGCCGGTATATTCGAAGGCCTTGACCACAAGAAAGCCGAGGCCGAGCGCCACCGTGGCAAGCAGGGCATGGCCGCTCAGGCGCGCCTGACCTGCGCGGCCCATCCGGACCGCAAGCGCGACGGTCATGCTGCTCGTCAGGAGCAAGGCCGCATTGACCGTGCCGAAGACGACATTCGCCTCGCGCGCCGCGGCAAGGAACGCCGCCGGATACTGGTACCGATAGACGGCATAACAGACCAGCAGCGCCCCGAAAAACAGCACTTCCGTCGCCAGAAAGGCCCAGATGCCGATCTCTGTCGCCTCGCGTTGCTGGGCGAGATCGTCGAACTGTTCGGCGATTGCTGCCTGGTCAGTCACGCGCGCTTTCCCGGCCGGGATGGTAGTCGTAGGGCACTTCGGGGACCTGCGGCGGCGCCTCAAAATTGTGCTCGGGCGGGGGCGAGGCGGTCTGCCATTCAAGCCCGGTTGCGTCCCAGGGATTGCTCCCGGCCCGCTCGCCCCACAGGAAGGACCAGGCGAAGTAGCCGAGCGGCATGAGATAGGCCGCGGCAAGGATGACGGCGCCCGCCGACGAGAGCACATTCCAGACCTGGAATTCCGGCGGATAGGCGTGGTAGCGGCGCGGCATGCCGAGATAGCCGAGAATGAATTGCGGGAAGAAGGTGAAGTTGAAGCCAAGGAACATCAGGACGGCGGCAAACCGGGCAAAGCTGTCAGAATAGAGCTTGCCGGTGATCTTCGGCCACCAGAAATGCAGGCCTCCGAACAAGGCAGAGACCATGCCGCCGACCATGATGTAGTGGAAATGCGCCACGACGAAGTAGGTCTGCGTCACATGGATGTCGACGGGCAGCGAGGCGAGGAAGAGGCCCGTCAACCCGCCGAGCGTGAAGAGGCCGACGAAACCCAGCGCGTAGAGCATCGGGGCAGGAAAGGTGATCTCGCCGCGATAGAGCGTTGCCGTCCAGTTGAAGACTTTGATGGCCGAGGGCACGGCGACCAGGAAAGACAGGAATGAGAAAACAAGGCTCGCATAGCCGGACTGGCCCGACACGAACATGTGATGGCCCCACACGAAGAAGCCGATCACCGCAATGCCGATCAGCGCATAGACCATGAACTCGTAGCCGAACACGCGGCGCCGCGCGAAACAGGTGATGATCTCGGTCACGATGCCCATGCCCGGCAGGATCATGATGTAGACGGCCGGGTGTGAGTAGAACCAGAAGAGGTGCTGGAAGAGGATCGGATCGCCGCCCCGCTCGGGATCGAAGACGCCGATGCCGAACACCCGCTCGGCGATGATGAGCACCATCGTCATGGCGAGCACCGGCGTTGCCAGCAGCATGATCAGGCTCGTCGCGTAGAGCGACCAGACGAACAGCGGCAGGCGGAACCAGGTCATGCCGCGGGCGCGCAGCGTGTGGATGGTGACGATGAAGTTCAGCCCCGTCGCGATCGAGCCGAAGCCCGCAACGAAGATGCCGGCTGCTGTGGCCGTGACAAAGCTGTTCGAATAAATGCTCGAATAGGGCGTATAGAAGGTCCAGCCGGTGTCGATGCCGCCGGCGAGGAGGGAATAGAGCGCCAGTGCACCGCCCGCGATCGACAGATACCAGCTCAACAGATTGATTTTCGGAAAGGCGACGTCGCGCGCGCCGATCATCAGGGGCAAGAGGAAATTGCCGAGGGTCGAGGGCACGACGGGAACGAGAAAGAAAAACACCATGATCACGCCGTGCAGCGTGAACACCCGGTTGTATCCGTCGGCGGTGAGGATGCCGCTGTCCGGCGTGAACAGTTCGATGCGGATGAGCGTTGCCGCCGCCCCGCCGATGAAGAAGAAGAGCGTGGTGGAGGCGATATAGAGAATGGCAATGCGCTTGTGGTCGGTCGTGAACAGCCATGACGCGACCGTGTGGCCGGCGCTGAGATAGTTCCCGTGCAAGCCTGCCCGAGTAGGCGGCAAAGCAGCGATATCGGTCATGGCCCTGCCCCCTGTGCGGCGAGCGAGCGGATATAGGCTACGAGCTTGGTGAGATCGCCTTCGTCGAGCCGGCTCGAGAAACTCGGCATGATCGCCTCGTAGCCGGCAACGATGTCCTTCTTCGGCAGCAGGATCGAATCGCGGATATAGGCCTCGTCGGCAACGACGATGCGCCCGTCCGACAACGGCACGGGGCGGCCGAACAACCCTGCCAGCGGCGGCGCGCGCACGCGCGCATTCTCGCCATGACAGCCCGAACAGCCGAGCTCACGGAAGAGCCCCTCGCCCGCCTTGGCAAGGTCATCGCCTTGCGGCTGCCCAGCGAGCCATCGCCCATAGTCCTGCGGCGCCATGACCACGATGTCGCCCAACATGCGCGCATGGTCGGTGCCGCAATATTCAGAGCAGAACAATGGATAGGTGCCGGGCGTCGTCGCCTCGAACCACAGCTCTTCAGTATGGCCGGGCACGATGTCCTTTTTCACGCGGAACGCCGGAACGAAGAAGCTGTGGATCACGTCCTGCGAATGCATGAGGAGCCGGACGGGCTGGTGAGCCGGGATGTGCAGGGAGTTGATCTCGCTCTGGCCACCGGGGTGCTGCGTCTTCCACATCCACTGCTTGGCGACGACGTCGATCGCCAGCGCCCCGGGCGGGGGCGGACGGAGCTGGACAAAGTCCTGCGCGGCGGCCCAGCTGAAGATGCCGAGAAATGCGAGCAGCGTCGCAAGCGTCCACCCGATCTCGAATTCACGGCTCGCCAGCGAACTCGCCGCACCGCGGCCGACGCGGGTGCCGCGCCGATAGCGGATTGCAAAGACGACGATGAGTGTCGCAACAACGAGGACGACGGCGCCGGAAACGATGACCAGGCCGAAATAGATGGCGTCCGTCTGCGGTGCGTCGCTCGATGCCGCTTGCGGGAAAAAGCGGAACTCATTCACTGGAGAGCTCCAGCGATCGTCGCTCTCGCCAGAGTCCGAAGGCAACGGCCGCCCCGACAGCGAAAGCGGTAAGCAGGCAGGCGGCTGCGAGGATCCGTCGGATGGCAAGAGTATGGACGCCGGTCACTGCGTCCCAGCCGTAGCAGAGAAGCGCGAGGCGATCGGCTGCGGTCACGAACCTGCCATCGTCGGCCTCCGCCAGGGCAAGCCGCAGGTCGAAGGGTGTCAGTGCGAGCGGATCGAGGTAGCGCGCGACCCGCCCTGCCGGAGTAACGAGAAGGACGCCGAAGGGATGCGCGAATTGCCGATGTTCGGCGTCGTAGGAAATGGTGAGGCCGACGGCGCGGGCGATCCGTCCGACAGCTTCGGGTGTGCCGCTCAGAAAGTGGGCTTTCGCCGCGAAGCCCGTTGCGCCGACGTGAGCATCGCGGAACGCCGCTGCCTGCGCCGGCCCGTCGGCCGGGTTGAAGCCGACGACGAGCACACGATAGTCCGCGTCCTGCCGGAAGGGTACATGGGTCAGGGCGTCGGCGAGCGCACTCACTGCAACGCCGCACAGTGTCGTACAGGTATAATCCAACAATAGGACAAGCGCCGGCTTGCCGCCGAGGAGTGTGCCTATGTCGCGCGGGGTGCCGTCCACCTCGCGCAGGACGACGTCCTGCGGCAACGCCTCGCCGATACGCTCGGTGAAGCGCGCGCGTGCGATGTCGTCGCGTGTCAGTCCGGCCTCGGCCGTCCCTGAAGCGAGCAGGGTCAGCGCAACCAGTGCGGCGCGAAGCGCATGCATTACGGAGTGGCCTTCGGCAGCCGGGGTTGCGGCGGGACGAGCGGTGCATAGGCATCCTGGCCGCGGCGCGCGATCGCCTGCATGGCGCGCTCGATGGGAATTGCCGCCTTCGGACCGAGCTTTGCGTCCTCCTCCCGCCTCAAGCGGGCGAGATCGTCGAAGGGGCGAAGCTGCAGCCGGGGTTCGGGGAAGGTGGTCGCGGGCAGGGCCGGGTTGGCAGACGGCAGGCGGCCCTCGCGCCACCGATAGGCCACGGCGATCAACAAGAGCCCGACGAGGACAAGACCGAGGAGCGCCGCCCCGATCAGAACGATCAGGCTCGTGGCCACGGCGGCGCTTTCGTGCCCCGCAGGACTGCCCGGCTCGCAGGCGGCGCGATCAGACACGGCCGAGCGCCTCCTGCCGGGGCGGCCAGGCCACCCGGCCGGCAAGGCCGATCCACAGGCACCCGAGCGCGACCGTGGCAAGGATGACCGCCCAGGGTCTCGCCTCGGGCAGGCTCGGCACGGTCTGCCAAAGGCGATCCAAGAGAAGCGCGGCCAGCACAAGGACTGCTGCCGCTGCCGTGGCGCGGCCGCTCTGCCGGGCTTTGCGGCGGAGGAGGATCAGAAATGCCGCCGCGCCCGCAAGGATCGCGAGCCCCTCGATCAGAGCCCAGCCATGGTGGACGCGTGCCACATACCAGTTGGCTCGGTCCGGCAGATTGCCCGACCAAATCACTAGGTACTGCATGAAGCTAAGATAAGCATAGCCAAGCAGGCAGGCGAGGATAAGGCCAGCAACGTCCTCGGTTTCGGCCCGCGACGCCAAGGTCTGCAGGAGCGCGGCGAAGGCAAGCGCCGCCGTGATCTGGCCGATCGCCGTGATCGCGGCATAGCTGGTCGATGCCCATTTCGGGCTGAGCGACATCGACCAGTCGACCGCCGCGATCGAGATGGTGATGCCGTAGAGTGCGAGCCCAATTCCGGCCCACAGGCGTTCGGCGCGACGCGGACGCGGCGCCGCCGCGATGAGGCACCAGACCGCCCAGATGACCAATGCGCGCAGGGCGAAGCCCTGAACATTGAGGTAGCCGGCGGAGACGTCCCGCCATTTTGTGGCGGAAGCATCAGCCGCCCATGGATAGACGGTGCGCGCGCCAAGGATGATGAAGACGAACGGTACGATGAATACCGGCACCGTAGCCGCACAGTCAGCCAACACCGGTCGAAGCGCTCTGCCCCAAGCCCCGCCTGTCAGGGTGTGGATCTCCATAAGCACGGCGCTGCCGATCGGTATTGCGAGCCAGACCAGGAAGGCGAAGAGGAGCCCATTCGCGGCGCCCGCCGTGTCGAAGATGGCGCCAAGTGCAAGCGCGACCGTGGCGATGGTCCCGGCCACGAGGAGGGCGGCGCGGCGTCGCGCGAGAACAGCGGTCATGGCGGACCTCCTGCCGTGACCTTCGCGGCGAGGTCCGCCCGCTGCGACACCTGCAGGGCCCGGACATAGGCAATGATCGCCCACCGATCGGCGGCGGGCACGCGCGCGGCATAGGAGTACATCGCGCCGTAGCCGTAGGTGATCACGTCGAAGAAATGATCGGCAGGCGCCGCAACAAGCCGTGTCTCCAGGTAGGAGGGAGGTTTGGGAAAGCCGCGCTCGACGATCATGCCCTCACCGTCGCCAGCACGGCCGTGACAAGGGGCGCAGAAGACATCGAAGCGCTGCCGCCCGCGCTCGACCAGCGCCAGCGTCACCGGCGGAGGTGCGTGGGCGAGGTCGTCTGCCACAACATCGCCACGCGCGATCGTTCCTGCCGGCAACGATCGATTGGCGGCATTCTGGGGAAAGCCTGATGCGGGCCCGTTCGGCAGCAGCTTTGGCTGGACATCCATCTCCTGCCTGCATCCGGGCAGACAGACCAGGGCGGCGCAGGCGAGGGCCGGCGGAAACCGCAGAAGCGGGGTCATCCGGGCGCCTCCTCGATGGCGCCGGCCCCGAGAGCGACCAGAAGGCGTCGCGTCTCGCTCGGGTCGAACTTGGGATCCGTGCCGGCAATTTCGAGAAAGAAGCGGTCGTCGGTCGCCCGCTCGAATCCGGGCACGGCAAAGATCGGGTGATGGGGCCGCGGCAGGCCGGCGCCGACGAGAAATACGATAAAGCCGGCGCCGGCGGCGAACAGCACCGCCATCTCGAAGGTCACTGGCACGAAGGCCGCCCAGCTGGCGAGAGGGCGCCCGCCGGAATCGATCGGGTAGTCGAGGACGGCCGACCAGACCTGCATGCTAAGACCCGCCAGGGCTCCGACCACGCCGGCAAGGAACATTGCCGGGCGAAGGCGCGTCGGCCGCAGTCCGAGCGCCTCCGCCAAGCCCTCGACCGCAAAGGGCGTATAGGCTTCGAGGCGACCGTAGCCGGCGGCCCGCATGCGGTGCGACGCAGCAAGGAGCGCGTCGGCGCCGCGAAACTCAGCAATGAGGCCGCGCGGCCCACCGACATCGTCGCCTCGCTCATAGCGTGGGGGATCAGGCAAGGACGGCATCGTCATCCTCAAGCTCTGCCTGCGCATGGGCGAGCTGGCGCACTTCGTGCATCGAAACGGCCGGAACCAGGCGCACGAAACAGACGAACAAGAAGGTAAAGAACCCGAGAGTGCCGAGAAGGAGCGCCCAGTCCCAGACAGTCGGCGCGTAGTCCGACCAGCGGGCCGGCAGGTAGGCATGCGACAGCGTGTTGAGAATGATGAGCAGCCGCTCGAGCCACATGCCCACATTGATGAGGATCGCGATGGCAAAGATCGCAGAGAGCGAGCGGCGCGTCCGACGCCACCAGAAGAGTTGCGGGAGCGCCACGTTGAACAGGAGCATGAGCCAGTAGAGCGGCGCATAGCTGCCGGAAAGCTCGAACTGCGTGACAAGGCGCTCGGCGACGTTGCCGGCGTACCAGGCCAGGAACCATTCGGTGGCATAGGAGGCGCCCATGATGATCGAGCCCATGAGCAGAATTTTCGCCATGGCATCGAAATGCGCGGGCGTGATGAAGGTTTCGAGGCGCAGGCCCCAGCGGATCGGAACCGCGAGCGTCACCACCATGGCGAAGCCCGAAAACATGGCGCCGACGACGAAATAGGGAGGAAAGATCGTCTCCTGCCATCCCGGCATCAGCCCTGCGGCAAAGTCGAGACCGACCACGCTGTGCAGCGAGATGACGAGCGGAACGGCCATGGCGGCCATCGCCCAGTAGAAGGCGTCGAACCGGCGCCATTGCCGGGCTGAGCCGCGCCAGCCGAGAGCAAAGGCGCCGAAGACAAGCTGGCCAAAGCGCGTGCGCGCGCGGTCGCGCAGGCTCGCCAGATCGGGGATCAGGCCTGTGTACCAGAACAGCAGGGAGAAGATGATGTAGCTTGCGATCGCAAAGAGGTCCCAGACGAGCGGCGAGCGCCATTGCGGCCATAGCGTCATCACGTTCGGGTACGGCACGAGCCAATAGAACAGGTATGGCCGGCCGAGATGCAGGATGGGGAAGAGGCCCGCAATCGCGGCCGCAAACAGCGTCATGGCCTCGGCGAAACGATTGATCGAGGCGCGCCAGCGCTGCCGCGTCAGGAGCAGCATCGAGGAAATCAGCGTGCCGGCGTTGCCAATGCCGATCCACCACACGTAATTGGTGATGGCAAACCCCCACACGACATCGGCATTGACGCCCCAGATGCCGACTCCCTCTATGAACAGCCACAGGATCGCAAAGATCATCACGAGCGTCAGCGCGAGCGTGACCAGGAATGCCGTCCACCAGCGCCAGCCGGCCGGGGCGAAAACCGGGGCTGCGATGTCGCGGGTGATCGACCCGTAGGTCGCGTCCCGCGGCAGATACGTGGCGCCGGATGGGGCCTCGGCCGCTGGATGCGCGACCGCCTCACTCATCGGTCCGCCCAGGGGGGCGCCGACCGGTCGGGGAATGCCTGGCGCACCTGGGCGAGGTAGGTGGTTCGCGGGCGCGTTCCGAGTTCTCCGAGCAGCGCGTAGTGGTGCGGTTCGTGCCGCAGCCGGGACACTCGGCTCGACGGATCGTTGAGGTTGCCGAACACCAGTGCGTCGACGGGGCAGGCCTGCTGGCAGGCGGTCACCACTTCGCCGTCAGCGATGATGCGGTCTTCCTTCTCGGCGCTCCGCCGGGCACGGCTGATGCGCTGGACGCAATAAGTGCATTTCTCCATCACTCCGCGGGCCCTGACCGACACGTCGGGGTTATGAACGGCCTCGAGCAGAGGATCGCCGAGGTTGGAATACTCCTGTCCGTCGGCGTAGCCGTAGAAGTTGAAGCGCCTGACCTTGTAGGGACAATTGGCTTGGCAGAACCGCGTGCCGATGCAGCGGTTGTAGACCTGCACGTTGAGACCCTCGCTGTCGTGCACCGACGCCTCCACGGGGCATACCGGCTCGCAGGGGGCCTTCTCGCAGTGCATGCAGGGCACCGGCTGGAAGGCGACGGCGGGTGCCTCCGGCAGGCCGCGGAAATAGACATCGACCCGCAGCCAATGCATGTCGCGGTGATTGCGGATTTCGTCAGGGCCGACCACGGGCGTGTTGTTTTCCGCCTGGCAGGCGGCAATGCAGGCGTTGCAGCCGATACAGACGCTCTGATCGATCACCATCGCCCAGGCATAGGGATCGTGCGTGCGCCTGGGCGCTGCCGTGTAGAGCGACACGGGCAGAGCCTCTTCGTAGGGTGGGCCGCTGGCGAACTCGGCGGATGTCAGGCTGCGAACGAGGTCGCGCCCCTCCATCCTCTCGCCTTGCGTCGTTGGAAAAACAACGTGCCCACTGCCCCGCGACAGGACGACGCCGAGCCGATTCCAGAGCGAGGCTGTCGTGCGCAGCGGATAGAGGTCGGTGCCGATGTCGCGGGCGATCGCGCCGGTTCGCCTGCCACAACCGAGCGTAAGGGCGATCGTACCCGACACTTGGCCAGGCATCACGGCGGCGGGAATCTCGATTTGCGATCGACCGGCGCTTAGGAGCACTCGGTCGCCGTCCGAGACGCCGAGGGCCTGCGCATCCTTCGGTGCCAGGTGGGCAGCGTTTCCCCACGTAAGTTTGGTGAAAGGCCGCGACAATTCCTGCAGCCAGGCATTTTCCGCAAAGCTTCCGTCCCAGGCAGCCGGATCGGGGGAAAAGACAATCTCGAAGCCGCCAGAGGCCAATGCGCCGATGTCGGCTTGCAATCTGGGAAGCTGGGCGGGGCCGACCGCGACTGCAGCGTGACGCGTGCCAGGTATGAATCCGTCACGCAGGACGCTGCGCCACCAGCTCTCGAAATCCGATGCGTTCGCCCGTGCGCGCCACGTATGGCGGACGATTTCGTAAGTCGAGGCGGTGAGCCGGCCGACGAGCGCCGCCAGAAGCTCATGCGGCGATCGTCCGTCATAGAGAGGCGTGATCAGCGGCTGGACGATGCCGATCGCGCCGTCCGGCGCCGCGAGATCGCCCCAGCTTTCAAGCTCATGCAGCGCTGGCACATGCCAGTGGCAGAGCTCGGAGGTCTCGTCATCGTGAAGTCCATGACGAATGGTTAGCCGAACCGCTTTGAGAGCATCGCCAAATCCAAGGTCCGCCGGGGCATCGAATGCGGGATTGCCGCCGAAGAGGATGAGCGTGTCGACGCCGCCCGCGTTGATATCAGCGACGAGTTCCTTGATCGAGCCGACGTGATCGACCGGCTCGGCCTCGACCGGAGCAATCATCTCGACGCCATGGCCGAGGGCGCCGATCCGCTCATTCAACCAATGGCCGAGGGCATGGACTTCCGCCGGCTGCCCCTCACCGACTGCGACGAGTGCGTCGCTTCCCCGCGACAGGAGTTCATTCCTGACCGCCTCGACGAACGCCAGGGTCGCGGCAGGAAGCGTCTCCTGTTGCAGGGGCGCGCCCCATCGTGCCGCCAGCGCCCGCGCCACGCCGAGGACGGCGCTACGGGCAAGCGGCAGACGGCGATCGGCCTGCGCGCCGGTCAGCGTCAGGGTCGGCTCTGCGACGTGAAGCGACGCGAGGTCGCTTGTCCCGCGTCTGGCGCGCCGATTGCCTGAAAAATCGTGGGCGTGACGAACCTGCTCGGGGCCGTTGCCGAGGAGGTCAGCGTCGAGCGACAGCACCGTACGCGCTTGATCAAGCCGATAGCGTGGCTCTAGGCGCCTGCCGAAGGCAAGCTCGGCGCCGCGGCGCACTTCGTCCGCGTTGACCGGCTGCCACCGGTGCCAGCGGGCGCCGGGGTAGGCGTCGAGGACGGTCGCGATCTGGCTTGCCAGCGTCGGCGAGGTGACGACGCCGGAGAGAATGCGCAGCCGCGATCCGTCGCTGCGCCACGTCGGCGCGACGTCTGTCACGGCCTTCAGGAGGGCATCCCAATTGCTGATCTGGCGATCCTGCAACACCACTCGGGAGCGGCCGGGATCGTAGAGCGACAGGATCGCGGCCTGGGCAAACGCATCGGTCGCGCCCCGGCTTGCCGGATGGTCGGGATTGCCTTCGACCTTGGTCGGGCGCCCTTCGTGGCTTTCGACGATCACGGGCCGGGCATAGCCGTTAAGCGCCAGCGACGTTGCAAACCTCAACGGGTTGCCGATGACGAGCCGCTCCGGCATGCGGACATAAGGGACGATTTCCTCGGGCGGCGCACTGCAGGCTGTCGTCTGCATCGCGGCGATTCCGGCCATCAGCTTCAATGCGTGCCGGCGGTCGACGGCCGGTTGTTCGTGCGCGGAACGTTCGGCAGTGCGATCACTATGGCCGGTCCTGCGCCACCATGTGTCGCGAAGGCCCCCGTCGCCACGGCTCATCGGTGGCACACCGAGCAGTCAGCAAGGTGATCGACCTCGATGTGGTAGGCTTGCACGAGCCTGACACCCTGCGTGATCTGGTCCGGGGGAGGCGACCAGTCCGTGGCAAAGACGCGATCGAGGGGGCGAAGGTATTTTTCCGGTGCGCGGTGGCAGTCCAGGCACCATCCCATGGTCAGCGTGTGGGCCTTGCGCATCAGCGGCATGGTCTCGACCTCGCCGTGGCAGGTCGTGCACCCTACGCCTTTGGCGATGTGGATCGAGTGATCGAAATAGACGTAGTCGGGAAGATCGTGCACGCGCGTCCAGCGGATCGGCGCGTTGGCGGAGAGGCTCCGCCGGACGGGTGCGAGCATGGCCGCGCTGGTCCATAGTTCGGAATGGCAGGTCATGCACGTCTCGGTCGGCGGCACACCCGCCACCGCTGAAGTCTCGACGGAGCTATGGCAGTAGCGACAGTCGATGCCGCCGTCCCCGACGTGGTGCTTGTGGCTGAAAGGCACGGGCTGATCGCGCACGAGATCGACGCGGGTCGCGTTGGCCGAGTGCTCGTAGACGATGCCGAACAATGCAACCGCCAATGGCACAACGACGATCCCGGCCATGATCAGCCAAGAGAGCGTGTTCGCCTTCGGTTTGAAGACTTGCGGCATAGCCGTCGCGTCTCGCGATCACGACGCGCTTGCACGTGGCAACGCCGCCGGGCCGAGGAAAGTTCCTTTTTCAGCTAAGCGCAGCCCCGGGGGACGCACGGAACTCGTCCGGCCCGCAGGGCCTACACCGATACGCCGCGCGCGGCGTGATAGGCGCGCATGAAATTGTCGGCGTCGAGCTTGACGAGATTGTTCTGATCGGCGCAGCCGTTGACGATGAAGCCGATCAGCACATAGCCGAGATCGGGATAAAGACCGATGATCAGGCTGTCTCCCTTGTAGTCGGTCGGATCGCCGATCCGGTTGTTCAGATAATCCAGGAACTTCGCAGCATCCGGGCCATCGAGACGCAAAGCCCTGCCGCCGTGCTTAGCGGACCCGATGTCCGCCTGGCTCTTGATGACCTCGGCGGACTGGCAGCCCATCGATTGGTCCGCGCGCGCGTTCGGCAAGTACGCCATAAGAGAAACAAGGCCGACAGCGGC
>JAFAME010000155.1 GCA_019233695.1 Methylobacteriaceae bacterium
GGCCCTCGACCACGGCATCCGCCCCTGCCTCAGCGGCGATGTCGAGGTCTGTCTTGCCGGTGACATGTTCACGCAGATGCGGGCGACGCTGACCACCCAGCGCATGCTGGCGAAGGCGCGCAAGTACCGCGGCGGAGCGAACGCGCCGGCGCTGATCGATCACCGCGATGTCCTGGCTTTCACGACCCGCCACGCCGCCGAGGCGATCGGGCTTGCCGATCGGATCGGCACGCTGTCACCTGGAAAATATGCCGACCTCATCGCCATCCGCGCCGAGGATCTCAACAACATGCCGGTGAACAACGCCATCGGCACGATCGTGCTGGCGACGGAAAGCCGCAATATCGACATGGTCTTCGTCGCAGGGCGCCTGCGCAAATGGCAGGGCAGGCTCGTCGGCCACGACATCGATGCACTGCGCACCATGGTGCGCGACTCGCGCGACCATATTGCCTCGAAGGTCGGGTTCGACATTCGCCCGACGCGCGAGATCCGCCTGAGGCATGACGAGATCCAGCACCGCCATCAGGGCAGCTTCGATGCGATCGACGATCTCCTCACTCGCGGGACGTAGAAGTGTGAAGAAATACTCTGGCGGTGTCATCCGGCCGAGGCACTGCGAAGCGGTGCGCAGCGCCCTGGGATCAGCGTCATCCCGGAAGCCGCGCAGCGGCTATCCGGGATCCGATGCCAGATCCCGGCTCTCCGCTTCGCTCCGGCCGCGATGACACTGCTATGATTCGAACCACGCAACGCTCATCTAATCTTTCCCGTCTTCGGGAATGACGTAGCCTGCTTCTTCCAGGCTCGAGGCGCCGCAGTAACCCCATAATGTCACGAGAGTCTCGGTGTCGGAGTGATTCTCGAGCCCGTGATAGACATTGCGCGGAATGAAGGCGAGTTCGCCCGCCCGCAAGACAAACGATTCGTTGCCGACGTGCTTGAGCGCCACGCCGGAGATGATGTACTCCCATTCCTCGGCGTTCGGATGGCGGTGGATGGCGTGCCTGGACTTCACGCCCGGCGGCATGATGGTTCGCCCGACCACCGTCTGCTTCGAGTCCATGTTCTTGCCGGTGACGAGCCAGCGGACGTCCATCTTGTGCCAGCCACGCTCCTCCTTGAGCGTCGAGTCCGGCTTGATCTCGTCGGCCTTGATCTTGAAATGGCTATGTTCGGTTCCGCTCACCGCGATCTCCCTTGACAAGCGCCGCCGGCATGCTCAGGCCGAGCGGGTTTGAGCTGTTCTAAATCGTTTTATACAGCGCACTGCAGCGGGTCAACCTGGCGGTCCCGAAGCTGCCGGTCCGCACGGATTCGCCTCGCTGCGCTGTTGCCGGCCGGAATCCGTGACCCAGCGGAGCGTTGCAATGAGCCCTCATCGGCAAGATCCGGTTGACAAGTCGGAACGCATGTCTCTAAATCGTTTTATGATGCCGTGAGAGGCGGGTGCAAGCGCACCGGAGCGCACTACCCGCGACCGCACAACAACCTCAGACGTCACGGCACCAGGGAGCAACACGAACCAGGGAGTCCTGACATGTTCAAAGCGCTGACGCCCGCCGCGATTGCCTTCGCCCTTTCGCTGGCCGCCTCCGCAGGTGAGGCCAAGGAGCTCAAGTCCGTCGGCATCATCGTCGGGCCGCTCGGCAATCCGTTCTATGTGGCGCTCGCCAAGGGCATGGAAACCGAGGTCAAGCGGATCAATCCGAGCGCCAAGGTCACCGCCGTCTCCAACGACTACGATCTCAACAAGGACGTCACCGCGGTCGAGACGTTCATTGCCTCGGGCACCGACATCATCTTCATCGATGCGGCCGATTCCGAGGCGATCGAGCCGTCCGTCAAGAAGGCAATGGACGCCGGAATCACCGTCGTCGGCGTCGATGCGGGCGCCAAGGGCGCACCGGTCAATCTGACGGTCGACAACACCGCTGCGGGCCGGATCGCCTGCCAGTATCTCGCCGAAAAGCTCGGCCACAAGGGCAATGTCGTCATCCTCGACAGCGTGCCGATGGTGGCGCTGACCGAACGGGTCGGAGGGTGCACATCCGCACTCCAGAAGGACGCGGGCATCAAAATTCTGTCCACCGACCAGCGTGGCGACGGCTCGCGCGATTCGGGCCTCAAGCTGATGCAGACGCTGCTGACGCGGTTCCCCGACATCGAGGGGGTGTTTGCGATCAACGATCAGATGGCCATCGGCGCCGATCTTGCCGCCAAGCAGCTCAACCGGAAGGGGCTCGCCATCGTCGGCGTCGACGGATCACCGGAGGCCGAGGAAGCCTTGAAGACCGACACGATGTTCATCGGCTCGGCCGCCCAGTCACCGTTCAACGTCGGCTCGCAATCGGTCAAGGCCGGATACGACCTCTTTGAGGGAAAGCAGCCGGAATCGAAGCTGATCCTCATCTCTCCCGTCCTCGTCAACCGCGACAACATCGGCGACTACAAGGGCTGGAAGGCGAATTAGGCGCAGCTTTCGTGTTGAATTGGCCCGACACCGTTCACCCGCGCGAAGGAGCTCGTGCAGAAGGGGTGATCGTCATCCCGGAAGTGCGAAGCGCTATCGGGATCCGGTGACACGCTCCTGACCATGTGCACGTTCCGGATCCCGGCTCTCCGCTTCGCTTCGGCCGGGATGACGCTAGCAGGGATCCGGTACCGGATCCCGGACAGCGGCAAAGGGCGGCTTCCGGGATGACGAGAATCGGCGCTGCCTCTGTCGTCCGATGACGCACCCGCGATGATGGATGATCGCCAGCCTGAAGGCGCCACTGGAGCGGCAAAAGCCGCTCCGCTTCTGCAGATGCGGCGAATTTCCAAGAGCTTTTCCGGGGTAAGAGCGCTCAACAATGCCCAGCTGACCGCCGGGGCCGGCGAGATCCATGCCGTGATGGGCGAGAACGGCGCCGGCAAGTCCACGCTCATCAAGATTCTGGCCGGCGCCTATACTGCCGATCCGGACGGCGAGATCAGGATCGACGGCGCGCTCGTCGCCATCGATACCCCCGCAACTGCCCTCGCCAGCGGCATAGCGGTCATCTATCAGGAGCTCAGCCTCAGCCCCAACCTGACCGTCGCCGAAAACATCTACCTCGGCCGCGAAATGCGCCGAGGCATCCTCGCCGACCGGGCATCGATGCAGGCGCGCTGCCGCGGCATTCTGACAAGCCTTGGCGCGACATTCGGCCCGAGAACCCTGGTTTCGAGCCTCTCGGTTGCCGAGCGCCAGCTGGTCGAAATCGCCCGGGCGATCCACGCGAACGCCCGCATCCTGGTGATGGACGAGCCGACGGCCGCGCTCTCGGCCCATGAGTCCGAGCGCCTGTTCGACCTGATGCTGCGCCTGCGCGAGCGCGGCCTGGCGATCATCTATGTGAGCCACCGAATGGCGGAGGTGACGCGGCTCGCCGATCGCGTGACGGTACTGCGCGACGGCGCCTTCGTCGGCACGATCCCCCGGACCGATCTCACACCGGAACGTCTGGTCCGGATGATGGTTGGACGAGACCTCGCAGGATTCTACAAGAAGGCGACCAAGCCTGGCCCGGCGGGTGTGCAGCCGCCGTTCTTCGAAGTGCGCGGCATGGGCGACGGCCGGCGCGTTCACGATTGCTCGTTCGCGCTGCGGAACGGCGAAATACTCGGCATCGCCGGGCTCGTCGGGTCGGGCCGCACGGAGATGGCGCGCCTCATCTTCGGCGCCGATCCCGCCACGCGCGGCCACATCGTTCTCGACGGCTCGACCGTGAAGATCGACTCGCCAAGGCGCGCGATCGATGCCGGCATCGTCTATCTGACCGAGGACCGCAAAGGCCTCGGCCTGTTCCTGGACATGTCGGTGCGCGACAACATCAATACGATGGTTCTCGCGGAAGACGCCAGGATGGGCGGGGTCGTCGATTTTGCCCGAACGAACGCGCGTGCCCGACAGGCCATCGAGTCGCTCTCGATCCGCGTGCGCAACGGATCGGCGCCGGTCAACGGCCTCTCCGGAGGAAATCAGCAGAAGGTGCTCCTGTCGCGCCTGCTCCAGCCCAAGCCTCGGGTGATCATTCTCGACGAGCCGACGAGAGGCGTCGACATCGGCGCCAAGTCGGAAATCTACAAGATCATGGATGGACTCGCCCGCGGCGGGACGGGAATAATCTTCATTTCATCCGAGCTGCCCGAGGTCATCGGCATCGCCGACCGCGTCCTTGTCATGCGCGGCGGCAGGATCGTCGGAGAGCTCGGCGGCATGACAGGCCAGCCGATCACGCAAGAGGCGATCATGGAACTCGCCACCGCCGAAGACGAAGGACTGGAGGCGTAGCGATCATGAGCCTCCCGGGTCAATACAGCGGCGCCCGGGGAGAGGGCGCCCCCTCGGCGGCACCGGCGGTGCGGCTGGTGCGCCGGGGCATCGGCCATGGCCTGCGCACCGTGGGCATGCTGCCGGTCTTGATCGTCCTATGCATCGGCTTCGAGTTGCTGACGGATCGATTCGGCACG
The DNA here is from genome assembly GCA_019233695.1 of Methylobacteriaceae bacterium. Lineage (GTDB taxonomy): Bacteria > Pseudomonadota > Alphaproteobacteria > Rhizobiales > Beijerinckiaceae > JAFAME01. Next base: position 4,498 of record JAFAME010000155.1, read on the forward strand.
TGGCAGAACCTGTCGATTGTCATGCAGCAGGCCTCGATCAACGTCGTGCTTGCCGCCGGCATGACATTCGTCATCCTGACCTCTGGAATCGATCTCTCGGTCGGCTCCATGCTCGCGGCCTCGGCCATGGTGGCGCTCATCGCATCAAAGGTTCCCGGTTGGGGAATGATCGGCATTCCGGCGGGGCTCGCGACTGGTCTGGGATTCGGCGCGATCAACGGCGGCTTGATCGCAGGCTTCCGGCTGCCTCCGTTCATCGTGACGCTCGGAATGCTGACCGCAGTGCGCGGTTTTGCCCGGCTTCTCGGCAACGACCAGACCGTCATCAATTCCAGCCTGCCGTTTGCCTTCATCGGCAACGGCACTCTTCTCGGCATCCCCCTCCTCGTCATCATCTCGGCGGCGGTGGTAGTGATCTCCTGGTTCATCCTGCGGCGGACCGTGCTCGGCATTCACGTCTATTCGGTCGGCGGCAACCCCGGCGGCGCGCGCCTCGCCGGCATCCGCGTCTGGGCGGTGCTGTTGTTCGTGTACAGCTTTTCCGGGTTGTGCGCCGGTCTCGGCGGCGTCATGTCCGCCGGCCGTCTCTATGCCGCCAACGGCATCCAGCTTGGCCAGTCCTACGAGCTCGATGCCATCGCGGCGGTGATCTTGGGAGGCACGAGCTTCGTTGGCGGCATCGGCTCGATCTGGGGCACGCTCGTCGGCGCGCTGATCATCGCGGTGATGAGCAACGGCCTCATCCTGACCGGCGTGCCGGACATCTGGCAGTACATCGTCAAGGGCCTTGTCATCATCGGCGCTGTCACGCTGGATCACTTCCGCCAGTCGGGCGAGGCACGCACGTAGACCATAGACTCCATGAAACCGATCACCCTGCGTGAGAGCGGATTGCGTCCGAGTGCACCTGGCGCGCTCGGATAGTGTCCATCATGCTATCGGGCGCTACATATTGGGCAAGGATGATCGCCAGGCATCGACGCGGCTGCCGATCCACGCCTGCGATCGAGGGAAAGGTGCAAATTTCGATGCGGTTGCGGCGCCTTGGAATGATCGTGGCAGCCTTGCTGCTGCCCATCGCGCTCGCCCCTGCCGCTTCGCCGGCTCCCGAAGAACGTGCGCCGACCGGCACGCTTGCTGGCCAGCTCCTCGTCGCTTCGCCCGAAATGGGCGATCCCCGCTTCGATCATGCCGTCATTCTGTTGGTTCGGCAGGACAAGAACGGCGCCATGGGAATTCGCATCAACCGTCCCGTGGAGGAACGCTCGCTCGCAAGCCTCCTCAACGCGCTGGGCGACACGGGAAGCGAGGTCGCCGGCACCGTGCGCATCTATTCGGGCGGACCGGTGCAGCCCGAGATCGGCTTCGTGCTGCATACGGCCGAGTATCATCGGCCCGAGACGCTCGACATCGACGGTCGGCTGTCGATCACCTCGAGCCGCGAAATCCTGCGCGACATCGGCAACCAGCGCGGCCCGGCCAAGAGCCTCGTGGCGTTCGGCTATGCCGGCTGGGCCGCCGGCCAGCTCGAGGACGAACTCGCTCACCATGTCTGGTTCATGGCCTCGTATGACCTGCCGCTTATCTTCGAGGAGGATCGGGACAAGGTGTATGACGAGGCCGTCAAGCGCCGGACGCAGGCGCTTTGAGGCGCAATGGGCCCTCCCGAGCCGGATCGTAATCCCGGAAGCGAAGCGCGCTCGGGGATCCGGTGACAAGCTCGTGACAAGCGTGCTTGTTCCGGTCCCGGCCCTGCGCACCGCTTTGCGATGCTTCGGCCGGGGCGACTCTCAAGGCCGTTGCTTCACACGCTCGAAGGTGCATTTCGATCCGCGAGCGGCGGGCTTTGATCATCCCGCCTTCGGTCGCCAAGATGTGACCCTGCCCGTCGTTGATCAGCCATTCTTCGGCATGACACAGTCGCGAGGTCATGAAGGCGTCGGCCGCAGCGCTATGGGCGTCGGCCGACAGGGCTCAGCCGCGTCCGGGAGGCACAGATGGAGCGACGGAAGGCCTCGGAGTTCCCGCAGGAGCTTCTCAACCTGTTTGACGGATATGTGCACGGCGAGATCAGCCGCCGCGATTTCCTCGACGGCGCCCAGAAATTCGCGATCGCCGGCGCGACGGCGGCAAGTCTCTTCGAGATGCTCCGCCCAAACTATGCCTGGGCCGTGCAGGTTTCGCCCGACGACACCCGCATCAAGGCAGGCTACGAGACCGTTGCTTCGCCACAGGGCAACGGAAGCATCAAGGGCTATCTCGTGCGGCCCGCCGGTGCCGCCAAGCTGCCTTGCGTCCTGGTGATCCACGAAAATCGTGGTCTCAATCCCTACATCGAGGACGTGGCGCGCCGTCTCGCGGTTGCCGATTTCATCGCCTTCGCGCCCGACGGGTTGACGTCGGTTGGCGGCTATCCCGGCGATGACGAGAAGGCGGGAGCACTGTTCCGCCAGGTCGACGAGGCCAAGATGATGGAAGATTTCTTCGCCGCGGCGATGTGGCTCAAGGCACTGCCGGACGGCACGGGCAGGCTCGGCGCCCTCGGCTTCTGCTTCGGCGGCGGCATCGTCAATCAGCTGGCGGTGCGAATGGGCTCAGACCTCGCGGCCGCCGTTCCTTTCTACGGCGCGCAACCGAGCGCTGCCGAGGCAGCCAGGATCAAGGCACCGATCAACGCGCAATACGGCGAACTCGACACGCGCCTCACCGGCGGATGGCCGGCGTTCGATGCCGAATTGACCGAGGCCGGCGTGCCGCACGAAGGCCATGTCTACAAGGGCGCCAACCACGGCTTCCACAACGACACGACGCCCCGCTACGATGAGGCGGCGGCCAAGGAGGCCTGGCAGCGCACGCTCGACTGGTTCGACAAGTACCTGCGGACCTGAAGCAGCGCCGGCCGCAGTCTCAGATCGGAACGACCGCGCCGGTCTCGAAGGACCGCCTTGCCGCGTTTGCCGTTTGCACGGCGAGGCGCGCCTGCTCGGGCGTGCCCTGTGCGGGCATGCGCCCATCACGCACGCACTCGACAAAGTACTCGATCTGGTTCTCGTAGGCGTCGCCTGGCTTCGGGACCAGGGGAAAGGCCTTGCCCGCCTCGTGGACGAGGAGCGAGCTCGCGCCGCCCATCTCGACGCTGACGCCGCCGGCGCGGAATATGAACTCAGCAATGCCACCCTCGCACAGAATCTTAAGGCCGCACGTGAACGGATAGCCCTGCGGCATGAATTCGCTGCCCTCGACGAAGCCGTTGGCCTCGCCGTAGTCGAGGATGACATGAATGTCGTTCCAGAGGCCCGGCCGCAGCTCCCGGCCCCGCCCGTAGACCGACTTCGGCACGCCGAGCACCCAGTTGAGAACGTCAAAGTCATGGACGCTGAGATCGAGGACGGCGCCGCCGCTCACGGAGGGGTCGAGGAACCAATCGGCCCAGGCCGGCAATTGCGACAGGCGCGTCGCCGCCGCCGAGATGGGCTTGCCGAGCCGGCCGCTGTGCACGAATTCGGCGAGCGACACATAACTTCCCCAAAAGCGCAGGACATGCGCTACCATCAGGATGCGCCCGCTCGCCTTGGCTGCCGCGATCATCCCGTCGCATTCAGGGGCAGTGAGCGCGAACGGCTTTTCGAGAAGCACGTGCTTGCCGGCCCTCAACGCGGCGATCGTCGTTGCCGGATGGAGGTGGGTCGGCAAGGTGTTGCTGATGGCATCGATCGTCGGCTCTTCGATGATCCGGCGGTCGTCGGTCGTCGCCTGTGCGCCCACCTCGGCGGCGAGCTTCTCCGCCTTTTCGAGTCGGCGCGAGGACACCATGGCCACCTGAACGCCGGGAATCTTGGCAAAGGCGCGGGCGTGGGTGTCGCCCATGAAGCCTGATCCGAGAATGCCGATCCTCATCGCCCCTCCCTGCCTCGCCTGGACGAACCTTTCACCAGATCGACCCTACTCCGCCGCCCGCTGGCTCTCGATTCGATATGGATGGGCAGGGTAGACCCCCAAAATCCGCACCTCCTTCGAAAAGAACCTGAGCTCTTCGAGGGCGCGCCTGAGCGGCGGATCGCCGGGGTGGCCATCGGCATCGGCCAAAAATTGCGTGGCGGCAAATTCGCCGCCGACCATGTAGCTTTCGAGCTTGGTCATGTTGACGCCGTTCGTGGCAAAGCCGCCGAGCGCCTTGTAGAGCGCGGCTGGCACGTTGCGCACGCGGAACAGGAAGGTCGTCACCGTCGGCCCATTGCCGGCCTCGACCCACCGCTCCTCGTTCGAGAGAATCACAAAGCGTGTGGTGTTGTGGTCCTCGTCCTCGACGTTTTCGGCAAGCGTTTCGAGGCCGTGGATTTCGCCCGCAAGCCGTGTGGCGAGCGAGGCCTTGGTCGGATCGTTCGCCTCGGCGACCTCACGGGCGGAACCCGCGGTGTCAGCGGCGATATGCGGCACGAGGCCGAGTTGCCGGATGATCTTGCGGCACTGGCCGAGCGCATGGACGTGGCTGTGGACGGTCCTGAGGCTTGCAAGCGACGCCCCCTTCACCGCCAGCAATTGAAAACGGATCGGCAGGAAGAACTCGCCGACGATGTGGAGGCCCGCGGTCGGCAGCAACTGGTGGATGTCGGCAACGCGCCCCGCGATGGAATTCTCGATGGCGATCATGCCGAGATCGGCCGTGCCGCCGGAGATCGCGGCAAACGCATCCTCGAAGGTCGCGCAGGGCAGCGCCGATGCCTCGGGAAAGACCTCCGCGCAGGCGATGTGCGAATTGGCCCCGGGTTCGCCCTGATAGGCGATGATCGTCTTTCGGATCATGATGGCCTCAAAAACTCGCGGGCACGCTCGAGCTCCTCCGGCGTGTTGACGCCCAGCGGCACGGTATCGACTTCGGCGACATCGATGCGCATGCCTGCCTCAAGGGCGCGCAATTGCTCCAATCCCTCGCGCTTTTCAAGCGGCGAGGGGGGCAGGGCGACGAAGCGGGCGAGCGCGTCACGCCGGAAGGCATAAAAGCCGATGTGGTGATAGAGCGGGCCCTCCCCGAACGGGGCAGTGGCGCGGGTGAAATAGAGCGCCCGCATGCGTCCGGGCGCAATCTCGCTGCCGACGACCTTGACGACGTTCGGATCGGTGCGTTCGGCAGCGCGTGTGATGCGCGCCGCGATGGTGCCGATCTCAGCAGGCGAATCGGCGAGCACCGACGCCGTCGCCCGGATGGCGGCAGGCTCGATGGTCGGAAAATCCCCCTGCACGTTGACAACGACGTCGTGCCGCCTGTGCGGGTCAAGCGCTTCGACCGCCTCGAAGATTCGGTCCGACCCCGAGGGGTGGCCCTGCTGGGTCATCACCACGCGGCCGCCGACGGCCGCGACCGCCGCCGCGATTTCCTCGGCATCGGTTGCCACCGCGACCGGGCCGATATCCGCCGCGACCGCCCGCCGCCAGACGCGCACGATCATCGGTTCGCCATGAATGTCGGCGAGCGGCTTGCCGGGAAGCCGGGCCGACGCCATTCGCGCCGGAATGAGGACGATCGGTGGATTCACTTGAACGCCCGCAAAGCCATGCTCCGGCGCCTGGCGCCCGGGGCGCTGGCGGCAAAAGGTAGCAAACGGGCGCCGCTTATACGTGTTGCCAAGCCGGCCGCAAAGCGGGTAATCAACCCCCGCCCGTGGGGGCGAGGCGACAATCGCCTTAGAGATCAGGGCGCCGACTCCGGCGCGAGCTGCCTGGCAGCGGGCGGAGCCTGGACATGGATTCCTTCGAATTCAACAAGATTGCCGGCGCGGTGCTGGGCACGCTGCTGTTTGTCACGGGGCTCGGCATCCTCTCGGAAGGAATCTTCTACGTGCCGAGGCCCAAGGTCCCCGGCTACGACCTCCCGGCCGAGCAGGCGCCCGCGGCAGGTTCCGCCCAGGCTGCAACAACGCCGGCCGAGCCCCTGCCCGTGCTTCTTGCCAAAGCCGATCCCAAGAAGGGCGAGACCGACGCCAAAGTGTGTCAGACCTGTCACAATTTCGAAAAGGGGGGCGGCATCAAGACCGGCCCTGACCTCTACGGCGTGGTCGATCGGCCGAAGGCTTCGTTCCCCGGCTTCAGCTATTCGGACGCGCTGAAGAGCAAGGGCGGCAACTGGTCATTCGAGGACCTCGACGCCTTCATCAACAGCCCGAGGGGCTATGCCAACGGAACGAAGATGACGTTCCCGGGCGAAAAGGATCCGCACAAGCGCGCCGATATCCTCGCCTATCTCGACAAGCTTTCCGACAATCCGGCGCCCTTGCCCAAGCCCTGAGGCCCATACCGGGGGTTGCGTCGTCATGCCCACCCTTGCGGGGCAGCCACGCGGTCGAGCCGCTTGGCTGTCTGCGAAAGAGCCAACCGCCCCGGATTGCGGCAGCCCGCACCGCGTGGATGGCCGGGACAAGCCCGGCCATGACCGTTCGGGCCTTCAATCCACTGCCATCTACCGTCTCGCGTGCGCGGCGCGAACCGTCGCAGACCCCCACCCTGGCGCTCCCTCGAAAATCCGACATAATTGCCCACAATCTGGGAAATGCCGCATTCACTCGGGGCGCGACCATCGAGGACCTCACTTGAACCGCATCAGCCGCCGTTTCGCCCTGCGTTCTTTTGCCGGACTTGCTGCCGGAACCATCGGCACGTTGGCGCTGCCGCCCTTCCCGCGGGATCGCGAGGCGCTTGCGGCCGATGCGGGCGAGACCGAGACCTACGGCCTCTCCTCGTTCGGCGATCTCGCAATGCCGCCCGACTTCAACCATTTCGGCTACGTCAATCCCGACGCGCCCAAGGGCGGCTTTCTCGTCATCCAGATCAAATCGACCGGCGGCAACCAGAATTTCGAGACCTTCGACACGTTGAACATCTTCGTGCTCAAGGGAAACGGCGCTGCCGGCATGGGCGCGACCTTCGATGCGCTGATGAGCGGGTCCGCCGACGAACCGGATGCCATATATGGCCTCGTCGCCAAGGCGGTCAGGGTGTCAGCCGACAAGCTGACCTATCGCTTCCTCCTGCGGCCGGAAGCGCGGTTTCATGACGGGTCGAAGCTCACCGCCCATGATGTCGCCTTCTCGCTGAAGCTCCTGAAGGACAAGGGCCATCCGACCTACCAGGTCCTTCTCGAATACATGGACGATGCGGCGGCGGAGAGCGATGACGTGGCGATGATCCGCCTGTCGCCCAACCGCCCGCGGGACGCCCATCTGTGGGTCGCTGGTCTGCCGATCTTCTCGCAGGCCTATTGGAAGGACAAGGACTTCGAAGCAGGCACGCTCGATCCTCCGCTCGGCTCGGGCGCCTACAAGGTCGGCCGTTTCGAGACCGGGCGCTTCATCGAATTCGAGCGCGTCAAGGACTATTGGGCAAACGATCTTCCGGTCAACGTGGGAATGAACAATTTCGATCGCGTCCGATGGGAATATTTTCGCGAGCGCCAAGTCGCCTTCGAAGCCTTCAAGGCGGGCGTCCTGACCTACAACGAGGAATATACTTCGCGCTACTGGTATCAGAACTACGATTTTCCGGCGGTGCGCGACGGCCGCGTCAAGAAGGAAGACCTGCACAACGGCGCCCCGCCGGCGACGCAAGGCTGGTATTTCAACCTGCGCCGCGACATCTTCCAGGATCCGCGCATCCGCGAGGCGATCGGACTCGCCTTCGATTTCGAATGGACGAATAAGAACATCATGTTCTCGTCCTACAAGCGCCTGTCGTCCTATTTCCAGAGCACGCCGCTGATGGCTGAAGGCAAGCCAAGCGCCGAAGAGCTCGGCTTGCTCGAGCCGTTCCGCGGCAAGGTCTCAGACGAGGTCTTTGGCGAGCCCTACGTGCCCCCGGTGTCGGACGGCTCGGGGAGCGACCGCAACCTGTTGCGCCGCGCCGATCAGCTGCTGCGCGCGGCCGGCTGTACGCGCGATGGCGGCGTCGTCAAGCTGCCGGGCGGCAAGCCGCTCACCTTCGAAATCATCGATTCGAGCCCCGCGCTGCAGCCGGCGACCGAGCCGTTCCAGGCGAACCTCGCTCGCCTCGGCATCAGGACGAGCCTGCGCTTCGTCGATTCGGCGCAATACAAGCTGCGCACCGACGATTTCGATTTTGACATGGTGATCATGGCGCTGAGCGGCGAGCTGACGCCGGGCGATGATCTGCGCATCGTCTTCGGATCGAAGGCCGCATCGACCCCCGGCTCGCGCAACCTCGGCGGCATCGCCGATCCGGTGGTCGATGCGCTGATCGACAAGATCGCCCGGGCGACGCGGCGCGAGGATCTCATCGTGGCATGCCGGGCGCTCGACCGCGTCCTGCGCGCCGGGCGCTACTGGGTGCCGATGTACTATCGCGACGATTCCTGGGTGGCCTCCTGGGACCTCTACTCGCGCCCCGACACCCAGCCGAAATACGCCACCGGCGCGCCGGATACTTGGTGGTTCGACGCGGAGAAAGCCAAGAAGACAAAGCTCGGCGGCTGAGGCCGCCTCCGCGTCGGGACACCCGGCCATGCTCGGCTACATCGCTCGCCGCATCCTTCTCATGATCCCGACGATCTTCGGGATCATGCTCGTCTCCTTCATCATCGTTCAGTTCGCCCCCGGCGGGCCTGTCGAGCGGATCATCGCGCAACTGCAGGGCAACGACCGGGGTGCGACGGCAGGCTTCACAGGCGGTGGCCGCGAGATCGGCGCGCAGGGCAGGAGCATCGGCACCGGCGGCGACATCTCGTCCCGCTACCGCGGCGCGCAGGGCCTCGATCCGAAGTTCATCGCGGCGCTCGAAAAGCAGTTCGGCTTCGACAAGCCGGCCTATGAACGCTTTTTCCTCCTCATGAAGAACTACCTGAGCTTCGACTTCGGCAGAAGCTACTTCCGCGATGTGTCAGTGCTGCAGCTGATCAAGGAGAAACTCCCGGTCTCGATCTCGCTCGGCCTGTGGATGACACTTCTGTCCTACGCCATTTCGATTCCGCTCGGCATTCGCAAGGCCATCGCCGACGGCTCGCGCTTCGACGTGTGGACCTCGGGCGTGGTCATCGTCGGCTATGCGATTCCGAGCTTCCTCTTCGCCATCCTTTTGATCGTGCTCTTCGCCGGCGGCTCGTTCTGGCAGATCTTTCCCCTGCGCGGGCTCTGGTCGGAAAACTGGGACAGTCTGAGCCTGCTCGGCAAGATCAAGGACTATCTCTGGCACATCACGCTGCCGGTGACGGCCTTGGCGCTCGGCGCCTTTGCCACGACGACCTTCCTCACCAAGAATTCGTTTCTCGACGAAATCAAGAAGCAATACGTGCAGACCGCCCGCATGAAAGGCTTGAGCGAGCGCGGCGTGCTCTATGGCCACGTGTTCCGCAACGCCATGATGCTTGTCGTCTCAGGCTTTCCCGGCGCCTTCATTGCCGCCTTCTTCACCGGCTCGCTGCTCATCGAGACGATCTTCTCGCTCGACGGGCTCGGCTTGCTTTCCTACGAATCGATCATCAACCGCGACTACCCCGTGGTCTTCGCCAATCTCTACATCTTCGCACTGCTCGGTCTCGTGGTGAACCTCATCTCCGACCTCACCTATGCGTGGATCGATCCGCGCGTCGATTTCGAGACCCGGGAGGTCTAGGTGACGGTGACGTCGCGCACCGGCCTTGCCCCGGAACCGGCCGTTCTGCCCGCCCCGGACCGCGCGCCGCTTGCCCCGCCGCTGCCGCACAAGCGCCTTCTCAACCTGTCGCCGATCAACCAGCGGCGCCTTGCCAATTTCAAGCGCAACAAGCGCGGCTACTGGTCGTTCTGGATATTCATGGTCCTTTTCGTCGCCTCGCTCTTTGCCGAGTTCATCGCCAACGACCGGCCGATCATCGCCTCCTACAAGGGCGAGATCCTGTTTCCGGTGTTCGTCGACTATCCGGAAGACAAGTTCGGCGGCTTCCTGGCGCAGACCGACTATCGCGATCCCTTCGTCGCCGACGAGATCAACGCCCACGGCTGGATGATCTGGCCGCCTGTCCGGTTTTCCTACAACACCATCAATCGCGACCTGCCGCAGGGCACGGCGGAGAAGAAGCTCGGCGCGCCGGCGGCGCCCACTTGGCTTCTCACCGACGAGGAGTGCCGCACCGGGCGCACGCCCGACGGAAAGACGCCGGGCAGTTGCCGCGACATCGAATGGAACTGGCTCGGCACCGACGATCAGGCCCGCGACCTCGTCGCGCGGCTCATCTACGGCTTTCGCATTTCTGTTCTGTTCGGCCTCATCCTGGCCGGCATCTCCTCGATGATCGGGGTCGCGGCGGGCGCGGTGCAAGGCTATTTCGGCGGCTGGCTCGACCTCATTTTCCAGCGCTTCATCGAGATCTGGTCCTCGCTGCCGCAGCTCTACATCCTGATCATTCTTGCCGGAATTCTGGTGCCGGGCTTTTTCATGCTGCTCGGCATCATGCTCCTGTTTTCATGGGTCACGCTCGTCCACCTGGTGCGGGCCGAGTTCCTGCGCGCCCGCAATTTCGAATACGTCACCGCGGCCCGGGCACTCGGGCTTTCGAACGCCAAGATCATCTTCAAGCATCTCCTGCCGAACGCCATGGTGGCGACGCTTACCTTCCTGCCCTTCGTACTAAACGGCTCGATCGAGACCCTGACCGCCCTCGACTATCTGGGACTCGGGATGCCGCCGGGTTCAGCTTCGCTCGGCGAAATCCTCCTGCAGGGCAAGACCAATCTGCAAGCGCCATGGCTTGGGCTCACCGGGTTTTTCACGATCGCCATCCTCCTCTCGCTCATGGTCTTCATCGGCGAGGCGGCGCGCGATGCCTTCGACCAGCGCAAGATCTATCGCTGAGCCCGCCATGTCAGCCGAACCCCTCCTTGACGTCCGCAACCTCTCGGTCGCCTTCCGCTCCGGCCAGAACGAGACGCTCGCAGTCGACGGCGTGTCGTTCCGGCTCGAGCGAGGGCGGACGCTGGCGCTCGTCGGCGAATCGGGTTCCGGCAAGTCGGCGACGGCGCTCTCGATCGTGCGGCTCCTGCCCTATCCCGCTGCCCTCCATCCCTCCGGCGAAATCCTGTTCAAGGGAGACGATCTCCTGAAGGCCAATGCGGCCAAGCTGCAATCGGTCCGCGGCGCCGACATCACCATGGTATTCCAGGAGCCGATGACCTCGCTCAATCCGCTCCACACGGTCGAGAGGCAGATCGCCGAAATGCTGCGCCTGCATGGCGCGCGCGGCGCGGCCGCCGTGCGGGCGCTGGTGATCGCGCTTCTGGAGGAGGTTGGCATCCCCTCGCCCGAAACGCGGCTCGACAGCTACCCGCACCAGCTCTCCGGCGGCCAGCGGCAGCGGGTGATGATCGCCATGGCGCTCGCCAACCGTCCGGACCTGTTCATCGCCGATGAGCCGACGACCGCGCTCGACGTCACCGTCCAGGCGCAGATCCTGAAGCTTCTCAAGGATCTGCAGGCAAAGCTTGGCATGGCCATGCTGTTCATCACCCACGACCTCGGCATCGTGCGGCGGATCGCCGACGAGGTCGCCGTCATGCAGCGCGGCAAGATCGTCGAGGCGGGGCCGGTCGGCAGCGTCTTCGAGCGGCCGCAGCACCGCTACACGCGAGCACTTCTGGCCGCCGAGCCGAAGGGCGCGCCCCCGCCTGCCGACGCGACGGCGCCGACCGTCGTGACCGCCGACAACCTGCGCGTCTGGTTCCCGATCAAGCGCGGTTTCCTGCGGCGCACGGTCGGCTACATCAAGGCGGTCGACGGCGTGTCGGTGACGGTGCGCGAGGGCCAGACCCTGGGGGTGGTCGGCGAATCGGGCTCGGGCAAGACGACGCTCGCTTTGGCGATCCTGCGGCTCATCCGCTCGCAGGGGCCCATCGTGTTCTTGGGCCAGCGCGTCGATGGCCTGCGATGGAAGGCCATGCGGCCGCTGCGGCGCGACATGCAGATCGTCTTCCAGGACCCTTACGGCTCACTGTCGCCGCGCCTCTCCGTCGCCGAGATCGTCGAGGAGGGGCTCAGCGTGCAAAACCGCGGGCTCTCCTACGCGGCGCGGCGCGAGGTCGTCGCCCGGGCGCTCGCCGATACCGGCCTTGATCCGCGCGACATGGATCGCTATCCGCACGAATTCTCCGGCGGCCAGCGCCAGCGCATTGCCGTGGCGCGGGCTATGGCGCTCGAGCCGAAGTTCGTCGTCCTCGACGAACCGACCTCCGCCCTCGATATGTCCGTGCAGGCACAGATCGTCGACCTTCTGCGCGACCTGCAGAAGCGCCACGGCCTCGCCTACCTGTTCATCAGCCACGACCTCAAGGTCGTGCGGGCGCTCGCCAGCGACATCATCGTCCTGCGCCAGGGCAAGATCGTCGAGGCGGGAACTGCCGCCGAGATCTTTCACGAGCCGCGCACCGATTACACCAAGGCGCTGTTCTCCGCGGCGTTCCGCCTTGAGGCGGACGTCAGCGGCGTCGTCAGCCAGTGACCGCATGCCGCGCGCCGTCATCGTGGTCCTCGATTCGGTCGGGTGCGGTGGCGCCGAGGATGCAGCGAGCTACGGCGATGCCGGTTCCGACACGCTCGGCCATATCGCCGAGGCCTGCGCGCTCGGGCGCGGCGACCGACCCGGCGTGCGCTCAGGCCCTTTGAGCCTCCCTCATCTTGATGCGCTTGGGCTCGGGGTCGCAATCGAAGCCTCCACCGGCCGCCTGCCGCCGGGCTTCTCGCGGCCGGCCCGGCCGCGCGGCCGGTGGGGCTACGGCGTCGAAATGTCCAGGGGCAAGGATACCCCGTCCGGTCATTGGGAGATCGCCGGAACTCCGGTGCCGTTCGAATGGGGGTATTTTCCCCGCACGATTCCCTGCTTTCCTCCCAACCTCGTCGCGGCCCTCGTTCAGGAGGGGGAACTCGCCGGGATTCTCGGAAACAGGCACGCCTCCGGCACGGCCATCATCGCCGAACTCGGCGCCGAGCATCTCGCGACCGGCCAGCCCATCCTCTACACCTCGGCGGACTCGGTGCTGCAGATCGCCGCGCACGAGGAGCGCTTCGGGCTGATGCGTCTTTACGAGCTCTGCCGGATCGCCCGCCGGCTCTGCGACCCGCTGCGCATCGGCCGCGTGATCGCGAGGCCCTTCGTCGGGGCAACGGCGGCGGACTTCGTCAGGACAGCCAATCGCAAGGATTTTGCCGTGCCGCCGCCGCCCCGCACGGTGCTCGAACGAGCCGACGCTGCCGGGCGCAAGATCGTCACCATTGGCAAGATCGGCGACATCTTCGCCCACCAGCACACCGGCGAGGAGGTCAAGGGCACGGGCAACGCCCAGCATTTCGCCATGACGCTCGCCGCCCTCGCCGCCCTGCCCGACGGCGGCCTGATCTTTGCGAATTATGTCGACTTCGACACCGACTTCGGCCATCGCCGCGACGTGCCGGGCTATGCCGCCTGCCTGGAAGCTTTCGACCGGCGCCTGCCCGAGCTTCTCGCAGCGGTTGGTGGCGGCGATCTTCTCGTCATCACCGCCGATCACGGCAACGATCCGACCTGGCGCGGCACGGATCATACGCGCGAGCACGTGCCGATCCTGTGCCTCGCCGGGGACCCTGCTTCCGGCCCGATCGGCCGGCGCGAGACCTTCGCCGACATCGCCGAGACGGTGGCGCGTCATCTCGGGCTGTCCGCAGGACCGCATGGCCGGCCTTGGCTCTGAAGCGCCTTTTTTGGCTTGCCTCAGGGCCTGTTTTCCCGCGGTTCGGCGGGTGGCCTATCTTGCCCGGGACGCGACGCGCCGCGCCGGGATCGGCGGGGACACCGCGTCGACCCGCGGGGTTTCCTTCCGCCGGCGCTCGATTTCCTTGATCTGCCGCTTGACCTTTTCCCAGACTCGCACGCCCTCGACATCCCCGGCCTGCGCCAGTTGTTCGATGCGCTCCTGCGTGCGTCGCTTTGCCTTGGACCCAAAGCGAGCCACGCTGGCGCGGGCATGAATGCGAATGGCCTCGTCCAGTGTAATGTTCACGGCGCGAGCTCCACATGTCGCAATTGCTTCATATGCGAGTCTTCATATGGCACAGCTCCCCCCAAGGGCAAAGCGAGTTTTAGGCGCAGCGGCCGTTCGACGCCGAACCGAGAGCTCTTCCTGCCCGGGACCACCGCCGCCGTGCCGATCCTCTGCTGTTGTGACGATCAACCCTCCTTCGTATTCGGAAGAGCTCCTGCCCAAAACATCGAGGAGCCTACCCCAACGGTCGCGAGTGCTTCTCCAGGAAGAGGGTGCGCCAGTTCACGGCGGATGCGGGCCATCGCGCTGGAGGTAAGAGCTATGCTTTGAGAACTCTAGGGTCGACGCATTCCGGTTGGTCGACGGACAACCCTCTCTGCTGCACCACGCCCTCTCCCCGCGCGCTCTCGCATGCGGGCAAGCGAAACGAAAAAGTCCATCCTTGGGCAGAGTGGGTCAAAACGAACGCGTACCAACGCTTTCCTGCAAGGGACTGGATTGCTTTTGGCAGCTTTTCTGCCTCGCAACGAGGTCGACGTTGCGACAGCCGCAGATCATTGCGACCTAGTGTCTCAATATCCGGCGTCTCAGCTCTTCTTCCCGAGACTCCAGGCGTTCTCTGCGTTGCATCATCTTTTCGCATTCGGATGCCATGCGCTTGCAGAAGATTCGCGAAGCTTCCCCGGCAATGCTGTTGCCGGCTTCCCGGTACTCCTCCGCCCTGCGACGCCATCCTATCGATGAGATCGGCATGGTTGCTCTCGCACGCTTGGTTGCAGACGCTTGGACAACGTGAGGGGCTCCTTAAAGTTCATCAGGCACACTGACCTGTGCGGTCGCTGCAGGACGCAGCCTTGTGAGGCAACCCGGTCTTTCTTTTGACTTTGCAGGTCTTTCGTTCACTCTTCCTGACCTCGGCGACGCCTTGCGCTTCGAACGCATTGCTGTCTTGCCGTGGGATCAGGACTTCAACTGACCGGCGTTGGCGCCTTCCAGCGGATCTCCGACGTTGCACCGGTCCGAAAGGCCCTTTTCTCAGAGGCCCTTGCCCTGCGCTGCCCCATCCTGGCGCGCACGGGGCGGCGTTTTGTTCGAGCGACAGGCCAAGAGCGGGTGAGGCCCGGCGCATCGCCGTGAGGCGATCCGGGCGATAAGCGGCGCCTGTGGCCGGTCCATGCGACCCTCGTGCCCAGCCAGGAGCGCAAAAATGGCTTCGCCCACTTACGATTTCGAAACGCTGCCGGTCACGGTCGTGGGCACAATCGGCCAGGATGTCAGCCTGCTGACGATCCTCACCACGGAGTTCGGCGCCAATTTCGGCGGCTACCAGGATTTCTGCGTCGGGTACAAAGGCCCGGCATTCCTGCACAACGAGGGCTTTTCCTACAGGAATCTCAACAACGAGCAGGTGTCGAGGTCGCTCGACAACGGCACCGATATCGGACCGGTCGTCAACCCGTACTGGAGCACTCCTGCCGATATCGAGTCGGCACGCAGAAGATCGGCGTCGCCGGGGCCGGCTGGCACGTCGCTGGCGTTGCCGACTACAACGGCGACGGCAAGGCCGACATCCTGTGGCACAACGACAAAGGCACCGTTGGCGTCTGGGAGATGAACGGGCTGAGGATATTGGCTGGCGCCGACGTTGCGCACCTGGACCCGGGCGCCGGCATCGTCGATCATCACTACGACTTTATCTGAGCCGAGTTCGCCGTCACGGAACAGGGAGCGCCGCAATGATGCGCCCGCACTCAAGGAAGCCATCGATCAGCATTCTGGCGATGGCCGCCTTCGCCGCGCTCTCGCTGGTGCGCGCTTTCGCGCAATCGGACGCCGGCCCGTTCGAGCATCTCGTCGGAACGTGGGCCGGAAGCGGCACGATCGCGATGTCGAACGGAACGAGCGAACGCATCCGCTGCCGGGCGAAATATTCGGTGAGCCCCAGCGGCCTCATCCTTCACCAGCTGCTCAGATGCGCAAGCGACAGTTACACCTTCAACGTGCGGAGCGATCTCGTCTACCAGGATAGTGGGGTCAAGGGCACGTGGAACGAAGAAACCCGCCGGGTGTCAGGGAGCGTGTCGGGTCGCGTCAGCGACGGCAAGATCGCAATGACGGTGGCAGGGACCGGTTTCACGGCAACCTACGTCCTCGCCATGCGCTCTGACCAGCAATCGGTCACGATCAAGCCCGACGGCGGCGACATCTCCGCGATTTCCGTGGAACTTCGCAGGGCTCAAGGCTGAGCTTGAACGGGTCCGCTCACCCCACCGTCATGCCGTAGCAGCCGCGCCCGACGGCGACGAGCCGCCCCGACCTGTCGGTCACATCGACGTCCACCACGCCGATCGTCCTGCCGGCGCGCCTGACCGTAGCCGTGGCCGTCAGATCACCGATTGCCGGGCGCAGGTAGTCGATGCGCAGATTGATGGTCGGCACTGCCCCGCCGAGAAGGATGACGAGGGCGAAGTCGCCGGCGACGTCGATCAGGCTTGCGATCGCTCCCCCGTGCACCTGCTCGGTTGCCGGATGGCGCTCGTGATCCGGCGTGAGCGGCATCGAGACCACGACCTCTTGCCGTCCGTGATCGAGAGCAATGGCGCGCATGCCGAGGAACCGGATGAAGGGCGAGCCGTCGAGGAGCTCCTGAAGGCGCTCGATCGACGAGACGGCAGCGGGCGCGCTCATGGGATGAGGACCGCCTTGCCGAACACCTGACGGTCGATCAGCTCCTCAAACGGCTTTCGGATGTTCGACAGCGGCTCCTGGCTGTGCACGATGGGCTTGAGGCGGCGATCGGCGACGCGCCGCAGGAGCTCGCGTTGATCCTCGATCGTCCAGCCGTTGCAGCCGATGATGTTGAATTCGAACGACCAGATGTAGCGAAGATCGGTCTTCGGGTCGTATCCGGCAGTCGCGCCGCAGGTCAGGAGACGGCCGTGCGCCGTGAGCGCCCGAAAGCATTCGGCCCAGGTGTCGCCGCCCGTATAGTTGATGATGACGTCGACGCCGCCGCCGCCGCGGATCCGCGGCTTGCCGTACATGCGATGGATCTCGGCAACGTAGTTCTGCCGCGACATGTCGATCGTATGATCGGCGCCGAGTTCCGCAAGCCGTGCCGCTTTCCATTGCGAGCCCGCGCAGGCGATGACCTCGCAGCCGATCGCCTTGGCAAGCTGCACGCAGCAGGTCCCGACGCCGCCGCTGGCGCCGAGGATCAGGACCTTTTCGCCCGCTCGCAATCTGCCGCGCGTCTCGATCATCCTGAGCGCCGTGCCATAGGCCACCGGCAGGCAGGCGGCCTCGACCTCGCTGACGGCGTCGGGGATCGGCAGAAGATATGTCTGGTCGACGGCGATGCGATCACAGGCGCCGCCGCGTTTGGTCTCGCCCATCATGCCGTCGGCCTGGTTGGGCACTACGGTCACCCGGTCGCCGACCCTCCAGAGGTGACGATCGACGTCGGCGCCGAG
The DNA here is from genome assembly GCA_019233695.1 of Methylobacteriaceae bacterium. GTDB lineage: Bacteria > Pseudomonadota > Alphaproteobacteria > Rhizobiales > Beijerinckiaceae > JAFAME01. The sequence continues at coordinate 21,959 of JAFAME010000155.1, forward strand.
CTCGACGATTTCGCCCGCAATATCAGCGCCAGGGATCATCGGCAGCGGCGTCTTGAGGCCGGGAATGCCGCGCAGCACCATCGGATCGAAGCCGTTGAGCGCCACGGCGCGAACCTTCACGAGTGCCTCGTGGGGCCCGGGCTGCGGATCGGGAAAATCCTCATATCCGAGCTCATCGAGCGATCCGTGCCGATGAAACACGACAGCCTTCATTGCCGCTTCCCGCCTTGAGGCCCGAACCGCGGCCATACCAGAGATTTGACGCGTTGCGCTACCTTCACACGGAATGATACGAGCGTGCCATGCAGGATCAGGACTTGGCGGAGCCCGTGGTACGGGATCGGCGCGCCGACAATCTCGGCTATTTTTCGTGGGCCGCCGCACGGCGTCGTCCCGATGCCGTCGCGTTGATCGATCTGTCGCGCGAGCCTGCCGCCGAGGTGACCTACGGTGTGCTCGACGAGCGGCTCGACCGGTTTGCCGCACTGACCGAGCGGCTCGGCCTGCGGCCGGGCGATCGGCTGGCGATGGCCGTCGGCAATCGCTTCGAGTTCATCGAAGTGATGTATGGCGCCATGCGGTCCGGCGTGGTGCCGGTGCCGCTCAACACGAAGCTCGGCGCCGACAATCTCGACTACGTGGTACGCGACGCAGGCTGTGTGGCGGCCGTCGTCGAACCCTCGACCAGCCCTCACGTCGTGCACGTCATCGAGGCCATGCCGATGCGGGCGCGGCTCGGGCTTGGCGCTGTCCCCTCGGGATGGCTTGATTACGAGGCGGAACTCAAGGCCACTCGCGCCCGGTTCGAGCCGCCGGCCCTGCCCGCCAACCATCCGGCCTTCCAGCCTTATACGTCGGGCTCGACCGGGCGGCCCAAGGGGGTAGTGCTCACGCACGCCGGGCAGCTTTGGTGGATCAGAACCTGCCAGCGCTTTTGGCCTTTGCGCGAGAGCGACCGCGCGCTGACCGCAGTGCCGCTCTACCACAAGAACGCCATGGCAGGCGCCGTCAAGACCGTGCTCCACGCCGGTGCCTCGACTGTGATCCTGCCGAATTTCGAGCCGAGGCGCTTTCTTGAGGCCCTGTCGCGCTACCGCTGCACCTATACCGGGGGCGTTCCGGCCGTCTTCACCCTGCTGCTGCAGGAAAAGGATCTTCTGGCCAAGCTGGATTTCTCGGCGCTGAAGGGCATCAAGATCGGTTCGGCGCCGACCGCCCGCGAGCTCCAGCACGCGGTCGAAGCAGCCTTCGGCGCCCCGGTCGGCGAGAGCTACGGCCTGACCGAAGGCGGCCCGGTGATGATCGGCCCGCCCATCGACGGCCGCCGGGTGCCCAAAGGCAGCTGCGGTGTCGCCTGGCCGGAGGGCGAGGTCAAGCTTGTTGCCGCAGACGGCACCGAGAGCCCGGACTACGGCGAATTGTGGGTGAAAAACCCCGGCGTCACGCCGGGATATTACAATCTCCCCGAGGTCAACCGCGTCCGCCTGGTCGACGGCTGGCTGCGCACGGGCGATCTCTTCAGCCGCGACGCCGACGGATTCTTCTACTTCCGGGGACGCACAGACGACATGTTCAACTCCGGCGGGGAGAACATCTATCCGCTGGAGGTCGAGGACCTGTTGTTGAAGCATCCTGACGTTGCCGACGTGTCGGTCGTGCCGATGCCGCATGCGGTCAAGGGCGAGGTGCCGGTGGCGTTGGTGGTCAAGCGGGCGGGCGCGGCTGTCACCGAGACGGATCTGCGCAACTATGCCCTCGGGCATGGGCCCGCCTATGCCCATCCACGCCGGGTTTTCTTTACCGACGCACTGCCGCTCAACGGAGCGGCGAAGACCGATCGCATCGCGGTGAAAGCGGCGGTGCGCTCGCTCCTTGGCGACGAAGTCCTCGGTCAAAGGGAAGCTCAGTGACAGGCTTCACGCTCGATCATGTCGGCATCGCGGTCCCCGATCTCGATGCGGCCGCCACGCAGTTTCGCAAGCTCGGGTTCAGGCTGACGCCGCGCGGCTATCATACTCTCCCCGTCCAACAGGACGGGACGCGGCCGAAAGTGGGCACCGGCAATCATTGCGCCATGCTGACGCAAGGCTACATCGAGCTCATCGGCATCACCGATCCCGCCTCCCCGAATATCGGCCGGCTGCTCCAGGCACTGTCGCGCCACGCGGGGTTGCAGCTTGTAGCCTTCGGGACGCCGGATGCGCAGGCGACTGCCTCTGCACTACAGCGGCTGGGGATCGCGGCGGCGGCACCGCGGCCTCTGGAGCGCCCGATCGAGGAAGACGGGCGCGCCGAGCTTGCCCGTTTCGAACTGGTCGAATTCCCTTCCGAGATCCTCTCGGAAGGCCACTTCTTCGCCATTCGCCACGCCACCCCCGAACTGTTGTGGAAGCCTGCGCTCATGCGCCACGAAAACGGGGCTGTGAGCCTTGCCGCGGTGACGGTTGCCGTCGCCGACCCCGCCGATTTCGCCGGCCGGCTGGGCCGGCTCCTGACGATCGAGCCGGACGACCGCGCAAGCCTCGCGCTCGCCCGTGGCCGCGTCGATGCGGTGGACGGCGGCTGGCTCGCCGACCGGGCCTTCGATGCCAAGGCGGCGGTGCCGTTCGTTGCCGGGATCAGCGTCGGCGTCGCCGACCTCGATGCAACCGCCCGCGCGCTTGCGGCGGGCAGCGTTCCCTTCGAGCGCGTGCGCGCATCGATCCGGGTCGCGCCGGAGCATGCATGCGGCGCCTCGATCGAGTTCTGCCAGGCTGCAGAGGGAGCACACGCCTGAGCCTCGGCGTGACGCGCAGGAGGATGGGCTGGCCCCGTTGAGTCCGTCGATGGTCTAGGAAAGGCCGAGCACCGCGAGCCGGTCGCGCGAGGCCTTCATGGCCCGGTTGACCTCGGCGAGCGGCGGCCACGGCTCGCCCGCAAACTCGATTTCGACGCTCATCGGCCCCTTGAAGCCGCCCCGCTCGACGATGCCAAGCACGCCGGCAAAATCGACATGTCCTTCGCCGATGGCCGGGAAATCCCAGACCCGGCCCTCTCCGCGCTTGTCCTTGAGATGGAAGTGCACCACCCGCGGCAGGGCGACCGGAAGATCGTCGACGGCCTTGACTGCGCCGTAGAACTCGACGTTGGCGGTGTCGTAGTTGATGAGCACGTTGGCCCGCCCGATGCGGTCGAGAACCGGGATTGCCGCGGCGCCCGACTTGGTGATCTCGCCGTGGATTTCGATGCCGAGGCGGATGTCGCGCGCGGCCGCGTGGTCGGCGAGCTTGTGGATGTTGCCCATGAAGGCCGCCTCATCCTCATGCTCGCTGTAATGCCCGCCGATTGCGGTGTTCATGATTCCGATGCCCATCCGCTCGCAGAGATCGACGGCAAGGAGGCCGAGCTCCAGCCCATCGCTGGTCGTGAGGTCGGAATGGCCGCTGAGGCTGAGACCGACGAGGCCGAGCGTGTTGAGCATGCGCTGGATGCCGCCGAGCGCCTTGGCGTCGGCATCCAGCGGGACATGTTCGGTCCAGCCGCGGACCGCGCTCAGCTCGACGTAGCGATAGCCCGCAGCGGCGATGCCTTCGAGCGCCTGTTCCAGGCGGTAGCCGTGATAGCTGTTGGTGTGGCCGCCGAGCCTGTTTTTCAGTGTCATCTGCGCTTCCCGCCCGTTCGCCGCACCGGCCGGAAGCTCACGATGTTCTCACCGGTCCCGACCGCATCGACTGAAGCATATCGGAGGAGATTGCGAAACTATCGTGCGCCGAATCTCGCTGGCGCCTCACTTCGGTCGGCGCACGGCGCGCACCTTCCCGCTGCTCCCGCCGCCGCAGAAGAACCGATCGCCGCCATCGGATTCGAGGCCCGACACTGCCACTCCAGGCGGCATATCGAGCCGCTCCAAAACCTCTCCGGTTCGGGGATCGACGCGCCTCAGATCGCCCTGTTCGCCTTCCCAGGTGGCGTGCCAAAGCTCGCCGTCGATCCAGGTGACCCCGGTGACGAAGCGGTTGGATTGGATGGTGCGCAGAATCGCCCCGGTTTGCGGATCGATCTGATGGATCTTGCGCTCACGATACTGCCCGACCCACAGCGTCCCCTCGGCCCACGCGAGCCCCGAGTCGCCGCCGCCCCCAGGCGCCGGGATCGTGGCAAGCACGCGACCGGTCGTCGGATCGATCTTCTGGATGCGATCCTCCGCGAGCTGGTAGAGGTGGCGGCCGTCGAAGGCCGTTCCCGCGTGCGCGGCGACCGCGATCGAGCGCACCATTTTCGCGCTTGCCGGATCGAAGGCGTTCAGCCTGTCGCCTGACGCAAACCAGACGTGTCGACCGTCATACGTGACCCCGCCGACCCGTTCGACACCCGGGAATGGTCCATATTCATGGAGAATTTCGGCTGCTGATTGCTTCAATGCTTTCATCCCAATCGAGCAAGGACGGCTTTCGGATGACCGGGAAGGATTGCATGGAATCGACAGTCTAGCCGCTCAGAAGCGGAGCGGGAGCAACAAGGTCGTCGTGAATGCGGGCACCGGCGGCGTGAGCCAGCGACGCGCGCGCCCGCGGCCGAGCGACTGCACCTTGGCCAATGCCGCAAGCTCGTCGAGCGCCCGCTGCGCAGTGCGCTGGCTGACGCCAAGCGCAAGCGCCAGGGCCGAACTCGACCACGATTCGCCATCGGCGAGGAGGGCGAGCACTGCCGCGTGCGGCGCTTCGACCGGCCGCGAAAGCACGACCACTTCGCGGGCACGGCGCGGCGCCAGGGCAAACCCGCGCTTGGTGGCGGTCACGCCCGCCACTGTCCGAAGCAAAGTGCGCAGCCGCCCGACTTCGACCCGCAGCCGCGCGCGATGCGATTGATCGGCGAGCTTGGCTCCAAACGCCCGCGCAACGAGCGTGCCCCTGGGCACATCCCCCGGCCAAGCCTCGCCGAGCGCGCGCGCCAGCGCAAACAGCACCGGACGCGTCGCAAGCGGCACCTCGGCATGCGCGTCGCGCACGACATGCCGGCACGCGTCGACCACAAGCGCCTTCGATGCGAGAAGCGCCTCGACATCCTCGACCAGGAGAAGCCGCTCCTCGCCGCGCGCGATCCGGCGCGCTGCGGGCGTGGTCAGGATCCGGGATGCGCTGTCGACCTCCGCCAGCAACGCCGGGATGCCGGCCTGGCGCGCTGCCTGTTCCGCCCGAGCGAGCGCGGCGCGTGCCTTCTTTGTGTGGAGGCGCCGTATCGCGATTGCGGCAGCGGCGAGCTCGTGGGTCGCCCTCGAGGCAGGCGCGAGGGGCGCGGGGTCGAGCTCGCCGAGCTTGCGATCGGCCTCATCGAGCCGCCCGATCAGGAGCAGGCGCCGGACTTCGAGATGGCGCGCATGCGCCGCGTTGGCTCTATCCCCGTGCGCTTCGAGAGTTGCCCGCGCCGCCTCGAGCGCTTTGGCAGGCCAGGCGAGGTCGCGCGAGACGAGCGCGATCTCAGCCTCGGCCACGACGCACCTGGCCCGTGCCACGGTTTCCCTAGGACTGAAGGCGCGCGCCGCACTTTTCAGGAGAGTGCGCGCCCGGACGAGGTCGCCGAGCTGCGCCATCGCAACGCCGCGCAGCGCGAGCGCCGGCGCATCCTCGCGCAACGCGACCCTATTCAATGCGCCGAGGGCATCCCCCGCCGCAAGCGCGCGCGCTGCGGCCGTGATCAGCGAGTCCATGGCAATCCCGCCACACTTGTCACTCCCACCCCTCTATTCCGCCGCCCTACGTATCTCACCACCGACGCGCGCGTCGACTGCAGACAGAGAACGGAGACAGACGATGGCATCACATACGACCGGGACACATGATGAATGGCTGGCGGCGCGGCTCGATCTGCTCGCGGCGGAAAAGGAGCACACCCGGCGCAGCGATGAGCTGGCGCAGCGGCGCCAGGAGCTGCCGTGGGTGCGGATCGACAAGGACTATCGCTTCGAGACCGACGAGGGGAGCGCCTCGCTGGCCGACCTCTTTCGAGGGCGCTCGCAGCTCCTCGTCTATCACCTGATGTTCGGGCCGGACTTCACCGCCGCCTGCCCGTCATGCTCGGCGATTGCGGACGGCTTCAATGGGTTCGCCGTCCATCTCGCCAATCACGATGTCATGCTCTGGGCGGTATCGCGGGCGCCGCTCGCCAAGCTGCAGGCCTTCAAGAAGCGGATGGGTTGGACCTTTCCCTGGGCCTCCTCGCTCGGCAGCGACTTCAATTTCGACTTCAACGTCTCGCTCACCGAGAAGCAGCAACGCGAGGGCGGCGTCGAATACAACTATCGGCGCGAGGAGGGCGCGCCTCCCGCCGGGCGCGACGCCGCGCGGCAGGAGGGGCCCCTCGGCAAGATCGCAGCCATGAGTGGAACCGACGCTGCCACTTTCGTGCGTGAGAGGCCGGGCATGAGCGCGTTCGCGCGTGAGGACGGCGTCGTCTACCACACCTATTCCGCCTATGCGCGCGGGCTCGACGGCTTGTGGGGCATGTACCAATGGCTCGATCGCGCGCCGAAGGGCCGCAACGAGACCGGCGTCTGGTGGCGCCACCACGACAAGTACGACAAGGGCTGAGGCTGGCCGGGGTGGCCCCCAACCGCGTCATGGAAGGAAGATGACACCGGCCGTCCCAGAGGGACGCAATCGAAATAGTCGAGAGCGACGATCCGATCGTCGGCGCCATTCACGACGGCGAGCGGCGGCCCTGGTCTCTACCGTCTCTCTCTGATCAACACCATCTCCGGCCCGCGCCGCCTCGAACAATAGCTTGCGGAATCGGCCGTCGGCGCGCGACGCGGCGCGCGCCAGGAACGGCTCGACGGCGGTACCGAAAATGCCGGCAAGGAAAGCCGCTCGCTCGTCCTGCGTCATCACTTCCTTGGCGGCCAGTCCCGCGCCGGGCGAGCCAACAATCCCTCCGCCATGTTGTTGCGCCCGACCGGCGGCGCGCCCACGAGCATCAATCCACGCAGGCCTGGAAAGAGATGCGTCATCTCGATCGCGATGTGTCCGCCGAGCGACCCCCCGAAGACGATTGCCCAGTCGATGCAGAGCGCGCGGAGCACCTCGACAGCGACCGCGGCCAAGCCTGATCGCCTGTAGGATCGCGCTGGGTCGGGCGCATCGCTGGAATCGCC
>JAFAME010000370.1 GCA_019233695.1 Methylobacteriaceae bacterium
CGGGATGGTAGCGGTATTGCTTGCGACCCCGCGCGTCGCGGCCGGTCGCCTGGATGTGGCCGTCGGCGCGCGGGCAGATCCAGACGTGGGTCCAGGCCGGCGGCACGGCAAGCGAGCGAATGCGTTTGAGGACCCGCGGGTCGGCGACGCGCGCACCACTCGGACTGCGGTAGGCAAAGCCTGTTCCCGCCCTGTGGCGCGAAATGCCCGGATCCTCATCGGTCACATAGATCAAGCCGGCGGTCTCGGCCGCATCGCGCGGATCGACGACCGTCAGCGGATCGAGATCTTCGGCAAGAGACATGGGTACGTTCCCGGTGCGAAGCTCAATGCCGTCGCCATCGCCGGGTTCCGTTCGCCGCTCGCCAAGTTTTCCGAAAGCCGCAGCCGGCATGCGGCGTCGGCGCGCGCAACACGCCTTCCCTGACGCCGCCAAGCCTTCAAAAGCCCGCTGAAACGGAGGAGACCATGAAACGCTCGCTAGGCGCCCTGTGCGGGGCAATTGCCGTCATGTCGTTTGCCGCCGGCACCGCCTTGGCTGATGTGACCGTGCTCGGCTGGCCCGGCGGGCCGGAGGAGCTCGCGCTGCGCAAGGTCGCCGAGACCTACAACGCCCGCTCCGACGTTGCGGAGAAGGACAAGATCAAGCTGATCTTCTTCAACCGCGACAACTTCTTCGACAAGCTCGAAGCCGACATGGCCGCAGGATCGACCGAGTTCGACGTCAATCTTCTGGCGACCTATGGCATCGGCCGCTACGCGCCTTTCATGGACCCGATCACCCTGCCGCCGTCGGCGAAGGAGGCGTTCAGCGACAGGGCCCTCTCGACCATGCAGTTCGGCGGCAAGCAGTACGGCGTGCCTACCGAACTTTCCCTGCATTTCATGTACTACCGCAAGGATCTCATCGACCAGTTGATGTCTAACGCCGACTGGAAGAAGAAGTATGGCGAAATCGCCCAGCAAAAGCTCGGCAAGGCGCTCGAGCCCAAGGATCCGGACCAATGGACCTGGGACGACTACGCGGCAACGGCATTGTTCTTCACCAAGAGCATCAACCCAGCAAGCCCGACGCGCTACGGCACCGTGCTGCAGATGAAGAATCTCCTGTTCAACATCATGGTCTGGGAGTCGACGGCGCGGTCGCAAGGCGGCAACTGGCTGGACGAGAAGGGCAACATCACCGTCGATTCTCCCGCCTTCCGGAAAGGGCTCGAGCTTTACAAGACGCTCTACGATGCGGGCGCTTCGCCGAAGGACTCGCTTTCCTACGAATTTCCCGAGGCCAATGCTGCGTTCGGGTCCGGCCAGGCAGCCACGATGCTGCAGTGGAACGCCGCGCTCGCCGATCTCGACAATGTGCAGAAGAACCCGGCGATCTCCGGCAAGATCGGGACGGTCGCTCCGCCGGCCGGATCCGAGGGCCGGTTCACCCACATCCACGGCCTCGGCTTCGGTCTCAACAAGGCTTCGAAGAACAAGGACGGCGCGACGAAATTCCTGAACTGGATCGCGACACCCGACGCCATGGTGGAATATGCCGAGGCGGGCGGCGCGCCGGCGCTCTCCGACGCCGTCGTGCAGAAGGTCGCCGCCGAACGGCCCGACCTCGTTAAGCTCGGGGCCTACGCCGGCAAGTACGGGTTTGTCATGAACGGCGGCACCTCGGCCAAGACCCTGCAGGTCTACGAGCTCCAGGCCAAGGAGTTCACCGGCTATTGGGCCGGAACGCAGAGCCTCGACCAGGCCATCGCCAACGTCGTCAAAGGCATGGCCGGGCTTCTGAAGTAGGCGCCGGCTCCCTGCCGGCACGGCCCCTTCTCCCGCGGCCGGGAGAAGGTGGCCGCGGAGCGGGCGGATGAGGGGCGCCCTGTTGGCACGGGAAGAAAGCGCTGCCTCCGCGTCCTTCACAAATAGTGCTTTGTTTTAGAGCGCTGTAACCCTCATCCGTCGCCAAATGGCGGCACCTCCTTCTCCCAATGGGCGAAGAAGGTGCGCGCCTTTCATTCGATCGCGTGTTGGCCGGGCGCAGAGAATATCTTCATGGGCCCGCGCAGGTTTTGGGGAACAGCCGGATGAAGGCCGTCGGCCGGCGCGCCGCCTACGTGATGATTGCGCCTATCACCGCCTTCCTCGTGGTGATGCTGGCGATCCCCCTTCTCGTCGACCTCGTCTACGCGGTCTCCAACGTCACATTCGAAACGATCCGCGCGCCAAGTTTCGCTGGCTTGCGGAATTTCGCGCTCGTCTTTGCCGATCGCGACTTCTGGAACGCGATGCTGTTTTCGCTGCGCTTTGCGTTGCTCGTGACGATCGCGCAGGTGAGCCTCGGCCTCGTCCTGGCGATCTTCCTGGCGCCCCTGCTTAAGGCCTGGCCCTGGCTGATGGCCATCCTGATGCTGCCGATGATGGTCGCCCCTGCCCTCGTCGGACTGATGTACCGGCTCATCCTGCACGAGTTTGCCGGCGTCGTGCCCTATTATCTTTACCTCTTCTTCGGCGACAGCCCGTCCTTTCTCGGAGCGCAGAATGCCTTCTGGACGCTGGTCGTCGTCGAGACGCTGCAATGGACGCCGTTTGCGCTCCTCATCCTCTATTCGGCCTATGCCGCGATCCCGCTCGAAGTCCGCGAGGCGGCGGCCATCGATGGCGCGGGCGCCTGGGCGACGCTGCGGCGCATCGAGCTCCCTTGGATGGGGCCGACCGTGCTGGTCGTCGCCTTCATCCGCTTCATCGACAGCTTTCGTGTCTTCGACAATGTCTATGTCCTGACCGGCAGCGGCGCCGGCGGCAATACGACGACGGTCAGCATCTACATCTATCTCGCCTTCTTCAAGCAGGATGACATCGGGCTTGCCGTCGCCGCCTCGATCGTCCTTCTCGTCCTGTCGTTCCTGGTTCTCGCCGGCGTCTTGCGGCTCACGGAACGACGCCCATGAGACGGCCCCTGCTTCAGGCAGCCAGATGGCTCGCCTTCGCCCTCGCGGCGCTTGTCCTCAATTTCCCGGTGATCTCGACCCTCATCACCTCGCTCAAGAGCGACGCCGAGATCGTCTCGAACGCTTCGCTCGTGATCGAGCATCCGACCTTTGACAACTACGCGCGCATTTTCGCGATGGCCGATCGCTTCGACATCCGGCACTACCTGACAAACAGCATCGTCGAGGCGGCCCTCGGCTCGGCGCTGGCGATCCTCCTCGCCTTCCCCGCCGCCTACGCGATGGTCCGCTTCGGGGTCGGGCGGAAATGGCTCCTGCCTATCGTCACCAATCTGCGCGCCATCCCGCTGATCATCTTCTCGATTCCGATCTACCTGATGTACCAGCAGGCGCAGCTCCTCGACACGCGGTTCGGGCTTGCCCTCATTCTCTGCGTGGTCAATCTGCCGCTCGTTCTGATCCTCATTGCCAACGGGCTTGCCGATCTTCCCTACGAGCTCGAGGAGGCGGCCCGCATCGATGGGGCCGGCACCCTCGCGGTCCTCCTCCATGTGGTCGTGCCGCTCGCGCGCCCGGTCATCGCATCCTCGGCGATGCTTGCCTTCATCTATGCCTGGAACGAATTCCTGTTCGGCCTGATCCTGACGACGCGCGCCGCCGTGCCGGTGACCGTCGGCGCCTCCTTCTTCTTCTCGGCGAGCGCGGGCGGGGTGCAGTGGGGCGTGGCGGCCGC
>JAFAME010000392.1 GCA_019233695.1 Methylobacteriaceae bacterium
GTCAGATCGCCGCCGCCACCGACGAAGCGGCGCTGGAAGACGTGCGCGTCGCCGCGCTCGGCAAGAAGGGATCGATCTCGGCGCTGCTGTCGACGCTCGGCAAAATGTCGCCGGATGAGCGCAAGACGCAAGGTGCTGCGATCAACCTTGCCAAGGAAAAGGTGACGGAGGCGCTCGCGGCCCGCCGCGATGTCCTCAAATCGGCGGCGCTGGATGCGAGGCTCGCGAGCGAAACAATCGACGTCACCTTGCCGCTGCGGGAGACGCCGGCGGAAGCCGGCCGGGTGCATCCCCTGACCCAGGTGACGGATGAGCTGACCACGATCTTTGCCGACATGGGGTTCTCGATCGCCGAAGGGCCCGATATCAAGACCGACGATTACAACTTCACCAAGCTCAATTTCCCGGTCGGCCATCCGGCTCGCGAAATGCAGGACACATTCTTCCTTGCCCCCGACGCCAAAGGCCAGCGCAAGGTGCTGCGCACGCACACGAGCCCGGTGCAGATCCGCACCATGCTGGCGAAGGCGCCGCCCATCCGGGTCATCTGTCCCGGACGCGTCTATCGCAGCGACTGGGATGAAACGCACACGCCGATGTTCCATCAGGTCGAGGGCCTGGTCATCGACCGGCATTCGCATCTCGGCCATCAGAAGTGGGTCCTGGAAGAATTCTGCAAGGCGTTCTTCGAGGTGCCGAAGGTCAAGATGCGCTTTCGTCCCTCGTTCTTTCCGTTCACCGAGCCGTCGATGGAAGTCGACATCCAATGCCGGCGCTCAGGCGGCGAAATCCGCTTTGGCGAGGGCGACGACTGGCTGGAGATCCTCGGCTGCGGCATGGTGCACCCGAACGTTCTGCGCAATTGCGGCCTCGATCCAGATATCTACCAGGGGTTTGCCTGGGGCATGGGGATCGACCGTATCGCCATGCTGAAATACGGCTTGCCGGATCTGAGGCCGCTGTTCGAGGCCGACGTGCGCTGGACGACGCACTACGGCTTCAGGCCGCTCGACTTTCCGACTTTGGCGGGCGGACTCTCCCCATGAGGAGCAGCTCGATGATGACGGATACCCAAGTCCGCGATGAGCTTCTCCCGCTGTTGAGAAAGCGGCTGGGACCGTATGGCTTTGCCGACGCCGAGCTTCGCTCCGGCTTGGATCATGACGACGACCCCGTGATCTTCCTCACCGCCAAATATGCGGACGACGCACCGGATCTCCCGCCGCGCGTCTGCCTCGACACCATGGCGGCGATTGGCGATCTGATGACAGAGCTCTCGGTTGACGGTGCTCCGAAGGGCGAAGGCGGGGCGAAGGCCGCGTCGCAATGAACGTTGATCATCTTCTCGCGAGAGCGCGACGAGGAATTCGCGGCAAGAACAAGCCTCGACAAACCGATCTGAGGCGAAGAGTGAGCGACACCTACCATGCCCTGTTTCACGCGCTCACGTGCGCGGACGCTTTAGTCGGAAGCACCAAACGAAACGGCTCGACGTGGGTCCGGATTTACCGCTCGCTTGAGCATTCAAAGGCGAAGGTCGAGCTGACGTTCGCGCTTCTGCTCGTGAACTTGCAGAAGAAGCGACACGAGGCGGACTACGATCCGCGGCCTTTCACCTCAGGGCTGTCAACGATAAGGAGCTACGTTTCCGACGCGGCGTTGGCAATCTCTGATCTGAAGTCCGTTTCACTCGACAGGAAGCAAGAAGTTGCGGCTATCCTGCCGCTGAAAACACGAAGCTGAACTGTCATGAAGTTCACCCTGTCGTGGTTGAAGGACCATCTCGACACCGACGCCTCGCTCGATGAGATCACCGCCAGGCTGACGGCCATCGGGATCGAGGTCGAAGCCGTCGAAAACCCCGCCGCGAAGCTGAAGGATTTCACCATCGGCCTGGTCGTCTCGGCGGTCCAGCACCCGAACGCAGACCGGCTGCGGGTCTGCATGGTCGATACCGGCATCGGCCCGCCCGTTCAGGTCGTCTGCGGGGCGCCGAATGCGCGCGCCGGCATGAAGGGCGTGTTCTCGCCGCCCGGCACCTTCATCCCTGGCAAAAACCTCGTGCTCGGCAAGGGCGTCATTCGGGGCATCGAATCGAACGGCATGTTGTGCTCGCCCGCCGAGCTTGAACTTTCCGACGATCATGACGGCATCATCGACCTGCCGGACAGCGCGCCTGTCGGGGCTCGCTATATTGACTATGCCGGCCTGGGTGATCCAGTGATCGAGGTCGGCCTGACGCCGAACCGCGGCGATGCCGCAAGCGTTTGGGGAATTGCGCGCGACCTGGCGGCGGCCGGGATCGGGGTGCTGCGCACGCCAACTCCCGTGCCGGTCGAGGGCAAGTTTGCCAGTCCAAACGGCGTCAGGCTCGATCTCGCGCCAGGCGACGCCCACCTCTGCCCGGCCTTCGCGTTGCGGCTGGTGCGCGGCGTCAAGAACGGGCCTTCACCGGACTGGATGCAGCGCCGGCTTCGCGCCATCGGCTTGCGGCCGATCAATGCCCTCGTCGATATCACCAACTACATCACTTTCGATCGCGGCCGACCGCTGCACGTCTTCGACGCCGGCAAGGTTCAAGGCGACCTCTTCGTGCGTCGCGCCAGGGCCGGCGAGGAAATTATGGCGCTCGATGGGCGCACCTACACGCTCGACCCAACGATGGTCGCGATCGCCGATGCCAGCGGCGTCGAGTCGATTGCCGGCATCATGGGAGGTGAGCACTCCGGCTGCGATGCGACAACAGCGGATGTGCTGATCGAGTCGGCGCTTTGGGACCCTCTGAACGTCGCCCAGACCGGCCGCAAGCTCAACATCACGAGCGATGCCCGTTACCGCTTCGAGCGCGGGGTCGACCCGACCTTCTGCGTGCCGGGGCTCGAGTGCGCCACGCGACTCGTTCTCGAGATCTGCGGCGGCGAGCCTTCGCAGGTGACGCTCGCCGGAAAAATTCCATCGGAGCGGCGGCGCATCCTTTTTCCGCTGAGCGAGGTGAAACGGCTGACCGGGCTCGATGTGCCGCCCGCGGAGATGCTCGCGATCCTGAGCCGTCTCGGGTTCGAACTCGCTGGGTCGGACACGACTGTCGAGGTGACGACCCCCTCCTGGCGGCCGGATATCGAGGGCAAGGCCGACCTGGTCGAGGAGATCGTCCGCATCGCCGGTCTAGACCAAGTGGCCTCGACACCGCTGCGCCGAGAGGAGGAGACCGTCGCAAAGCCGGTGCTCACCTTGCTGCAGAAACGCACGCGGACGGCACGGCGGGCGCTGGCGAGCCGCGGCCTCATCGAATCCGTCACCTGGTCGTTCATCGCGAGGCAGCATGCGCTGGTTTTCGGGGGAGGCAGCCCGGCCCTGCAACTTGCCAATCCCATTGCCGCCGACCTCTCGGACATGCGGCCGAGCCTGTTTCCGGGCCTGCTTGCCGCCGCCCGACGCAACGCCGACCGCGGCCGCGGCGATGTGGCGCTTTTCGAAGTCGGACAAATCTTCCTGGGCGACCGGGAAACCGACCAGCGCATGGCGGCGGGCGCGGTGCGGCGCGGCAGCGCCAAGTCGCAGGGGATTGGCCGGCACTGGTCGCGCGCCGCCGGTGAGGTCGACGCCTTCGATGCCAAGGCCGACGCAATGGCGCTCCTCGGGGCGCTTGGCGTGGCGCTGGGTGGTCTGAACGTGGTTGCCGGCGGACCGCCGTGGTTTCATCCTGGACGATCCGGCACCTTGCAGTTCGGCGCCCGCAATGCCGTCGGCTGGTTCGGCGAATTCCATCCCCAGACGCTCGAAGCCCTCGACGTCAAGGGACCGCTGTGCGGCTTCGAGATCATCCTCGACGAGATTGCGCCACCGAAAGCAAAGCCGACGCGGGCAAAACCGAAGCTCGAACTTGTCGAGCTGATGCCCGTCGAACGCGATTTCGCCTTCGTCGTCGATCGTGCGGTTCCTGCAGGCGACATTTTGAAGGCGGCACAGGCCGCCGACCGGTCGCTGATTTCAGGTCTCAACATCTTCGATGTCTATGAAGGACCCGGCATGCCCGAGGGAAAGAAATCCGTGGGGCTGACCGTCACCCTGCAGCCACGCCAAAAGACCTTGACGGAGAGCGAGATCGACGCTGTAGCAGGCAGGATCGTCGCCGAGGTCGCCAGAAGAACCGGAGCGAGCCTGCGGGCGTGATTGCCTCGTCGTTGCTCCGGTTTGCCGGTATCCCGAGGACGGATGGACGAAAGACCCCGACTGTGACAATCCAAATACTGCACTTCAGGCAAGACGAGGGCCCCCGAATGACTTGAAAGTCGTGTTGACTTGGCCTCTCTCACCAACTCGCCACAATTGATGGGCACAACAAGCTCGGACCATGGGAGATATCGTGCGATTCGGATTGATTGTTCTTGTCGTATGCGCACCCGCAGCGGCGCTCGCGACACCTCGATCGGCGGCGGATTGCGCCTCGATCGAAAACCCGTTCGCCTACAATGAATGCCTCGCCTCGTTTGGCCCGAAAGCCGGGGAACAGCATTTTACAGCCGCACCGCCGCAGGCGGCGGCGCAGGGCCAGACGCAGATCGGCCGTATGCGGACGTACCGGGGTGTTGCGGCGACGAGAGCAAGCGGTCCGCTGATGGCGCGCCGTACATCTGATGGGCGGTTCGTCGCCGAATTCCAGGTCGGAGCGCGCGCCCCGCAGAACGCCATTCCCTGGCGCCGCCGCCGTCACTACTGAAGGCCAAGAGCCGAAATGCACTGCCCGATAGTTCGGCAGCACGTTTGACGGCAGCTCCCTACCGCATGCACACAGCTTTTCCCTGTCACGAACAGGCAGAAGTCTTGGATTGCCTGCACCGCATCTTGACGGGAGATCCCGGATGCGATGCGGTTGAACGGCTCACTGTCCAACAAGAGAGCTTGCAGCCATGAGAATCACAGGTCTTGTCATCGCTGCGGCATTTGCCGCGGTCACCGCTTCGAGCGTCGTCTCGGCTCAGACCACGACGCCCGCCCCTGCCCCGGCAACGCCCCCGCCCGCGACCTCGGCGCCCGCGGGCACGCCGGCAAAGCCTACGATGTCTGACGATCAGAAGGCGAAAATATCCGCCGAATGCTCGGCCGAGGCCGACAAGCAGGGCCTCCACGGCAAGGCGCGTTCAAAATTCCGGTCGCAGTGCAAACGGCAAAAGCAGAAAGGCTGACCTCTCTCCCAAGCGACGTAAGTCCGCCTGAGCGACTTGGCGCACGCAGTTCGGTGCAGCTTTCCGGCGGGGCGAAAAGAACGGGCGGGAATCATCCCGCCCGTTTCTTGTTCAGGAGAAAGGGTCCGCCGCGATCAGCTGCCGCCGCCGACGCAGGTGTCGGCCGTCTTGGGCGTGCACACGTCCAGGCCGGTATAGGTCGGATCGGCGGGAGCCGCCTTGCCGTCCTTGATGTCCTTGAGGAAGTACATCGCCTTATAGCCCATTTCGAACGGGCGCTGGCCGACCTGCCCGGCCGACAGGCCCTTCTTCATGAGATCGATCTGAACGGGCAGCGTGTCGGCGACGACAAGCGCCAGCGCGCCGGACGCGATCTTGTCCTTGTACTTCGAGGCGACATTGGTATAGGCGTCCGGCAGGAACTGCGGGAACCCGCCGGTCGGGATGAAGGCGTCGAGGTTCGGATACTTGTTGAGCGTGTCTTCCATCTGCTGTACGGCGCGCGCGAAATCGTCGTCCGTGTAAAGCGGGCAGCCGTCGACTTCCTTCCAGCCGTTTTGCCCGGTGAGCCGCTCGCCCGGCGCTTCCGCGCTCTTCGTGCCCGAGAGCGTGTCGCGGATGCCCTGCATGCGCTCATTGTGATTGGCTGCCGCCGCGCCGCCCGACTGGATGCAGATGGTGCCGCCCTTTGGCTTGATCTGTTGGGCAAGCTTGGCGAGATTGACGCCGATCTCATAATTGTGCGTGCCGACATAGGCGAGGCGCAGGGCCTTGTCCTTGGCAAGGAGGTCCGAGTCCCACGTCAGGACCGGAATCTTCGCCGGCGCCGCGCCCTGGAGCGCGGCAGCCATCGCGGCGGCATTGGCGGGCGATACCGCAATGCCGTCGACCTTCTTGGTGATCAGGTCGGCGACGATCTGGGCTTCTTCATCGCCGCCGCCGTGCTCGCCGGGGCCGATGTAGAGGCATTCGACTGCGCCGTTCAATTCCTTCTCGGCCTTCTTGCAGCCGGCGAGCGCCTGATCGAAGAAGGGATTGTTGGTGTTCTTCGGCACCAGCGCGAAGGTATATTTCTTGTCGGCGGCGCCCGAGCCGCCCGCGATTGCCATCAACGCCCCGGCGGCGATGGCGGTCGTCAGCAGAAACCTGAGCATCATCTTCCCTCCACTTTCTCTTCTTCCACACTCACGAAGCCCGCCAGCCGGGTCATTCGCGTCTCTTGCCACGGATCCTCTCGAGGACGACCGCGAGAATGATGAAACTGCCGACGAAGAGGCCCTGCCAGTTCGAATCCACCCCCGCCATGAGAAGCGAATTGCGGATGACGAAGATCAGGGCCGAGCCGATGAAGGCAGCATAGGCCCCGCCCTCGCCGCCCATCAGGTTGGCACCGCCGATCACCGCCGAAGCGATGGCGAGCAATTCGTAGGACTGGCCAAGACTGTTGTTGGCAGAACCGGACCAGCCGACGCTGAGGATGGCGGCCAGAGCGGCAGACAGCGAGCAGATGACGTAGGCCTGCACCTTGACGCGCTTGACCGGCACGCCCGTCAGGTTGGCTGCCTGCTCGTTGCCGCCGATGGCAAAGATATGCCGTCCCCAGCCGGTCATCCGCAGAACAATGCCCAACGTGATCGTCAAGACGACCAGGATCAGAAACGGGTTCGAGAGTCGGAACGGGAAATCCGCCCCGAAAAGCTGATCCAGGCCAAGATTCTGACCGCCCCCGATGATCTTGAATTTCGGCGCCTGGTCGGGACGGAAGTCGTAGAGCATCCGGTTGCCGGAAAGCACGACGGCGACGGCGCGGGCAATCGAGAGCATCCCGAGCGTCACGACGAAGGGCGGCAGGCCGACGTAGGCGATAAGCACGCCATTGATCAGGCCAACGATGACCCCGGCGAGAAGCCCGAGCGCGAGCGCCATCCACCAGCTGTGCGTCCAGGTCGCATCGTTCCACCAGTCGGGCATCCAAGGGATGGGTTGCTTCAGGAGAACGAGCCCGCAGACAATCGCGACAAGACCCATCACCGAGCCGACCGAAAGATCGATGCCGCCGGTGATGATCACCGGCGTCATGCCGAGCGCCATCACGCCGATGAAGGCGAAGTTGCGGGTAATGTTGAAGAAATTGTCTTCGGTGGCAAACACCGGCTCGCGGATGCTCATGACCACGCAAATGATCAGGAGCGCCATGGTCACCCAAAAGGCCTGCGTCCCGATGAGCTTCTCGAAAATCGTCTTCTCGTGGGTGTCGAGAACAGGGTCGCCCACAGGCGCAGCTTGCGTCCGCCGCGCCTCCTTGCCGACCGAGCGCAGGCGCGTTTCAAGCGACATGGATGGCTCCGGTGATGAGCCCCGTGACTTCCTCCGGCGAACTCGCTTTGATCGCCTTGTCGGCAACTTTACGGCCGCGCCGCAGCACGACGACGCGGTCGCATACCGCAAAGACGTCCGGCATGCGGTGGCTGATCAGCACGACCGCGATGCCCGAATCACGCAAGCGTCGGATGAGATCGAGCACCTCGGCGACCTGGCGCACGCTGATCGCAGCCGTCGGCTCGTCCATCAGCACGATCTTGGCGTTCGACAACCGCGTCCGGGCAATGGCCACAGCCTGGCGCTGGCCGCCCGACATCTGGCGCACGAGATGGCGCGGACGCGTTTCGGATTTGAGCTCGCCGAACAGCTCGCCGGCGCGCTTGTACATGGCGCCGTGGTTGAGCCATCTGATCGGCCCGATCGACCGTTTGATCTCGCGCCCGAGAAAGACATTGGCCGCGGCCGTCAGATTGTTGCAAAGGGCAAGGTCCTGGTAGACGACCTCGATCCCCTTTTCGCGGGCCTCGACCGGCCGATGGAAGTGGGCCACTTCGCCGTCGATCCGGATCTCGCCGCCGTTGGGAGGAAAGTTGCCGGCGATGACCTTCACCAGCGTCGATTTGCCGGCGCCGTTGTCGCCCATCAGGCCAAGCACTTCGCCCCGTTCCAGCCCGACATCGACATCGATCAGAGCTTGAATCGCGCCAAAATGCTTCGATATGCCCTGCAACTCCAGAACCGCCAACGCCGACCTCCCTATGTGCTCGCGGCGGCCGGGCGAGCCGCGACGAGCGCGCCAGATTTCGGCGCTGTCATGCTAGCAATAGACGATAGGTCTCCGGTCTAGCAAGCGCAATCCGTCTGCAACCGTCAGCAACTCGGCGTGACGTGCAGCGCCGCGCCGCTCTCATATTGCCAATTGTGCTACACCGACTGGCATGAACGCTCCCGCTTCCGTCCGTCACCGCCCGCGTCGTGATTCCGCTGCCCTCAGCGATCGCGATGCCATCGCCCGGGACCTGGAGCGCCTGCGCGCTGCACACGAAGGCGACGAGCCGGGGTTTCGGCGCGCCGTCGTCGAATTGTTCCGGGCCGCCCTCGAAGCCGGGCGGGCCATCGTCAAGGCCTGGCTCGAGGCCGACGGGCAGGGCCTCGCCTGCGCCAGGCAGCTTGCCGATCTGCAGGACGAATTGATCCGTGCCATCCACGACTACGTGATCAGATATGTTCACCCCCCCGACGGCGCTCCGGCCGATCCTCTCGCCATCGTTGCCGTCGGCGGCTACGGACGAGGCACTCTGGCGCCCGGTTCCGATATCGACCTCCTGTTTCTGCATCCGCCCAGGCAGACGCCACGCGGGGCAAGCGTGGTCGAGGCAGTGCTCTACGTCCTGTGGGATCTCCGCCAGAAGGTCGGACACGCGACCCGCTCGATCGACGAGACGCTGGCGCAGGCGCGCGCCGACATGACGGTCAGGACCGCCCTGATCGAGGCGCGACTGATCGAGGGCGACGCCGCCCTCTTCTCCGAGCTGCTCACGCGCTTCGACCGCACCATCGTGTGCAAGACGGCGCGCGAGTTCGTCGCCGCCAAGCTCATGGAGCGCGACCAGCGCATCAAGCGTGCCGGGAGTTCGCGCTATGTCGTCGAGCCTAACGTCAAGGAGGGCAAAGGCGGCCTGCGCGATCTTCAGACGCTGTTCTGGATCGTCAAGTATGTCTACCGGGTGCGCCAGCCGGAAGAGCTTGTCGCCGCGGGACTGTTCACCCCCGCCGAGTTCCGGCTGTTCAGACGCTGCGAGGAGTTCCTGTGGCGGGTGCGCTGCCACTTGCATTTCATGACCGGCCGGGCGGAGGAGCGGCTGACGTTCGACCATCAGCGCATCATCGCGGGACGGCTCGGCTACGTGACCCGCGATGGCCTGTCGGGCATCGAGCGCTTCATGAAGCACTATTTCCTCGTCGCCAAGGATGTCGGCGACCTGACCGCGATTGTCTGCGCCGCCCTCGAAGAACGCCACGCCAAGCCGCCGGCCGTCCTCGACCGTTTCATCGGCCGGCTCAGGCGTCGGCGCACCATCAAGGGGCTCGGCGATTTCGCCATCGAGGTCGACCGGATCACGGTCGCCAGGCCGGACGTCTTCGAGCGCGATCCCATCAATCTCGTTCGACTGTTCTGGGTGGCGAGCGAAAACCGCCTGCCGATTCATCCCGACGCGACGCGGCTCGTCACGCTGTCCCTGAAGCGGATCACTGCCGATGTGCGCAGCAACCCCGAGGCCAACCGCCTGTTCCTGGAGATCCTCACCTCGCGCAACTCGCCGGAAGTGGTGCTGAGGCGGATGAACGAGACCGGCGTGCTCGGGCGGTTCATCCCGGATTTCGGCCGCATCGTGGCGATGATGCAGTTCAACATGTACCATCACTATACGATCGACGAGCATCTCCTGCGCGCCATCGGGGTGCTGGCCGAGATCGACGCGGGCACCCTCAAGGAGGATCACCCGCTCGCGAACTCCATCATGCCGACGATCGCCAACCGGACGGCGCTCTACGTCGCGCTCTTCCTGCACGACATCGCCAAGGGCCACCATGCCGATCATTCGATCGTCGGGGCCGAGGTCGCCCGCCACTTGTGTCCACGCTTCGGCCTGTCGGAGGCAGCAACCGAGACCGTCGCCTGGCTTGTCGAGCACCACCTCGTCATGTCGACGACGGCGCAGAGCCGCGATTTGTCGGACCGGCGCACCATCACGACCTTCGCCAATACGGTGCAGACGCTGGAGCGGCTGAAAATGCTGCTGGTCTTGACCGTTGCCGACATTCGCGCCGTCGGGCCGGGGGTGTGGAACGGCTGGAAGGGTCAGCTCCTGCGCACGCTCTACTGGGAAACCGAGATCGTCCTCACCGGCGGCCATTCCGCGGTCGAGCGCAAGATCCGCGTCGCCCAGGCGCAGGAGGAACTGCGTCGCCAGCTGCCGTCGTGGTCCGATGCCGAGTTTGCTGCCTATGCGGCCCGCCACTATCCGGCCTATTGGCTGAAGGTCGAGGTGGGGCGGAAGGTGCAGCACGCCGGGATCCTGCGCCGGGCCGATGCCGAGCAGCGCTCGCTTGCCACCGAAGTCGCCACCGATGCGTTCCGCGGCGTGACCGAGCTCACGGTCGTGGCGCCTGATCATCCCCGGCTCCTGTCGATCATCGCTGGCGCCTGCGCCGCGGCCGGCGCCAATATCGTCGATGCGCATATTTTCACGACCACCGACGGCCTGGCACTCGACGCGATCTTCATCTCGCGCGCATTCGAGCTCGACGAGGACGAATTGCGGCGGGCCGGCCGCGTTGCCAGTGGCATCGAACGGGCGCTGCGCGGCGAGATTCGCCTGGGCGAAATCGTCGCTGCCCGGGGAGCGGCGCCGAAGGACCGGGCGAAGACCTTTCCGCTGGTACCGGAGGTCATCGTCGACAATTCGCTGTCGAACCGCCACACCGTCCTCGAAGTCTCAGGGCTTGACAGACCCGGATTGCTCTACGACCTGACGAACGCGATTTCCAAGCTCAACCTGAACATTGCCTCCGCGCACATCGCAACCTTCGGAGAGAAGGCGGTCGACGTCTTCTACGTGACCGACCTCACAGGCGCCAAGGTGACGGCCCATGGCCGGCAGGCGACGATCCGGCGCCAGCTCATGCACGTTTTGGGCGGCATCGAAGAGCCGCGCGTCCGCCACGCGACTGCTTGATTTTCGCGTTTGCGAGCCCGATATCGGGGCGGATAAGCACGAGATGGAAGCTCATGACGGATAACGAAACCGCATCCGAACGTGAAGGCGTGCCCGCCGGCGCCCCTGAAGAGGGCGCGGCGGCCCCGACCGCACAGCCCGATCCCGCCGCGACGGCCCAGGCGCTGAGCGGAGAAATCGCCGGGCTCAAGGACAAGGTCCTGCGCGGCCTTGCCGAGATGGAGAATCTGCGCCGTCGCACCGAGCGCGAGGTGGCGGACGCAAGGACCTACGGGGTCACGTCGTTTGCCCGCGAGATGCTGACGGTTGCCGACAACCTGCGCCGCGCCCTCGACAGCGTTCCGGACGAGGCGCGCGCGACGGCGGAAGGCCCGCTCAAGGCCCTGATCGAGGGCATCGAGCTGACCGAGCGCGATCTCCTCGCAAGCCTTGGCCGGTTCGGGGTGAAGAAGCTCGATCCGCTCGGTCAGAAGTTCGATCCCAACCTGCATCAGGCGATGTACGAAGTCCCCGACGACAGTGTCCCCTCAGGCACGGTCAAGCAGGTCGCACAGGCAGGCTACGCCATCGGCGACCGGGTGCTGCGGCCGGCCCTCGTCGGCGTATCGAAAGCGCTTCCCAAAGAGGCGGTCGAACCGGCGCCCGCCAACAACAACGTCGGCGCCAAGTGAAACCCACGCCCCTCAGGGTCGTGTGACGCGTCGCATCGTAAGATTGATGCGGCCGCCGTGCGGCAGGAGCGTTGAAGTTTTGGGGATGACCCTGTCGACGCCATGGAAGGCAAGTCGGGATTGGCCGCCCAGCACGAGCGCATCGCCCGAGGCGAGCCGGAACGAGACCGTCTTGCCGCCCCGCGTGGACGCGCCGATGCGGAAGATGCAGGTGTCCCCGAGCGACAGCGAGACGACTGGAGCTTCGAAATCTTCCTCGTCGCGGTCCTGGTGCAGGCCCATGCGGGCCTTGGCGTCGTAGAAATTGATGAGGCACGCCTCCGGCGGGTGCGCATAGTCGGCAAGCTCCTGCCAAGCGGCAAGAACAATGTCGGGCATCGGCGGCCAGGGCGCGCCGGTGTCGGGATGCGTCGCCTGATAGCGGTAGCCCCGTTCATCCGAAACCCAGCCGAGCGGGCCGCAGTTGGTCATGCGCACCGAGAAGGGCCTGCCGGTCTTCGGCATGCGTGGGATGAAGAGAGGGGCTGCCTCGGTCAGCTTATATGTGGTTTCGGCGAGCCGCTCCTGGGTGAGGGGGCTGAGATGTCCGACTTCGTGAATCAGACCTCCCACCGGGGAATGCGCACCGACGAAATCGGAGAGAGGCAAGGTCGGAGAATCCTTTCGAATACGACTCAATCGGCGGCCTTGGCTCTTTTCCAGGCGGGACGATTTGCTGCCAGTACTGTACACAACCGGTCAAACGCAGGAAAATTAGCCCGGCCCCGCTGGGGGGACGTCTCCCGGTGGCCTCTGGGCAGCATTGAGCGCTGCAATTCCTCTGTCGGTGATACGATATCGTGGTCCCCCGGTTTTCGGAGAGGCGGTCGGCGTTGCAACGCGCTTCGCAACAAGGCTGTCGATCAAATCGCTGACCTTCTCCCGGGGCAGCTCCGAGTCTCTAACCAGCCCGGCGATGGTCCGATATGGCATTTTATGCAACGCGTTGAGAACTTTTGACTCCTCCTCGCTGAGCGCGATTTGCTGCAGTTCTTGCGCGCTCATCTGAGTGACTGCTGCTTGGGCTTCAGCTCTCGCGGCCGTATCGGAGGCGTCAACTGCCTCTCCTAAGAGCTCCGTTTGGTCTACCGCCGCCTTTGATGTCGCGACTGCCTCGGCAGCAAGGTTTTTGGCCTGCTCGACTTCAGGGGCTTGTTGCGAGACTTTCTGCTGCGTCTCCTTCACCTCCTTTTGAGTCTGATTCAATTGGTCGAGAATTCGCGCAGAGAGGCGATCAAGAAACGCTCGTGACGAGACCGCGGCTACTATGCACACGCCTGTTAACACAAGGAGGTCGCGCACATACCCATCAACCTTGTTCAATATATTTGGGACCAAGGAACTCTGGGTGAGGTTGAGAAAGAGTGGCACGGTGAAGGCTACAACGACCCCGATGAAAATGTATGCCCAAGCCGAGGGCGTTGTTGGTTTC
>JAFAME010000109.1 GCA_019233695.1 Methylobacteriaceae bacterium
GCGGATCGTCCCGGTAGGTCTCAACGATGAAATCGACGATGTCCTGCTTCGAGACGCTGGCCGCCCATGCGCCCCAATCGACCTGCTTGCCGGAGAGCTCGCCGCGTTGGATCTTTGCGACCAGGGAAGGAAATGGCCGGCGCGACCCTGATCCTGTCGGAAAGAAGGGTCCGATCCTCTGGGGTATGTTGCCGATGCGGGGTTCGCCGCCCCAATCGAGCGGATCAGCGCGATCCGACAGACGGCCAATGTAGACATTTGAGCTCATCGCGAAGGCCCCCGATGGACCAAACTTGCAGGGCTCCAACTGTCACGCCCGGGCTTGCTCCACAAGACGGCCTAGGCGACAACGATCCGCCGCATGGAAGCCCTGATGTAATCCACTCCTGCCCAAGCAACGTTCCCCGACCGCCGAAATGCGAATTGTGCAAAAATGCGCGGGCAAGGGCCCGATTTAGAAAAAGGGGGAGGTTGGTGTGGGGGCTCGCGACGCGATCGAGCCGATCGAAAAGGCCGGCGTCGATGAGCTACGCGCCCTGCAGCTCGCTCGCCTGAAGCAGTCGCTTCGCCTCGCCTACGAGCGGGTCCCGCACTACCGGCAGACATTCGCGGCCTCCGGCGTTCATCCCGACGACCTTCGTGACCTCGAAGATATCCGCCGATTTCCCTTCACCACCAAGGAAGATCTCCGCCAGAACTATCCATTCGGCATGTTTGCCGCGCCAATGGACGAGATCGTGCGCATCCATGCATCGAGCGGCACGACCGGCAAATCAACGGTGGTCGGCTACACGCGTGGCGACATTGAGACCTGGGCGCGCCTGATGGCACGCTCCATCCGCGCTGCCGGCGGCCGGTCGACCGACAAGATCCATATTGCCTTCGGATATGGCCTGTTCACGGGTGGCCTCGGCTTTCACTACGGCGCCGAACATCTCGGCGCCGCCGTCATTCCGCTCGGCGGCGGTTTCACCGAACGGCAGGTCCAGCTCATCGTCGACTTCAAGCCGGACATCATCGCTGTGACACCGTCCTACATGCTGGCGATCGCCGACGAATTCGAACGGCGCGGATATGGGCCAAACGACTTGGGCCTGCGGGTCGGCATTTTCGGGGCGGAGCCCTGGAGCGAGGCGATGCGCGGCGAGATCGAGCGCCGGATGAGGCTCGACGCCGTCGATTCCTACGGCCTTTCGGAAGTGATCGGGCCGGGCGTCGGCCAGGAATGCATAGAGACCAAGGATGGCCTCACCATATGGGAGGACCATTTCCTGCCCGAGATCATCGATCCGGCGAGCGGCGAGGTGCTGGGCGACGGCGAACCGGGCGAACTCGTTCTCACGACGCTGACCAAGGAGGGCATGCCCGTCATCCGCTATCGCACGCGCGATCTCACCCGGCTTCTGCCCGGCACGGCGCGGACCATGCGGCGCATCGAGCGGATCAAAGGGCGCAGCGACGACATGCTGATCATCCGCGGCGTCAACGTGTTTCCCTCGCAGATCGAGGCAGTGCTGGCCCGGGAACCGCGCCTTGCGCCGCACTATATCCTCGAGGTGCGCCGCGCCGGCCGGCTCGATGAGCTCGACGTGCTTGTCGAGACCCGGGCGGAGCTCGCTGGCGCCCTGACGGCGACGCAACGCGAAGCGCTGGAGCGCGAGGCTCAGCGCATCATCAAAGGGTTCGTCGGGGTCACTGCCGCCGTGCGCGTCGTCGAACCCGGAACGATCGAGCGTTCGCAGGGCAAGGCCAAGCGGGTGATCGACCGTCGCCCGAAGGATTGAGGTTTGAGGTGACCGCGCAGGACATCCCCAACTCGCGCACTGATCGACTGCGGGCCGTAGGCATGGCGCCGTCGGAGATCGATGCCTGGTACGCGGCCGAGCCGGGCGATGTCGACACTTACAGGCGGGATGTGTCTCGCTACTCTGCCTTCTGGCGGGCCTCGAGCGGCCTGTTGGCGCGCCTGCCGACAAAGGCGCGGCGGTCAGCCGCCGAAGCGAGCGCCGCCGAAGCAATTCTCTCGACCGCCCGACAGACGCGCGAAAACTTCCTGAAGCGTCATGCCGACAGCGTCTATGACGGCCTCACGGGCGGCAAGTCCCGCTTCCTCCGACTCGATGAGCTCGTCTTCGGCGCGGCCGCGGCCGTTCCCGGCCTTGTTCCCCAACAAGAGCAGATCGCCGCCGAGGACGGCCGCCTCCAGCGCGACAAGGAGGGCTTGGAGATCGACCAGGGCATCTTTCTCGCCCACGTGCTCGCGAGCGAAGGGGCCGGCCGCCATCTCTGCCATGCAATGCTGCTGCCGCGGCCGCAGGCCGAGGAGCTCTGCGCCAAATTCGCCGCCGCCGGCAGGCTCGATCTCGGCGCCGCCTCAATCGAGCGGCACGGCAAGGCGGTCCATATCGAGATGAGGAACCCGCGTTTTCTCAACGCCGAGGACGACACGACGCTCAGCCTGACAGAGACCTGCGTAGACCTCGCCATCCTCGATCCGCAGACCGAGATTGCGGTCCTGAGGGGCGGCACGGTCGATCATCCGAACTATCGCGGCCGGCGTGTCCTCGGCAGCGGCATCAATCTCACCCACCTCTACCGCGGCAAGATTCCTTTTTTGTGGTTCCTTGAGCGCGACATGGGTTACATCCACAAGATCCTGCGTGGCGTGGCGCGTCGGGACGAGCTCCCGGACGATGTCAATGGCCGCGCGATCGAGAAGCCCTGGGTCGTCGCGCTCGAGACGTTCGCCATCGGCGGGCATTGTCAGCTGCTCCTCGCGATGGACTACATCATCGCCGCCGATGATGCCTTCATGACGCTTCCGGCCCGCAAGGAGGGGATCATTCCGGGCCTTGCAAATTTGCGCCTGCCCCGCTTCGTCGGCGACCGCATCGCGCGCCAGGCGATCCAGTATGAGCGCAAGCTTGCCTGCGACGGCGCGGAGGGTCGGCTCATCTGCGACGAGATCGTGCCGGCAACGGAAATGGAGGCCGCCATCGAACGGGTCGTCGACGGCCTGACGAGCGCCGGCGCGGTCAGTGCCATCGGCAATCGCCGCGCCTTGCGAATCGGGCAGGAGCCGCTCGACCAGTTTCGCCGCTACTGCTCGGCTTATGCCCGCGAGCAGGCCTATTGCCATTTCAGCCCGGCGCTTATCGACAATCTCGAGCGCAACTGGAACGCCAAGAACCGGGTCGAGTGACGCGAACGCAATCCTTGGATGCCAGACGGCGGGCGGTCGCACCTGAGCCGCAACGACACCGAGATTGACCATCTTTGTGAAATGGCATTCACACATCGGGCGCAATTTGCATGGATCGATGGGTCGACAGGAGGGCGATCATGTTCACGAAGAGCTTGCTCGGCATTGGCGCCGCGGTGCTTCTGGCCCAGCCGGCGATCTCGGCGGAAGTCACCAGCGATGGGGCCAACGCGCTCCTCGACACCTTCCAGCGGTATGTCGGGAAACCTGCCGCGGGCGAGACGGGCACCGTCGCCGTGAAGGTCGACGGGGAAACCTATCTCGTGAGCTTCGATCTGCAAAAGGCGGCAAAGCCCTTGGAAACGCTCGGCGTCAAGCTCGACCCGGCGGTGATCTCATTCCACCTGACGCCGCAGGACGACGGCACGTGGCGCGTCGGCGACGCGACCTTCCCCGAGCAGCTCCAGTACGAGCTCCCGGGTCAAAAGACCACCTACTCTGCCGGCGGATTCAAGTTTGAGGGGATCTACGATCCGAAGATCGCCACTTTCACCGAAGCGACGGTCAAACTTGCCCGATACGCCACCGAGTCCGTCATGGCCAACGGTTCGGTCAGCGCGGAGATGGCGGACATCTCCAACGACAACAAGGCGACCACCGTAGCGGATGGCGTGGCAACGTTGCACGTGAAGGAGATGTTCGGGGCATTTTCCGAGGCCTTCAATCTCAGCGCTCCCCCCTCCGCGTCGGGCGCATCGCCGATCACGAAGCAATTGAGTTTCACGCTCAAGGGCCGTTCCGGCACCGGCGATATCGGACTTGATGCCATGCACGGGCAAGCTCTGCTTGATCTGTGGGCGTTCTTCGTCGCCCATCCCTCGCAGCAGCAAATTGTCGATGCAACCTCCGAGCTCAAGGGGCTCCTTTCCGCTGCGATCCCGGTGTTCGACAAGGCGGAGGTCGGAGCAACCCTCGAAGACGTCAGCATCGACACAGCCGTCGGCTCCTTTGTCTTGAAAGGACTGGGGTTCAGCTTTTCCGGCACCGGCGTCACCCCGCAGGCGCACTTCGGCATGAACTGGCAGGCAAACGGGCTGGTCATTCCGGAGCAGCTCGTCAGGCCCTGGCAAAAGCCATTCGTGCCGACGGAAATCGTCATGGGCGCGTCGGTCACCGGATTTGACGTTGCGGCCGGGGTGCGGGAGGCCATTGCCGATTTCGACCCGGCGAAGACCCCGCCGATCTCGCCCGAGGCGGATGCCAAGATCGGCGCGGCGTTCAAGCAGGGCGGGCCGATCAAGGTGACGGTCGAACCGGGCCGGCTCGTCTCCGAGCTCGTCGAAATCGACTGGAGCGGCGACGTCACCGTCACGGAGCCGAAGCCGACCGTCAAGCTCACCGTCACGGCCAAGGGCCTCGATCGGGCGCTCGACGCCTTGCAGGCAGCGGCGGCGACCGATCAGTTCGCCGCCCAGGCGATTGTCGGCCTCGCCAATGCCAAGCGCATGGGAAAAGCCGGCGCCGACGGGGCGACCAGTTGGCTCATCGAAGTCGACCCGGACGGCAAGACGACGATCAACGGCACGCCGGTCGGCGCGCGCTGACGCTGCATTCGAGCCGCTCGGCCAGGCCGGTGCCCCTCTACTTCGCGTATGGTTCCAACATGGACCGCGCGGCAATGACAGCCCACTGCCCGCGGTCGCGGCCGGTCGGCATTGCGCAACTCGCCCGACATCGCTTCGTCATCATGCGCGAGGGCTTCGCATCGGTGGTGCGCGATCCGGGACGTTCGGTGCACGGGGTGCTGTGGGATCTGGCGCTCGCCGACATCGGCGGTCTCGACCGCTACGAGAACATGGCGCAGGGGCTCTACGCCAAACTCTACCTGTCCGTGGTCGGCCCGAGCGGCCCGCGCCGGGCGCTCATCTATGTCGGCAGGAATTCCGGCCCCGGCCGAGCGGCTGCGAGTTACATGGAACCCATTCTTACCGCTGCCGCGGCATTCCGGTTGCCGCAAGGATATGTCGCCGAGCTCCAGCGCCACCTGCCGCCCGGACGGGAGCCGATCGCCAAGCCCCGCGCCGCCGCGTCGGCCTACCGGCTGCGCGAACGGCGGCCGCCTTGACCGACGCGGTTGAGAAGATTGTCCATGTCCTGATCAACGGTCGCGTCCAGGGCGTCGGATTTCGCGCCTGGACGGTCGAGGAGGCCGAGGCGCGGCGGCTGCGGGGCTGGGTCCGGAACCTGCGCGGCGGCGGCGTCGAAGCGGTCTTTGCCGGACCTCCGCGAGCGGTCGATGCGATGGTCGAGGCTTCCCGCAAGGGACCATACGGCGCCCGCGTAACAGGCGTCGAGGCCCGTACAGGCACCGCGGCGGAGCTTGCACTTGCCCAAGGATACAGCGGCTTTGCTCACCTGCCCACGAGGTGATGGCCCGACCACCGTTGCAGCTTAGGACACGCTTGCAGACGCACGGACTGGCCCGAAGAAGTGCGCGAACTCGCTGGACAGAACCGCATCGACCTCGGCCATGCTGGCAGCAAGGCCGAGATCGGCGAGGCTCGTCACGCCGAGATGCGCCTGCGAGACGCCGCAAGGCACGATGCCGGAAAAATTCGAGAGGTCGGGATCGATGTTGAGCGAAATGCCGTGAAAGCTCACCCAGCGGCGCACGCGAATGCCGATGGCGGCGATCTTGTCCTCGGCGACCTCTCCTGCCGGCCCGCGCGGGCGCGCCGGGCGGGCCACCCAGACGCCGACGCGATCCTCGCGCCGCTCGCCGTGCACAT
This sequence comes from Methylobacteriaceae bacterium, assembly GCA_019233695.1. Classification (GTDB taxonomy): domain Bacteria; phylum Pseudomonadota; class Alphaproteobacteria; order Rhizobiales; family Beijerinckiaceae; genus JAFAME01. The sequence goes on from JAFAME010000109.1 coordinate 5,992, forward strand.
CGAATGCCGCCAGGGTCGCAATGATCCAGGCTTCGAGCGCGGCCACGAAGGCCCGCAGATCTGGTTTGCGGCGCTTGAGGTCGAGCATCACATAGGCGACCCGCTGTCCCGGACCGTGGTAGGTGAACTGACCTCCGCGCCCGGTGCGATGCACCGGAAAGCGAGCATCCCTGAGATCGGCGTCGCGCGCCGAGGTGCCGGCGGTATAGAGCGGGGGATGTTCGAGAAGCCACACCTGCTCGCGCTCCCTCCCCGCGGCAATCGCTTCGGCGCGAGCCTCCATCGCAGCGACCGCGGCCTCATAAGCGACCGGCGCCCCGGCGACGCACCACTCGATCTCCGCGCCGGCCTGCGGATGCATCGAATGATCAATCTCGTTGCGTCGGATCGCCGTTGTCATCGTTCTTCCTACATAAGCGCCGGCGCCTCGCAAATCACCTTCCGTCCCTTGTCACGAAGATGGCGATTTGTTAGACGAGCCGCCTGCCGATGGCCGGGCAGTGACCGGCCCTCCCCTGCGGTCGTGGCGGAATTGGTAGACGCGCTAGCTTGAGGTGCTAGTTGGGCAACCAGTGGAGGTTCGAGTCCTCTCGACCGCACCAGCATCGAAAATCCACCGGCGCGCCAGCACCGCAAATGATAGGGTGCGGGGTGCTTGACCGGCGCTCAGGCTCCGTGGCGGATTGCAGGCCTTCTCACCAGCGCCGGTTTATGTATCATCGTGTTCCGGGTCCGGCGGCAGCCGGTTGATGTTGGGGGTCGCGCGGCGGCGTTCTTGCATGATCGCGATCGATCGCGAAGGCGCTCCGCGGGACTGTTCCCCACCGCTTTGAAATTCGCCGTTTCGCCGGCCGGGCGGCTGCGGCGTGAAGGAGTTGTCGCTGATAGGCGGTAAGGGAGCGCATTTACGTCTCGTTACCAAGGACATTCTAATGTGCCGTCTTCACCACCTTGGGTAAGGTAGACTCCCCGATGCGTTTTCTTGGTTTTGTCGGCTCGGTCGCCGGACTTCTGCTGCTTGCAGGCTGCGCCACGCTCCAGGTGGCCGAGGGGCCGCGACCGAGCGATTTCCTGATCCACGGCGTGGACGTGTCGAAGTATCAGGGCGAGATCGACTGGCCGGCGGCACGCGACAGCGGCGTCTCCTTTGCGTGGATCAAGGCGACGGAGGGCGGCGACTACACGGATGAGTATTTCGACCGCAACTGGCAGGCAGCGAAGGCGGCCGGCATCCCCCGCGGCGCTTATCATTTTGCCTATTGGTGCCGGCCTGGCTCCGAGCAGGTGGAATGGTTCGAAAAGCACGTCCCGATCGAAGACGATGCCTTGCCGCCGGTGCTCGACGTCGAATGGACGCCGACCTCGAGGACATGCCCCAGGAAAGTGTCCCGCGAGACGGCACTCGCCCAGATGCAGGTCATCCTGACCGAGATGGAGCGCTATTACGGGAAACGGCCCGTCATCTACACCACGGTGGATTTCTACCGCGACGTCCTCGATGGCGGCGCCTTCGAGGACTACCCGATCTGGGTGCGTAGCGTGAAGCACTATCCAAGTGTCAAGTACGGCGACCGGCGCTGGCATTTCTGGCAGTATACCGCGCAGGGCAACGTTCCCGGCATCAAGGGCTATGTCGATCGCAACGCCTTCTTCGGCGACGGCAGGCAGTGGCAGGCCTTTCTCGACGGACCGAAGTCGTAGCGACTGATTTCGCAGGAGGGCCGGCGCCGGACTTTGCGCGCGGGTCCTCGGCAGAGGGCGGGCGCAATGATCCCGAACCGGCCCAGATTGCTCGATTTCGCTCTCGGCGAAACCGCCGACCTGATCCGCGACACAACGCACTCCTTCGCCCAGGACAGGATCGTGCCGCGGGCAGACGCCATCGACAGGAGCAACGATTTCCCGCGCGACCTTTGGCCGGAAATGGGCGCGCTCGGCCTCCATGGCATCACGGTCGAAGAGGAGTTCGGCGGCTCCGGTCTCGGTTACCTTGAACATTGTGTCGCCATGGAGGAGGTGAGCCGCGCCTCGGCGGCGGTGGGGCTGTCGTACGGCGCCCATGCAAATCTCTGCATCAACCAGCTGCGGCGCAACGGCACCGCCGAGCAGAAGCAGCGCTACCTGCCCAAACTCATTGCCGGCCAACACGTCGGCGCGCTCGCCATGTCGGAAGCCGGCGCCGGTTCGGACGTCGTCTCGATGACGACGCGGGCCGTGAAGAAAGGCGATCGCTACGTCCTCACCGGCTCCAAGATGTGGATCACCAACGGACCGGTCGCCGACACGCTCGTCGTCTACGCCAAGACCGATCCCGAGGCGGGCGCCCGCGGCATCACCGCCTTCATCATCGAAAAAGGCTTTCGCGGTTTTTCGACGGCGCCGAAGCTCGACAAGCTCGGCATGCGAGGGTCCGACACGAGCGAGCTCGTCTTCGAACAATGTGAAGTGCCGCAGGAGAACGTGCTCGGCCGCGAGGGACAGGGCGTCAGCGTGCTGATGTCGGGGCTCGACTATGAGCGGGTCGTGCTGGCGGCGGGGCCGCTCGGTATCATGCAGGCCGCGCTCGATGCCGTCCTGCCCTATGTCCACGAGCGCAAGCAGTTCGGCCAGCCCATCGGCACGTTCCAGCTCGTCCAGGGCAAGATCGCCGACATGTATGTCGCAATGAATGCCTGCAAGGCCTACGTCTATGCGGTCGCCAAAGCCTGCGACAGGGGCGAGACGACGCGCGAGGACGCGGCGGGAGCAATCCTGTTTGCCGCCGAGACGGCAACGCGGGTCACGCTCGACGCCATCCAGCTCCTTGGCGCCAACGGCTATACCAACGAATATCCGGCCGGGCGCCTGTTGCGGGATGCCAAGCTCTACGAGATCGGGGCTGGAACAAGCGAGATCCGACGCATGCTGATCGGGCGGGAGCTGTTCGAGAAGACGACGTGACCGGATGCGCAGGTCGGACAAGGCGGACGCGACCCTTGCCGCTGATGGGGTGATGATGCAGCCCCTGACGGCGGCCCGCTGGCCGGACCTCGTCGAGCTCTTCGGGCCGGAACGCGGCGCGAGCTCAGGATGCTGGTGCATGTGGCCCCGCATGGCGCGATCCGAATGGAAGGCACTCGGCCTGGATGGACGCCGGGAAGCCTTCCACGCGATCGTCGAGGCCGGGCCGCCACCGGGCCTGCTAGCCTATGAGGGCGGCACGGCCATCGGGTGGGTCGCCGTCGGCCCGCGTGCGACGGTGGTGCGGTTCCAGGGCGCCAAGGTCTCACGGCCAGTCGAAGCGCCGGCCGCGCCCGGGCCAGACGGGACCCACGCCGTCACCTGCTTTTATATACGCTCGGGCCATCGCAAGCGCGGCCTCATGCGGCCGCTGGCGATCGCCGCCGTTGAATTCGCCAGGGCCAATGGAGCCATGGCGGTCGACGTCTGCGCCATCGAGGCGGACCGCCCGCTCGTCTGGGGCGACGGCTTCGTCGGCATCGCCTCGGTATTTCGTTCGCTGGGATTTGTCGAGATCGTTCGACGCTCGCCACGCCGACCCCTCATGCGCCTGACGCTCGGTCGACATGGCTGATCGCGCCGGTTTGAACATCGCCTTCGTCGTGATCGCCGTGGCGATGGCTGGAATGTTTCGGGGGGCCGATGCCCGGGAATGGCGGCGGCCGCCGGTGAAGATCAGAACCCCGCCGGCTCTGCCCCAGCGATCGCCGCCCGCCGATCGCTACGCCAACTGGATTTCCGTCGAGCCGCGCCGCTGGCCCCATTCGGCATTGGCGCTCCCGGCAACGAGGACCGCGTCAAATCCGATTGCAGCATGTATCGGCAAGCTCGCCTCGATGAACATCGAGGCGATCGCCGCAACGCCGCGTTCTTCGCCTGCCGGTTGCATCATTGCAGTGCCTGTCCGGCTCGTTGCGATCAGGATGCCGGCGCCAGCAAGGCCGATCGCCGTTGCCGGTAAGCCGGAGCTCGACTGCTCGATGGCCGAAAAATTCGGGACGTTTCTGCGCGAAATCGTGGCGCCCCTCGCGAAAGGCTATCTTGCAACTTCGCTTGCCGGCGTCTCGACCGGCGGCTTCTACTGCCGCCCGGTGGACAGCGTACCGGGGGCTCCGATGAGCCCGCACGCCATCGGCATCGCGGTCGATATCATGAGCTTTTCCTTTGCCGACGGTCGCAGGGTGGACATCGGTCAGCCCGGGCCCGCGGACGGCGAGGCCTTCTTCAAGGCGGTACGGACGGCAGCCTGTGGCTACTTCACGACGGTGCTCGGCCCAGGCTCCGACGCCGCCCATGCCACCCACATGCATGTCGATCTCAAGCTCCATGGAGCCAACGACCGCTACCGCATCTGTCAGTGAAGGCGACCCGCCGGGTTGACCCGCCGGCAGTGATTTTGACAGATTCCTGTTCGATTGTTGTTCGCTCCGGCTTCGCGTTGGCGCCGGGCAGAGTTCGGAATGCAGCTCATGACGCTTCAATCGGAGATGTCACGGGACGAACCGCAGGGGCGCTTGGACGACAGCCCATCCGATGCTCCGCGGCAGCGCTTCGCGACGCAAGGCATTGCGCCGATGACGCGGCCAAGCGGGATCACTCGCCTGTTCATGGGCATCGTCGGTTTTGCCGAGCGGCTCAATCTGAAATACGCCAAGCTCGGCAATCCGCCGGTCTATGACACCGCAATCTTCCCCTGGGTGAGGGAGATCGAGGCGGAATGGCGGCTCATTCGCGCCGAACTCGATAAGGTGCTGGCCCGCAAGAGCGACCTGCCGGCCTTTCAGGAGATCTCCACGGACGTGCGGACGATCTCGAAGGATGCGGGATGGAAGACGTTCTTCCTTGCCGGCTTCGGGCTCAAGTCGGACCAGAATATCCGGCAATGTCCGGAAACCTGGCGGATCGCCCAGAGGATTCCGGGGCTCAAGACGGTCATGTTCTCGGTTTTCGAACCGGGCAAGCGCCTGCCGCCGCACCGCGGGCCCTACAACGGCTTTCTGCGGCTCCACCTCGGCCTGATCGTTCCCGAGCCGCGCGACAAGGTCGGCATCCGCGTCGGCGACCAGGTCTGTCATTGGAGCGAAGGCAAGGCGCTCGTCTTCGACGATGCCTACGAGCATGAAGCCTGGAACGAGACCGATCGGACCCGCGTCGTCCTGTTCGTCGATTTCCTGAAGCCGCTGCGCTTTCCGGCCAATCTCGTCAACCGGGTGCTACTGCGGCTTGCCCTCTTCACCCCCTTCGTCCGCGAAAGCACGGACAATCACAGGGCCTGGGAAAAGCGCTTCTATGCCGAGGCCGAGGCTTTGAGGAACCCCAGGCAGTGACGTTGTGCGCCGCGTGGGCCTCATGCAAATTCCCCCGGCACCCAGGAGCCCCGATGTCCTTTGATCCCGCCGTCGCCGCGACGTTGCGCGGCGTTTCGACCGCCACGATCACTACGATCCTGCTGAAGCAAGGCGTGCGCCGGACGTGGATGCACGGTCCGCGGCCGCTCCCGTCCGCGGCGGGGAAAAGGATCGCTGGACCGGCGTTCACCTTGCGGTTCATTCCGGCCCGCGAGGATCTGGCGACGCCCGAATCCTGGTCGTCGCCGAAATCGACCCGGGCCGCGATCGAGGACATGCCGGATGGCGTCGTCGCGGTCGTCGACGCGATGGGTCTCGCGGGCGCCGGCATCTTCGGCGACATCCTCTGCGCCCGCATGGTGCAGCGCGGCGTGGCGGGCCTCGTCACCGACGGCGCGGTGCGCGATGTCGCCGGCGTCATCGGCACGGGCCTGCCGGTGTGGAGCGCCGGCGTCGCCGCCCCGGCTTCGGTCGCCGCAGTGACCTTCGTCGATTGGCAGCAGCCGGTCGGATGCGGCGGCATCGCCGTCATTCCTGATGACGTCATTGTCGCGGACGATGACGGCGCGGTGGTGATCCCGAAGGCGATGCTCGCCGAGGTGCTGAAGGCCGGGCCGGAACAGGAGCGGCTCGAAGCCTGGATATTTCGCGAGGTCCAGAAGGGCGCGAGGTTGCCCGGCCTCTATCCGCCCGACGCTGCGACCAAGGCGCGCTACGAGGCGGAAAACGGCTGAGGCCGAGGCAGAAAAAGCCACATGAATGCCCGCTGGCAGAGCTATCTGCCTCCCGCGCGCTCGCGGGGCACGCCGGTGAGCTCGCCGATGCGCTGCGTTGCCTTGAGACCCGTTCCCGTCAGCACGACGACCGTCGTCTGCACAGGTTTGATCGTTCCCTGCGCCAGCAGACTGGAGAGCGCTGCGGCGGCGGCCGCCGATGTCGGCTCGGCGTAGAGACCACACCCAGCGAGCTCCTCGAACGCGGCGATGATCTGGTCTTCCCTGACTGCGACAGTCGTCCCGTCCGAGCGCCGGATGGCCGCCAGCACCTCGCGGGCGCGCACCGGACGCGCGATCGCCGTGCCCTCGGCAATTGTCGGGCGCGTCTCGAGGGGGATGAGATCGTCGGCGCCAGCTTCGAAACTCGCGTGCAGAGGAGCGCAGTTCATCGGTTGCACTGCAAACAATCGCGGCAGGCGGTCGATCTCGCCGCGACGCAGGAGTTCGCCAAAGCCGATATCGCAGCCGAGGATGTTGCTGCCTGCGCCCGTCGGGATGAGGATGTTGTCCGGCGCCCGAAACTGCAGGTCTTCCCACAGCTCGTAGGCGAGTGTCTTCGTGCCCTGTAGGAAGAAGGCCTGCCAATTGTGGCTGGCGTAAAAAATCTCGCTCGCCTGCCGCAACGCGGCTTCGGCCGTGTCCTGCCGCGTTCCGGCCACGAGCTCGACCTCGGCGCCGTAGGCGCGCATCTGGACGGTCTTGGCTGGCTGCGTGGACGCCGGAACCAGGATCTTGGCCCTGATGCCGGCTGCCGCCGCGTAGGCGGCAATCGCTGCCCCGCCGTTGCCCGAGCTGTCCTCGAGGAGCCGGGTGACGCCCTGCTGCCGCAGCACCGAGATCATCACCGACGCGCCGCGGTCCTTGAAGCTGCCGGTCGGTGCAAACCATTCGAGCTTGAAGAAGGCGCAAGCCCCCTTCCACCGACGCTCGACGAGCGGCGTGCAGCCCTCGCCCATGGTCACGGGTTCGGCGACGGGCAGCGGGAGCGAGGCTCGATATCGCCACAGCGAGCGCCGGCCCCTCTCGATGTCGCCGCGGCCGATTCCCGGCAGCGGCGTGATCATCAACGGCCCGCCCCCGTCCGATTGCCAGCGCGGCGCCTCGATCGGATAGCACCTTCCATCGGCCGGATCGACATAGGCCGGACCAGACGGCGACGCGTCGGCTGGAAAGGTCATGATGTGACTTCAATTCTCGTCGAATGAATGCCGTTAGCCGCCATCAGGTCGGCAAACGTGGCGCTTGCGACTATGCTCTGATCGGGAACGAAGTGGAATGCATGCCCCTCTGCCTGGTCGTCTCATCGTCCACTACAGCGCCACGGCGCGGCTGTTTCATTGGATCACGGCTCTCCTCGTCGTCGTCGCCTATATCGTCAGCGTCGGCGGGCGGGAGGCGCGCGTCTATTCCTCGGCAAGCGACTTCGAGCGCGGACTGCACGAGCTGCTGGGCCTGACGGTCTTTGCGCTCACGCTGGCACGTCTGTGCTGGCGGATTTTCGTCCCCCCGCCCAGCCACCCTGAACTGCCGGCGTGGATGGAGTTCGGCGCCAGGCTCGGGCATTGGGCGCTCTATGGCTTGCTTGTCCTGACGCCGCTCACGGCCATTCTCGGCGCCTGGCTCGAAGGCCACCCGCTCACCCCGCTGGGGGCCGGCGATATTCGGCCGTGGTTGGCGCCCTCGCGCGAGCTCGGCCTCTCATTGGCCGACATCCATGGCTGGCTCGGCGATGTGTTGATCTGGCTCGCGGGCGCACACGCCGCCGTGGCGCTCTACCACCACTTCTGGCGGCGTGATACGGTCCTGATGTCGATGCTGCCCGGGCGATGATCGACCTCGATCGATGTCCGCGGCTCAGGTGAACTCCATGATGACGGCGTCGACCGGCAAAGTGTCGCCGACCTTGGCAAGGATCTTCCGGATCCTCACGTCTCGTTCGGCCACGAGCACGTTTTCCATCTTCATGGCTTCGACGACAGCGAGCGCCTCGCCTGCCTTCACCTCCTGACCCTTCTTGACGACAATCGTCTTGACGAGACCAGGCATCGGGCAGGTCAGCACTTTCTTGCTGCCGCCGGCGGTTTTTTCCGGCATGAGGGCGGCAAGCTCCGCCTCCCGCCGCGTGTAGACGCGCGCGGCAACCGAGACCCCGGCATGCGCGAGCTCGAAGCCATTGAGAATCGGCCGCACCTGCACGGCGATTGCCGCCGCACCGACGATGCCGGTCCACAGGCGCTCGCCCGGCGCCCAATCGGAGGCAAGTTCCAGCAGCTTCGGCTCGTCGCCTGAAAATTCCACGACGAATGCGGCGTCGGTTTCGCCGACTGTCACCTCGAAACGGCTTTTCCCGAGCAGGACGACGCGGTCGCGTTCGAACTCGACGGCCTGGCGCACGCGCATCTGCCCGGAGATGCGGCGCTTGCGCAAGTTCATGACATGATCGACCGCGGCGGCAACCGCCGCCAGCATGAAGGCGCTATCGCCTTCGGGAGTAGCTTGGATAAATCCACCCGGGAATTCTTCAGCAATGAATCCGGTCGACAGCCGCCCCGCCCGCCACCGCTCGTGCTGCATCAGCGTGGCCAGAAAAGGAATGTTGTGGGCAATGCCGTCGATCACATAGCGATCGAGAGCTTGGGCCTGCGCGACAATTGCGGTTTCGCGGTCAGGCGCATGCACGATCAGCTTGGCGATCATCGGATCGTAGTGGATCGGGATCTCGCCGCCTTCGACGACGCCGGCATCGACGCGGATGGTCACGTCGTCGGCCGTCCCCTCGAGCGGCTGCCGGTATCTGACGAGCCGCCCGCTCGACGGCAGGAAGCCGCGGGTCGGGTCTTCGGCATAGAGGCGGCTCTCGATCGCCCAGCCCCGCAATTGCACATCGTCTTGCCGCAGCGCCAGCGGCTCGCCCGCGGCGACGCGGATCATCGCTTCCACGAGGTCGATGCCGGTGACAAGCTCCGTCACCGGATGCTCGACCTGCAGGCGCGTATTCATCTCCAGGAAAAAGAAACTCCGGTCCTGCCCGGCGACGAACTCCACGGTGCCGGCCGAATCGTAATTCACCGCCTTGGCAAGAGCCACCGCCTGCTCGCCCATGGCGCTTCGCGTCGCGGCATCGAGCAGCGGGGAAGGCGCTTCCTCCACGACCTTCTGGTTGCGGCGCTGGATCGAGCACTCCCGTTCGCCGAGATGGACCAGGTTGCCGTGCTTGTCGCCAAGCACCTGGATCTCGATGTGGCGGGGGTCGGCGAGGAACTTCTCGATGAGGATGCGATCATCCCCGAACGAGGCCTTCGCCTCGGACCGGGCCCGCACAAAACCCTCTGCCACTTCGGCGCGGGAACGGGCGATACGCATGCCCTTGCCGCCGCCGCCGGCCGAGGCCTTGATCATCACCGGGAAACCGATCCCCTCGGCGATGGCGACTGCCTGCTCCGCGTCCTCGATCGCCTCCGGATGACCGGGAATCGTGGAGACCCCGGCGGCCCTGGCAAAGCGCTTCGACTGAAGTTTGTCGCCCATAGCGGCGATCGCCCCGGGATTGGGGCCGATGAAAACGGTTCCGCTTGCAGCAAGAGCCGCTGCGAACGCTTCGCGTTCCGAGAGAAAACCGTATCCCGGGTGCACAGCATCGGCGCCGCTTTGCTTACAGGCTGCGACGATCCTGGCGATGTCGAGATACGATTGGGCAGCGGGCGGCGGTCCGATATGGACGGCCTCGTCGGCCATCTCGACGTGCAGCGCGTCCTTGTCCGCATCCGAGTAGACGGCGACGGTGCTGATCCCCATGCGCCGGGCCGTCCTGATGATGCGGCAGGCGATCTCGCCGCGATTGGCGATCAGTATTTTATGGAACATCAGCGACTCGAACCGGGCGGATCGCTCGGTTCTATGTGAGGGAGGATCAGGCGTCCACTGGCGGACGCGCGCCGGCACCGTGGAACGACCATTGCCGGCGCGAAAGTTGAGCGCGGCTCGTTGAGGCGGCAATGTGCGCAAGCGCACTTTCAGCCTATCAAAAATCGCAATCACCTCGCGTCGAGACGAATTGCTGCGTCGCCGCAAGCTATTCGTTAATAAGAAATGCGCCCGATCCTTGCCTGAGCCGGTCGTGCCGCAACCTTCGCGAGACTCAGTTGACGCTTGTCGGTGTCATTCACTGCCGGTTCACTTCGTATGACGCATATTCTGCTGCGGGGCGGTGAACAGAGGCTGTAACAGAGAAGGATCCAAGCATGAAACGTCCACTGACTTATGCTTTGAGTCTGGCGAGCGGAGCAGTGCTTCTTGCCATGGCTTCAACCGCATCGAGCGCGATGCCCGTGTCCG
>JAFAME010000198.1 GCA_019233695.1 Methylobacteriaceae bacterium
CCAATCCGAAATCGCTCACCGGAGACTATCTCGCCGGCCGCCGTTCGGTTGCCGCGCCGGCGGCGCGGCGCAAGCCGCAGGGCGGCCGCCGGCTGAAGATCGTCGGGGCGCGCGGCAACAACCTGAAGAACGTCACGGCGGAAATCCCGCTCGGCCTCTTCACCTGCATCACCGGCGTGTCGGGCGGCGGCAAGTCGACACTCGTCATCGATACGCTCTACAAGGCGATCGCCCGCCGGCTCAGCGGGGCCATCGACAATCCCGCGCCGCACGAGCGGATCGAGGGCGTCGAATTCCTCGACAAGGTGATCGACATCGACCAGTCGCCGATCGGCCGCACGCCGCGGTCGAACCCGGCGACCTATACGGGCGCCTTCACGCCGATCCGCGAGTGGTTCGCGGGCCTGCCCGAGGCCAAGGCGCGCGGCTACCTGCCCGGCCGCTTCTCGTTCAACGTCAAGGGCGGCCGCTGCGAAGCCTGCCAGGGCGACGGCGTCATCAAGATCGAAATGCACTTCCTGCCTGACGTCTACGTCACCTGCGACGTCTGCAAGGGCAAGCGCTACGATCGCGAGACGCTGGAGGTGAAGTTCCGGGAAAAATCGATCGCCGACGTGCTCGACATGACGGTCGAAGAAGCAGCGACCCTGTTCAAGGCGGTGCCCGCGATCCGCGAGAAAATGGAGACGCTGGCGCGCGTCGGCCTCGGCTATATCAAGGTCGGCCAGCAGGCAACGACGCTGTCGGGCGGCGAGGCGCAGCGGGTAAAACTGTCGAAGGAGCTGTCGCGGCGGGCCACCGGCCGGACGCTGTATATTCTCGACGAGCCGACGACCGGCCTGCACTTCCACGACGTCGCCAAGCTCCTGGAAGTGCTCCACGAGCTCGTCGACCAGGGCAATTCGGTGGTAGTGATCGAGCACAACCTCGAAGTGATCAAGACGGCCGACTGGATCATCGATCTGGGGCCTGAAGGGGGCGACGGCGGCGGCGAGATTGTGGCGCAGGGCACGCCCGAGGACGTCGTGCGGGCGAAGCGCAGCTATACCGGGCAATTCCTGGCGCCCGTGCTGGGTCGGCGCGAGACCCAGCGGGGCAAGCGAACGGTCGCCGCGGAGTAAGCGGCCGGGCACCGGCCCGCTGCAAAACCGAGAGTCTCGGGAAGCCGCGCGAGGCACACGATAAGCGCGAAGCGTGTTATCGATTGCCCGCCGGATCGGGAGGCTTCGGGCCATGGCCGAGTACGTGACGAGGGAAGAGTTCGAGGCGCGCGTCGGCGTGCTGGAGCGCGAGGTCGACGGCGAGAACCTTGTGACCCGCCATATCCTGGAACAGACCCGCCGAAATGCCGACGATCTGGCGGCCCTGAAGACGCGGCTCGACCGAGTGGAGCGGAAGGTCGACGACCTGGGACAGAAGGTTGATGGCCTGGGACAGAAGGTTGATGCCCAGACGACCGGCCTCCCCAAAATCGTCGGTGACGTGATGCGAGAAGTCCTGGACGAGCGGGGCCACACGGGCTGAGCGCACGTCAGGCCCACGGCTCCGCGTAGTTGCGACGACAATTGCTTCCGGTTGATTCTCCGTCTCAGCGCTCGCCGAAGGCCTGAAGGCCTCCAGCTCACGAACCGCGGTCGTTCGGCCGTTTGAGTTTTTGCATTGCAATACGACAGATTGGTGGCTCTCACGCCCGAACTATGTCAAAAATGCATCCGATTTCTTGGCCTATCCGATATGAGTAAGTGATGGAACGTGACAAATCTTAGTTTGGTTCGAAACATAACACCGTGATATGCGTTTTTGGCATATCAGCTTCCGGCCAAACGCGCTTGTTTCCGCACTGCAGCAAGGTATGCTCCGCCCGAGTCTAGGGATGCATGGCGCGCGTCGGGTCTTCGGGCGTGGCGCGAACTCAAATGGAGCACATCATGCTGAAATCCCTTCGACTGAAGCTCAAGGCTTGGCAGCGCTATCGCGACAACGTCCGCGAGCTGTCACGCCTGACCGACCGCGAGCTCGCTGACCTCGGCTTCAGCCGCGTCGACATCCCGGCGATCGCCAGGAGCAACACCCAGCCCGGGTGAATTCTCACTCTCCCCAGCAGGCCCGCCGGCCCTCCGGCGGGCCTCCATTTTTTGCGCAGCATTTTCGAGTTTGGCTCACCCTGCCGACCACGGCGGCGCCGGGGTTTGCCGAGGCCTTCCCGCCTCGCCGCCCTGCTGGGTTGGCCTGACCGCCGCTTTGCCGACCGGCTCATCGGGATATCGTTCGGCGGGCGGTTTGCCTCCCTGGTCTCTTTCATTCGCAACCTGCGCCGGTCCCTCACTCGCCGACGGACGGCCGGCTTGTGCGACGCAGCACAGCCAGGCTCGTTCTCGCCCTCGCGATTTATGCAAATGTCGCATGGCTTCGCCCATAGAAGCGTCACCACATTGCCTCGAAGCTTCACGAGAGCGTCATCAAAAGGCAAAAGGTTTAAATTCTATGCACTTGCCATGCATTAACGGAATACCTGGGGTCCAATATCATGGGTTGTGTTTGCAGCGCAGCAATTTATATCAAGCCTCGTAAAAGGGATCACAACTTCCCGCGCCGACGGAACCCGCCGGGCGAAGGGCAACCAAAGGAGCCGACCATGTCCCTCAAGTCCCTCACCGAGAAGATCAAGGCTTGGCACCGCTATCGCGAAAGCGTCCGTGAGCTGTCGCGCCTGAGCGACCGCGAACTCGCCGACCTCGGCATCAGCCGCGTCGACATCGAGTTCGTCGCCAAGAACGGCGTGCGCCACGCCTGAGCGCGAGCGCCACACCGGATTGCGCAGCGGGGAGCCCCTTTCCGCCTGCGCCGCAAGAGCCCGCCGGTCCCTCCCCGGCGGGCTCTTTGCATATCAAGCTGCGTGAAGCGCGGGCTGGCGGGCGAGATCGAAGATTGCGGT
>JAFAME010000353.1 GCA_019233695.1 Methylobacteriaceae bacterium
CGATGCAGAGCGGCGAAGGGACCTTCTTCGAAATTGCCGGCTGCTACAGGCGCTACCATTGCCCGCTGTCGCGCACCGTCTTCCTTGGCAAGCCCAGCCAGGCTTTCCGCGATGCCGAAAAGGCGACGCTCGAAGGCATGGAGGCGGGGCTCGCGGCCGCCAAGCCGGGCAATGTCTGCGAAGATATTGCCAAGGCTTTCTTCGCGGTGCTTGCGCGCTACGGCATCGTCAAAGATAATCGCACCGGCTATTCGATCGGCCTCAGCTATCCGCCCGATTGGGGAGAGCGCACGATGAGCCTACGGCCAGGCGACCGCACCGTGCTCGAGCCCGGCATGACCTTCCATTTCATGACCGGCCTCTGGCTCGAGACGATGGGCCTCGAGATCACCGAGAGCATCCTGATCACGCCGAATGGCGTCGAATGCCTCGCCGATGTTCCCCGCCGCCTCTTCGTCAAGGACTGAGCCAGGATGGACGCCTGCCGGCTAGCCTCCCCCATCGTGCCGACAGTCGATTTCGGTACTAAGGGCGTACAACACGGGTTTCTGCGGCTCCCCTACAGCGGGGACGATTCGGCCTGGGGCTCGGTGATGATCCCGATCAGCGTGATCGCCAACGGCAGGGGACCGACGGCCCTGCTGACCGGCGGCAATCACGGCGATGAATACGAGGGCCCCGTCGCGTTGTTCGATCTTGCCCGGTCGCTTGCGGCCGATGCCGTACGGGGCCGGGTGATCATCGTGCCTGCCATGAACTACCCGGCGTTTCGTGCCGGCACGCGAACCTCGCCGATCGACAAGGGCAATCTCAACCGCACCTTTCCGGGGCGGCCCGACGGCACGATCACCGAGAAGATCGCCGACTATTTCACCCGCCATCTGCTGCCGCTTGCCGACGTCGTCCTCGACTTTCACTCGGGCGGCCGGACCCTCGAATTCCTGCCGTACGCTGCCGCGCACGAGCTTCCCGACAAGGAGCAGGAGCGGCGCTGCTTTGCTGCGGTCGCAGCCTTCGGCGCGCCCTATTCGATGCGGATGCGCGAGATCGACGCCATCGGCATGTATGACACCGCGGCCGAGGTGATGGGCAAGGTTTTCGTGACGACCGAACTTGCCGGCGGGGGTACGGCGCGTGCAGTTACTGTCGCGATTGCCAGGCGCGGGGCTCGCAATCTCCTGCAGCATGCGGGAATCCTCGACGGACAACCGGAGACGGGGCCGACCCTTTGGCTCGACATGCCGTCCAGCGAGTGCTTCGGCTTTGCCGAGGACGACGGTCTCGTCGAGCCCCGCAAGGATTTGGGCGATCAGGTCCGCAAGGGCGAGGTTTTGGCCTGCATCCATCCTACCGGCCGCACGGGCACCGCGCCCGCCGAGCATCGCGCCGCCCTCGACGGCGTTTTGGCGGCCCGCCATTTTCCCGGGCTCGTCAAGGTCGGGGATTGCCTTGCCGTAGTCGCGACGGTCGAGGAGAGTACGACTCGGGCCTAGGGCACAGCGCCGGATTTTAGCCGCGATGCCGCAACGCATCGACGAGCAGCGCAAACGCCGCCGAGGACTGGCGGCGGCTGGGATAGTAAAGGTGATAGCCCGAAAACGGCGGGCACCATTCGGCGAGCACGCGCTTGAGACGGCCCTTGGCGAGGTCGGGCTCGGCCAAGCCCTCCGGCACATAGGCGAGCCCGAATCCAGCGAGCGCCGCATTGAGCATCTGGAGGGCACCGTTGAAGACGAGTTGGCCTTCCACACGCGCTCTCACCTCATGGCCATCTTTCTCGAATTCCCAGGCGTAGAGGCCTCCACGGGTCGGCAGGCGCAGGTTGATGCAATTGTGACCGACGAGGTCCTGCGGCTTCTTCGGTTCTGATCGCATTTTGAAATACGAGGGCGCGCCGACGACCGCCATGCGCATGTCGGGCCCGATACGCACGGCGATCATGTCCTTGGCCACCTGCTCGCCGCTTCGCACACCGGCATCAAAGCGCTGCGCGACGATATCCGTCAGGGCGTAGTCGGAGATGATCTCGAGTTTGATGTCCGGATAGAGTCTCAGGAACTTCGCAAGCTTCGAGAGGATCATGGCGGCAGCATGTTCGGTTGCCGTGATCCGAATGGTGCCGGCGGGCTTCTCGCGCAGCTCGCGTATGGCTGCGAGTTCGGCCTCAATCTCCTCGAACCGAGGGCCCAGGCTGCGGAGCAGGCGTTCGCCGGCCTCGGTCGGCGATACGCTACGTGTGGTGCGCGTCAGGAGCCGTACGCCAAGCCGCGCCTCGAGTTCGCGCATGCTATGGCTGAGCGCTGACTGCGACACGCCAAGCTTTGCCGCGGCCTTGGTGAAACTGCGCTCGCGCCCGACGGCCACGAAGGCCAGGAGGTCATCCAGATTGCCACGCTGCATTTATGACTTCTGCTCATAAGTCCATGCGCATCCTACCGGCTAATCGCGACCGACGCGCGCCCCTAGATTCTAACCATGCGACCGCCCATGGCGCGGTGGCTCAGGATGCAGGGGACCGGCACGATGGAACTCAAACGAAACGGCTCGCAACTCTCCAGCAAGGGGCCGGCGGAGTATTTTACCGGCTCGGTTCGGATCGATCCTCTGGTTCAGGCACCCGATCCGGCGCGGGTTGTTGCGGCCAGCGTGACGTTCGAGCCGGGCGCGCGGACCGCATGGCACTCGCATCCGCTCGGCCAGACCCTGATCGTCACGGCGGGCTGCGGCCGGGTCCAGCGCGACGGCGGGCCGGTCGAGGAAATCGGGCCGGGCGACGTGGTCTGGTTTCCGCCCGGCGAGAAGCACTGGCACGGTGCCGCGCCGACCACAGCCATGACCCACATCGCCATCCAGGAACAGCTCGACGGCAAAGTCGTCGAGTGGATGGAACAGGTCAGCGACGAGCAATACAAGGGCTCGTGATCAGCACGAGGGAGGCTAGTCATGCGT
>JAFAME010000207.1 GCA_019233695.1 Methylobacteriaceae bacterium
GTCCAGTTCGACGAGCCGGCGTTCAACGTCTATATGCGCGAGGTGGCCGAATGGGGCATCGCGGCGCTGGAGCGTGCTGCTGCGGGGCTCGCGGTCACGACCGCCGTCCACATCTGCTACGGCTACGGCATCAAGGCCAATATCGAATGGAAGGCGACGCTCGGGTCGGAATGGCGGCAATACGAGGAGACGTTTCCGCTCATCGCCCAGAGTTCCATCCGCCAGGTGTCGCTTGAATGCCGCAATTCGCATGTGCCGATCGAGCTCATCCGGCTGCTCGACGGCAAGGACGTGCTCGTCGGCGCCATCGATGTCGCAAGCGACGCCGTCGAGGCGCCGGAGGAGGTCGCGGCGACGATCCGGGCCGCGTTGAAGTATGTTGCGCCGACAAAGCTCTTCCCGTGCACCAACTGCGGCATGGCGCCGATGAAATCCGAGATTGCCTACGGCAAGCTTGCGGCCCTCGCGGCGGGCGCGGCGCTCGTGCGCAAGGAGCTAGCCGAGGGCGCCCGACCGTAGTCCATGACCGAGCCGCCGAACCGCCTGCCCCTGCCCGAGCTCGTCGACATCGTTCGCTGGTACGCGGAGATCGGCGTCGACATCGCGCTCGACGAGACCCCACATGACCGGCTGGCGGAAGGAGCGAGGGAAGCCCAGAAGCGGGCGGCTGCCGCCGTCGTCGAGGCACCTACAGATCAGGCCGTCGGAACGGTCCACGGTCCCGCCCCGTCTCGGCCGTCCGGGGCCGATCGAGCGGACCAGGTCCCGTCGCCCGCCTTCGGCGAGCCAAGCGCTCCTTTGCGCAGGGCACCCGGCCCGGCCATGGCGTTGTCGGCCGATCAGGCCGTCGTGTCGGCTCGCGAGCAGGCTCGCTCCGCCGCCAGTCTCGAGGACCTGCGGCGCCTGCTTGAAGGCTTCGACGGGTGCTCGCTGAAGGCCACCGCGACGCGGCTCGTCTTCGCCGACGGCAATCCGCAGGCGCGCGTCATGTTCGTCGGCGAAGCGCCGGGCGCCGAAGAGGATCGGCAAGGCCTGCCGTTCGTCGGCCGCGCCGGGCAGCTTCTCGACCGCATGCTCTCCGCCATCGGCCTCGACCGGACAACCGCATATATCGCCAACGTCGTGCCCTGGCGGCCGCCCGGCAACCGCACGCCGACACCGCAGGAGACGGCGATCTGCCTGCCGTTCACGCTGCGTCAGATCGAACTCGCCAACCCCGACATTCTCGTCTGCCTCGGCGGTGCATCGGCCCAGACGCTCCTCGGCCTGAAAGACGGCATCATGCGTGCGCGGGGCCGATGGCACGCGTACGAGCTTGGCGGGGAGCCTGGGGCGCGCACGATCAAGGCGATGGCGACGCTCCACCCCGCCTATCTGCTGCGACAACCCGCGCACAAGCGCTTCGCCTGGCGCGATCTGCGGCTCATAAGAAGGGAGCTTGACAAACAAGCGGCCAGCCGGGCGCCTGCCTAGGCGGGGGCGCTTATCGAATCCGCCGACTCCTCATAGGATGCTAGCCGTTCGCGACACTCCTGTCGATGGTGCGTGATGGCGATCGATGCGGGCGGCTACAAAGAGACGCTGCTGTTCCTGACGACGGCGGGCGTCGTCGTGCCGCTGTTTCACCGCATCCACATCAGCCCGGTTATCGGCTTCCTGGCGGCCGGGGTTCTTCTGGGCCCGTTCGGGCTGGGCCGGCTCGCCGAAACCTATCCCTGGCTTGACGCGATCACCATCTCGCGGGTCGAATCGATTGCCCATATCGCCGAGTTCGGCGTGGTCTTTCTTCTCTTCATGATCGGGCTCGAACTGTCGTGGGAACGACTGTCGCGCCTGCGCCATCTGGTCTTCGGGCTCGGCGCGCTCCAGGTCGTGATCTCGGCACTGCTGATCGGGGCCGCAGCCTTCCTGCTCGGCGCGAGCGTGGAGGGTGCGCTGATCATCGGATCGGCGCTCGCCTTGTCCTCGACGGCGATCATCATTCCGGTCCTTGGCGAGCGCAAGCGCCTGAACTCGGCCGCCGGTCGGACGAGCTTTGCGGTCCTGCTGTTTCAGGATCTGGCGGTCGCGCCGCTTCTCGTCATGGTGACGCTCCTCGGCGCCCACCAAGAGGGCAATGTCACGGGCGAGGTGCTGCTGGCGCTGGCGCCGGCCGGGCTGGCACTCATCCTCCTCGTTGCCGTCGGACGCCTCCTCCTGCGGCCCTTGTTTCGGCTGGTCGCAACAGCGCGAAGCACCGAGCTCTTCGTGGCCGCCTGCCTTCTCGTCGTAATGGCCGCAGCGACGCTTGCCGCGGTCAGCGGCCTGTCGATGGCTCTCGGTGCCTTCATCGCCGGCCTCCTCCTCGCGGAGACCGAATTCCGACGCGAGATCGAGGTGACAATCGAGCCGTTCAAGGGACTGCTGCTCGGGCTGTTCTTCGTGTCGGTCGGCGCCAGCCTTGATCTTGGGATCGTTTTGCAGGCGCCGGCGGTGATCGCGGGGCTTGCGCTGTCGCTCGTTGCCGTGAAGTGCGCCGTTCTCATGCTATTGGCCGCCGCCTTCCGGCTGCCCCGTCAGGTGGGGCGCGAAGTGGCACTGAATCTCGGGCCGGGCGGCGAGTTCGCCTTCGTGATGCTGGGCGCGGCCGTTGCCGAGGGCATCGTCCCCTTGCCCATCGGACAGACCGCCGTCGTCGTAGTCACCGTCTCGATGGTAACGATCCCGTGGCTGAGCCGGCTTGGCGAGCGCCTGGGGAGGCGTTCCCCGGTCGAGGAGATCGGGCCGGAAATCGCCATGCTGCCGCCCGAGGATCACGCCGTCCGCATCATCATTGTCGGCTACGGGCGGGTCGGCAAGCTTGTCGGGGACATGCTGACGCGACACCAATTGCCGTATCTTGCCGTCGACAGCGACCCGCGGGTCGTCGCGGCGGAGCGCCAGGCCGGAAAGGCGATCTATTTCGGCAACGCGACGCGTGCCGAGTTCCTGCGCCGCTGCGGCATCGCGGTGGCACGCGCCCTGGTCGTCACCATGGACGCGCCGCAGGCGGTCGAGGAGACCGTGGCAGTTGCCCGCGGCGAGCGGCCGGACCTCACCATCGTGGCACGCGCCCGCGACGCACATCACGCGAG
>JAFAME010000252.1 GCA_019233695.1 Methylobacteriaceae bacterium
ATTGCCGTAAGGGTCCGCTCCACCCGGCCCCCCGTGCCGGCCTTGTTGCGGCCCCACACCGGATCGCCGGCTGCGAGCGTCGAATTCCTCAACGAGGAGGAGGGCGTCTCTCCGGGACAGGCCTGCGTCTTCTATGACTCGGCCGGCCCCGCGGCGCGCGTTCTGGGGGGCGGCATCATTCGCAAGACGCGACCGGCGCTGCCGCTGCCAACCATGGCTCGCGCGCCGGGCCTTGCAACATCGCCGACATGACTGGCATGCCGCGAAGGCGCCGCACTGGTGCGCAGACCGTCGGCGTGTGACGGCGGCGCGCGGGATTTGTTCGATGGGAGTGATCGCCAAGCTCGACAATGACCAGGTCCGTCTGGCCTATGCCCGCTGGGCGCCCGTCTATGATCTCGCATTCGCCGCAGTCATGCGCGCCGGCCGCCGTGCCGCTGCGGCGGCTGCGTCAAGAGCAAGCCTTCAGAATCTGGATGGGCGGCAAGCCGATGCTCCTCGCGGGCGCGTGCTCGACATCGGGGTCGGCACCGGCCTCGAATTGCCCATGTTCGAAACGGAAACCCACGTCGTCGGGATCGACGTCTCCGAAGTGATGCTCCGGCGCGCGATGACCCGCGTCTGTGCGCGCCGGCTCGCCCATGTCGAGGGCCTTCTCGTCATGGACGCCACGCAGCTCGGCTTTCGCGACGACACGTTCGATGCCGTCGTTGCTCCTTTCGTCATGACGGTGGTTCCCGAGCCCGAGCGGACCCTCGAAGAACTCGCAAGGGTAGTCAAGCCCGGCGGCGAGATCATCCTCGTCAACCACATCGGCGCGGAGGGCGGGGCAGTGGCGCTGATCGAGGCCTGGCTTGGGCGCCGGAGCGGGGCGCTCGGCTGGCACCCGCAGTTTCCCTGGCAGGTGATCGGCGACTGGATCGCCCGACGCGACGACATGAGCCTGATCGAGCGGCGGCCGATTTCCCCGCTTGGCCTGTTCACGCTTGTGCGGATCGGCAGGGCCGCCGCGACGGTCGGCGAACGGGTCCGGGCCGCCTCCTGACCTGCGTTCATCGGCTCCGGCCTTTGGAATCGCACGCGCAATTCCCACATTCAGCGTCGGGAACGGCCTGCCTCGCGCAGGCGCGCAGAGGTCGATCATGAACTACTTCCGCACCGCCCTGCTTCTGGCAGTCCTGACGGCGCTCTTCGTGCTCGTCGGCGGCGCCCTCGGCGGGGGCGGTGGGATGGCGTTTGCGCTCTGCGCGGCCATTGGCATGAACGCCTTTGCCTATTGGAACTCCGACAGGCTTGCGCTGGCGGCGGCCGGCGCCAGGGAGGTTGATGCGCGTACCGCGCCGGGCCTCATCCAGCTCGTCGCAGAACTCGCCCGTCGAGCCGGGCTGCCGATGCCGCGCCTTTTCATCGCCGACAATGATCAGCCTAACGCCTTCGCGACCGGCCGCGACCCCGAGCATGCAGCGCTCGTCCTTCACACCGGGCTCATCGACACGCTCTCGCAGGATGAGCTTGCGGGCGTGCTCTCGCATGAGCTCGCCCATGTGAAGAACCGAGACACCTTGACCATGACCGTGACGGCCACGATCGCGGGCGCCATCTCCTCGATTGCGCATTGGGGCCTGTTTTTCGGTGGCGGACGCCGCAGCAGCCTCGGCCCGCTCGGCTCGCTGGCGCTGGCAATCCTGGCTCCGATTGCCGCAATGATCGTGCAAATGGCGGTGAGCCGCGGCCGGGAATATGAGGCCGACCGGATCGGCGCCGGCATCAGTGGCAATCCTCTGTGGCTTGCAAGCGCGCTGCGCAAGATCGCGGCCCGCGCGCAGGCAGTCCCCAACGACGCCGCCGAGGCGCACCCCGCAATGGCCCACCTCTACATCGTCAATCCGCTGACGGGCGGCGGCATGGACAATCTTTTTTCCACGCATCCGAACGTGGAGAACCGCATCGCGGCCCTCGAGCAGCTTGCGGCGCAAATGGGCGTTCGTCGGGCCACTTCCGCCGCACCACCATCCTGGCGCGCCTTCGACGAGGCGCCGCCGCAGGCCGGTCCATGGTCGGCTGGCGCAAGCGGCGCACCTCGACCGCGCGGCCCGTGGGGCTGATTGCCCGCCCGCCGGCCGACCCCGATCCACGCGGCGACTCGACTGCGTCAACCTGACATGCTTGGTCGATACGGGTTGGGCGGGGTTCGTCGACTCTCCGGCCGCGTCGCACTGGCCCCCGCCGCTCCGCCTGCGGGTGGGCGGAAAACTCAGTATCCTCAGCGCAGGGAAAACGCCGCTTTGCAGACGGGACTAGCGCCGCGCTTGGCCGCCGCAGCAATCGTGGGCGAGGTCCTCGCCAAGCGACAAGCCCTCGACGAGCGGTTTCGCGACGCTTCGGCGCATCCGGCCCTGGCGCACCTCGATCCACGCGACCGCGCGCTGGCGCGCTCGATCGCGACCGTCGCGCTGCGGCGCCTGGGCACGATTCGCAAGGCGCTTGCTGGTTTCTTGAAGCGCGGAATGCCGCGTCGGGCCGGCGAGCTCGAATGGCATCTGGTCATCGCCGCCGCGCAGGTCCTCTTTCTGGAAGTTCCTGATCACGCTGCGGTCGATCTCGGGGTACGGGCGGTCCGATCGGCGCCTCTCTCGGCCCCCTTCGCTCCGCTCGCCAACGCCGTGCTGCGCAATGTCGCGCGCCAGCGCGAGGAGATTCTCGCATCGAGCGATCCGCTTGACGACGATACCCCTCATTGGTTGGCCGAGCGTTGGCGCAATGCCTATGGCATCGCCGTTGCCCGCGCCATTGCGGCCGCGCATCGCCTGGAGCCGACGCTCGATCTGACCGTTCCCCGCGATCCCACCGCCTGGGCGCAACGTCTCGGCGGCATCGTGCTGCCGACCGGCTCGGTGCGTCTCGTCGCCCACACGCCTGTCCCGCAGATCGAGGGCTATGCCGAGGGCGCCTGGTGGGTCCAGGATGCCGCGGCGGCGCTGCCGGCCAGATTGCTGCGGGCCCGTCCTGGCGAGACTATCACCGACCTCTGCGCCGCGCCCGGGGGCAAGACCGCGGTGCTGGTGGCGGCAGGCGCATCGGTCGTCGCCGTCGACCGCTCAGCCGAGCGGATGCAGCGCCTCAAGAGCAATCTCGATCGCCTCGGTTACACGGCCGCAACCTTTGTCGGCGATGTCGAGAGCTATGACGGCGGGCCCTTCGATGCCGTGCTCCTCGATGCGCCCTGCTCGGCGACGGGCACGATCCGCCGGCATCCGGATGTCGCCTGGGCCAAGCGGGCGAGCGACATCCCCGCCCTGGCGGTCCTGCAGACGAGGCTGCTGGACAAGGCAGTGAGCCTGCTGCGGCCGAACGGCCGCCTCGTTTATTGCACATGCTCGCTCGAGCCGGAGGAGGGCGAAGGGCAGATCGAGGCGCTCCTGGCCCGCCACCCGGCGCTGGCGCGAGATCCGGTGACGGCGACCGAGCTCGGCGGCCTCGACGCATGCGTCACGAAGGACGGAGATCTGCGGACCCTGCCGTGTCATCTTCCGGCTTCCGATCCACGCCTTGCCGGTCTCGACGGCTTCTTCGCGGCCCGCCTCGTGCGGCATGGTTAACGAAGTCTATAGGAGTTCGGAGCAGAGTGTCGCGGCCTCGGTCGGCTCGCTTGCTGGATCAGGTCGTTCGACGAATTTCCAGCCCCGCGCCACCGGCAGGGGCGCGTGAGCCATAAGGGATCGTTGCCGGTGAGCGCGACGGGTGTCGCGGAACGCTTGAGGTTGACCGGGTTTCTGGCCGGGACGGCTCTGCGCCGCCTGCGCGGCGGTCTCGTGGCGCCCTTCCCGCGGCTGCGCACCTGGGGCGCCCGCACGCCGCAGCAATTGCTGATTGCGCCCCAAGACATCCGCACGGCCGATCCGACGGCCGCAAACGACATCTACGGCGGTCATTTCGCCTTTGCCGGCCGCATCGTCGAGACGCAAGGCCAGTCGCCGTTCAAGCTTGCACCGCCCTCGCCGGGCTGGTCGCAGGCCCTGATGGGCTTCGGGTGGCTGCGTCATCTGCGCGCCGCCAACACCGCACTGGCGCGGGCCAATGCCCGTGCGCTCGTCGAAGACTGGATCACCTACGCCGGCGAGCCCGGGGGCCCGGCGTGGGAGCCGTCGGTCCTTGCCAGGCGATTGATGTCGTGGCTGAGCCAATCGCCCATCATCCTCGAAGGCGCCAACTGGCAGTTCTATCGACGCTTCATGCGAAGCCTCGGACAACAGACGACCTATCTGGAACGCACGCTGCGGGCCGGGCTCGATGGGGAGCCGCGCCTGACGGGCGCCATCGCGCTTGCCTCGGTCGGCCTTTGCGCCGAGGGGATGGGCGGCCTGCAGCGCAGAAGCGCCCGCTATCTCGGGGCGGAGCTGCGCCGCCAGATCCTGCCCGATGGCGGCCATGCCAGCCGCAACCCCCGCCTCATCGGCGATGTCCTGCTCGATCTGCTGCCGTTGCGCCAGGCCTTCACGGCGCGCGGCGTTCAGGCGCCGGCCGAGCTCCTCAATGCCATCGATCGGATGATGCCGATGCTGCGCCTGTTCCGGCACGCGGACGGCGCATTGGCGCTCTTCAACGGCATGGGCGTGACGGCGCCAGGCACCATGGCGACGCTGCTCGCCTATGACGACGTGCGCGCGGCGGCGATGAACAATGCGCCCTATTCCGGCTATCAACGGCTCGAGGCCGAGGGCACCATCCTGGTCATCGACGCGGGGCGCCCGCCGCATCGCGAGTTCTCCGAGGAGGCGCATGCGGGCTGCCTGTCGTTCGAACTGTCGGCGGGGGTGGAGCGGATCATCGTCAATTGCGGGGCGCCCTCGGGAGGCCGGGTCGAGGTTCGCGATGCGGCGCGCGCCACGGCCGCGCACTCCACTCTCGTCGTGGAAGAGACCTCGTCGTGCCGGTTCGCGACGTCGCCGCGACTGCATACCTGGTTCGGATCGCGCATCCTCTCAGGCCCCGAGGTTGTGACGTGCGAGCGTGGTCTCGACCAGTCGGATCTCATCGTGCGGGCTTCCCACGACGGCTATGCCGGTCCCTTCGGGATCACCCACGAGCGACACCTGCGGCTTGCTGCCGACGGTTCGCGCGTCTCGGGCGAGGACATGCTGCGACCCTCCTCGGCGCGCGCCAGGACGCCGTCGTCCTTGAACTACGCGATTCGCTTTCATCTCCATCCCGCGGCCCAGGTCCAGATGCTGCCGGACGGCCTCGCGGTCGAAATCCGTCTGCCCGGCGGCGAAGCCTGGCTGTTTGCCGCCGCTGGCATGGCCATCGAGACGGAGGAGAGCATCTTCTTTGCCGCCCCCGACGGTGCCCGCCGGACGCGCCAGCTCGTGGTCCGCGCCAACTTCGGCCACATGGCGCACGCTTCGTGGAGCTTCGAACGCCGCTCGGGTGGGTCGCCGGAACCCGTGTAGATCGCAGCGACAGGCCGAGCATTTTCGAAAGCGCCTTGAACGTGCTATCTCGCGCAACCGCAACCGGCGCCGCGCGGGCGACCAGGCATTTACCGAGACGCGAAGCGAGGCGAGCGTGCCGACCAACGTCCGTCGCGTATCACGCGCGCTTTTGTCTGTTTCCGACAAGTCCGGCATCGTCGACTTCGCCCGTGCGCTGCACGCGCGCGGCATCGAGCTCATCTCGACCGGCGGGACAAGGCGGGCGCTGTGGGAAGCGGGGATTCCGGTTCGCGAAGTCGCCGATCTCACCGGCTTTCCGGAAATGATGGATGGCCGCGTCAAGACGCTGCATCCGAAGATTCATGGCGGCCTGCTCGCGATCCGCGAGAATCCCGAGCATGAAGCTGCGATGCTCGCCCACGACATCCCAGCCATCGATCTTCTGACAGTCAATCTCTATCCGTTCGAAGCGACCGTCGCGACAGGCGCCTCGGCGGCCGATTGCATCGAGAACATCGACATCGGCGGCCCGGCATTGATCCGAGCGGCGGCCAAGAATCATGCCGACGTCACAGTCGTTGTCGAGACCGGCGACTACGGGCTCGTTGTCGACGAACTCGCGGCCCACGGCGGCATCAGCTTCGAGCTGCGCCAGCGCCTGGCGCAGAAGGCTTATGCCCGAACCGCGGCCTATGACGCGGCGATCTCGAATTGGATGGCCGGCGTCGTCGGCGAGCTCATGCCGCCGTACCGCGTGTTTGGCGGCTCGCTCGTGGAGCAATTGCGCTACGGCGAGAACCCGCATCAAGCCGCCGCGCTTTATGCGACCTCCGAGCGGCGGTTCGGCGCGGCAAGCGCCCGCCAGGTGCAAGGCAAGCAGCTCTCCTACAACAACCTCAACGACACCGATGCCGCATTCGAATGCGTCGCCGAGTTCGACCCGGGCCGAGCGGCCGCGGTCGCCATCATCAAGCACGCCACTCCCTGCGGGGTGGCGGAAGCTGCCTCCCTTCGCGAGGCTTATGAGAAGGCGCTCCGCTGCGACCCGGTGTCCGCATTCGGCGGGGTGGTGGCGGTCAACCGCCGGCTTGACGCCGAGGCGGCGACCGAGATCGTCAAGATCTTCACGGAGGTGATCATTGCTCCTGGTGGCGAGGACGTCGCCATCGCCATCATGGCCGCCAAGAAGAACCTGCGGCTCCTGCTCGCGGGGGGCTTGCCCGACCGCAGGGCGCCGGGCCTCGTGGCGCGCACGCTTGCCGGCGGCATGCTGGTCCAAACCCGCGACACTGCCGTCGTCGACGACATGGACCTGAAGACCGTCACGAGGCGCGAGCCCACTGCCGCGGAACTGGCCGATCTGCGCTTTGCCTTTCGCGTCGCCAAGCACGTGAAGTCCAACGCCATCGTCTATGCCAAGGACGGCGCGACGGTCGGCATCGGGGCAGGCCAGATGAGCCGTATCGATGCCGCCCGCATGGCCGCCTGGAAGGCGGCGGAGGCGGGGAGCGCATCGGGCTCGACCGCCTCGCTTGCCAAGGGTGCGGTGGCCGCCTCGGATGCCTTTTTTCCCTTTGCGGACGGCGTGTCGGCGATCGCGGAAGCGGGCGTGACGGCGATCATCCAGCCGGGGGGCTCCTTGCGCGATCAGGAAGTGATCGAAGCCGCCGACAAGGCGGGGCTCGCCATGGTCTTCACCGGATATCGGCACTTCCGGCATTGAGCTTGCGTCGGCGTGGGTCGAAGCCCGCGTCGATTTGGGAAGGCTGCGTGCGCACCTATATCGAGGGCCGGTACGCAAAAATCGCACGACGACTTCGATTCGAAAGCAAGGGCCGGAGTGCCGGATGGGCTTGGCATCCTTAGGTTGGCGGACATGGAGCGGCATCGTGCGATGCCCGAGCCAATGACGAGGACATGCGATCATGACATCGCCTCTGACACATACCGAGACAAATTCCCGGCCGGTCCCCGCCGAAGACCAGAGGTGGCAGGCGGTCCTGCACCGTGACCGCGAGGCAGACGGCCAGTTCGTCTATTCGGTCGCAACGACCGGCATCTATTGCCGCCCGACGTGCGCGGCGCGGCTGCCCCGGCGCGAGAATGTGCGGTTTCACCCAAGCTGCGAGGATGCCGAGCGAGCCGGCTTTCGCGCCTGCAGGCGCTGCCGGCCCAACGAAGCCGCCCTGAAGGAGCGGCAGGCTGCGGCCATCGCCAAGGCCTGCCGCCTGATCGAAGAGGCGGAGGAAGTGCCAAGCCTCGACATCCTGGCCGCCGCGGCCGGCATGAGCCGGTTTCATTTCCATCGCGTGTTCAAGGCCCATACGGGAGTGACGCCGAAGGCCTATGCCGACGCGCATCGCGCCAGGCGCGTGCGCGATGAGTTGAGCCAGCGCGACACGGTGACCGAGGCCATCTATGGCGCAGGCTTCAACTCGAATGGCCGCTTCTATGCCGCCTCCTCCGGCCTTCTCGGCATGACGCCGACCGAATTTCGCGCCGGGGGCAGGGGCCAGTCCATCCGCTTTGCCGTCGGCGAGTGCTCCCTCGGCTCGATCCTCGTGGCGGCGACCGAAAAGGGCGTGTGCGCCATCGAGTTCGGCGACGACCCGGAGGCACTGGTGCGCAACCTGCAGGACCGTTTCCCCAAGGCCCGACTGATCGGCGCGGACAAGGCGTTCGAGGAGATCGTGGCGAAGGTGGTCGGCTTCATCGAGGCGCCGGCGCAAGGCTTCGACCTGCCGCTCGACGTGCGCGGCACCGCCTTCGAGCGGCGGGTCTGGCAGGCATTGCGCGACATCCCGGTCGGCGCGACCGTGAGCTACTCCGAGATTGCCCGGCGTCTCGGTGAGCCGAAGTCGGCCCGGGCGGTGGCACGCGCCTGCGGATCGAATCCCGTGGCGGTGGCCATTCCCTGCCATCGTGTGGTGCACGCGGATGCGTCGTTGTCGGGCTATCGCTGGGGCGTGGAGCGCAAGCAGGCGCTTCTCGCTCGGGAGGCCGCGGCATGACACTCGCGCAGCATGACACGCGCTCGCGGAGGGCCCGGTCCTCGGATGAGTCGATTGCCGCCCGCGTCGGCGGGATCGACTGGGCGACGACCGCCACCGAGCTCGACGCGCATGGCGCAGCCATTGTCGGTCCGCTGGTCGACCGCAACGAGTGCGAAGAGCTGGGCCGCCTCTATGACGACGATGCGCCGTTTCGCAGCCGCATCGTCATGGCCCGGCATGGCTTTGGCCGCGGCGAGTACAAATATTTCGACTATCCGTTGCCGCAAACGATAGCCGGGCTGCGCTCGGCGCTCTACCCGAGGCTCGCGGAGATCGCCAACGGTTGGAACGAGGCGATGGGAATTGCGGTGCGTTATCCCTCCGACCACGCCGGCTTCCTCGCACGCTGTCATGCGGCCGGCCAGACCAAGCCCACGCCGCTCCTGCTCCGCTATCAACCGGGCGACTACAATTGCCTGCACCAGGACCTTTACGGCGAGCACGTCTTTCCGCTGCAGGTCGCCATTCTTCTGTCTGAGCCGGGAGCCGATTTCACCGGCGGTGAACTCGCGCTCACCGAACAGCGGCCACGGATGCAATCGCGGGTCGAAGTCGTGCCCCTGCGCCAGGGCGAGGGCGTCATCTTTCCGGTCCACCATCGGCCGGTGCGGGGCACGCGCGGCGTCTACCGCGTCAACATGCGCCATGGCGTGAGCCGATTGCGGTCGGGCCGGCGCCACACCCTTGGCATCATCTTCCACGACGGGAAATGAACGGGGCGTCGGGACGGCGTGCGGGCCGTCAGCTCGGGGCGAGCTCGCCGAGCAGGCTTGCCGCCACCGTCAGGCGCGAAAGAGTGGCGCCGCCGCTCGCAACGTCCGCCACTGCCTTGCCGACGCGAGCCACCGAGCTGCCGGCCTGCTGCATCCATCGCTCGACGGCTGCCGCCCCCGACAGGCCTGATGGCGAGCAGGCCGAAACGATCGACGCGCTGAGCCGGCGGCGCGCTGCCTCGATCTGCCCAAGTGCCGCATCGAGGGCCAGACGATCATAGTATTCGACGACGGCGAGCTTTCCCGCGGAATGGACAAGCTGGCTGAGGCCAAACGCGCTGTCGGCGGCAAAGAAGGTGGCTGCCACTTCTTCGACCGGCCGCCGCGATCGTTCGCTCACGAGAACGATGTCGAGCGCTGCGGCGGTCTCATCGAGCGCGGCAATCCGCATCGCGAGCGGCCTCGGCACGCCCTTCTCTTCGAAGTCCGCGGCGCGCGTCTGCATGGCGCCGCGGTCCGTTTCGGGGCTGATCGTGTAGATTTGGCCGGCGATATCGCGGACGCCGACACGAAAACGCGAAACCACGCCGTCAAGGCCGGCAGCGAAGTCGACATTGCGCACGAACCAGACGATGCGCGACAGCAGCAGCGCCTGCACGGCGGCGTAAAGATCAAGCTGCAGATCGCCGCCAATCTTGGCATCGAGCGCATCGATTTCCGCGTCGAGATCGTCGAGCCCGAAGACGTCGCGGACGGCGGCAAAGGCATAAGCCAGCGCTGCGGCGTCGGCGCCGGTGTCGTCGGCGATGCGGGTGAAGACCGTCGGGCCGCCGCGATTGACGATGGAATTCGACAGCGTCGTTGCGACGATCTCGCGGCGCAGGCGATGTCTCTCGATAGCGTCGGGAAAGCGCTCGCGCAGCGCGTGCGGAAAATATCGGACCAGTTCGCGCGACAGATAGGGATCGTCGGGAACCGGGCTCTCCAGGAGTCGGTCATGGAGCGCCAGCTTGGCATACGCGAGGAGCACGGCAAGCTCCGGCCGCGTCAGGCCCTGACCCGGGCGCGCCCGCAGCGCCAAGGCGGCATCGTCGGGCAGGAATTCCACTATCCGGTCGAGCCGACCCTCCTGCTCGAGCTGCTGCATGAGGCGCTGCGCAAATCCCGTGTCCTCGGCGCGGCGTCGCTCGGCGAGCGAGAGCGCGAGTGTCTGCTGGTAGTTGTTGCGCAAAACGAGCCCGGCGACCTCACCCGTCATGGCGGCCAGAAGATCGGCGCGCGAGCCTTCGTCGAGCCGACCGTCGCGCACCGGCGTGCTCAGTGCGATCTTGATGTTGACCTCGACGTCGGAGGTGTTGACTCCGGCGGAATTGTCGATGGCGTCGGTATTGAGCCTTACGCCGCGCCGCGCCGCCTCGATGCGACCGCGCTGAGTCATGCCGAGATTGGCGCCTTCGCCGATCACCTTGCAGTTGAGCTCCACACCGGTGATGCGAATGGCATCGTTGGCGCGGTCCCCGACCGTCTCGTCGCCCTCATCCGCGGCACGGACATAGGTGCCGATGCCGCCAAACCACAACAGATCCACCTTGGCCTTGAGGATGGCGGTCAGGACATCCTGCGGGGAGGCTCGATCCATCGAGAGATCGAGCACTCGCCGAACTTCAGGCGAGAGGGGGATATACTTGGCGTTGCGCGAGAACACGCCGCCGCCTGTGGAAATCAGCGCGCGATCGTAGTCCTGCCAACTCGACCGCGGCAGCGCAAAGAGCCGGGCCCGTTCGGCGAGGCTCTTGGCGGTCTCGGGATCAGGGTCAAGAAAAATGTCGCGGTGGTCGAAGGCCGCGACAAGCTTCGTTGCGGGCGACAGCAGCATGCCGTTGCCGAAGACGTCGCCCGACATGTCGCCGACCCCGGCAACCGTGAAGGGCACGTGATCGATGTCGACGTCCATCTCGCGGAAATGACGCTTGACGGCCTCCCAGGCGCCGCGCGCCGTGATGCCCATCTTCTTGTGATCGTAGCCGGCCGATCCGCCCGAGGCGAAAGCATCGCCCAGCCAGTGGCCGTGCTCGAGCGAGATCGCGTTGGCGACATCGGAAAACGTGGCGGTGCCCTTGTCCGCGGCCACGACGAGATAGGGATCAGCGCCGTCGTGGCGGACCGTGTTCTCCGGCGCCACGATCCGCTCGCCGTCGAGATTGTCGGTGATGTCGAGGAGCGCGCCGACGAAGATCTTGTAGGACGCGAGCCCTTCGGCGAGCCAGGCGTCGCGGTTGCTCGGCGAAGGCAGCTGCCGCGGCACGAAGCCTCCTTTGGCGCCGACCGGCACGATGACCGCGTTCTTCACCTGCTGCGCCTTGGCAAGGCCAAGGATTTCGGTACGGAAGTCTTGCGGCCGATCCGACCAGCGCAGCCCGCCGCGCGCCACCCGCCCGAAGCGCATGTGGACGCCCTCGACACGGGGCGAATAGACGGTGATCTCATAGGGCGGCCGGGGCAGCGGCAGATTGTCGATCTTGCGGCTCTCGAACTTCAACGAAATGACCTGCCGCGGCATGCCGTTGGCGTCATGCTGAAAGAAATTGGTCCTCACCGAAGCGTTCACGAGGTTAAGAAAGCGGCGCAGGATCCGGTCCTCATCGAGGCTTGCAACCTCCGACAGCCGGGCCTCGATCTCGGCCGCGATCGCCGCTTCTCGGCCGGCCCGCTCCTCGCTGCCAATTGTCGGTCCGGGATCAAAGCGCGCGTAGACGAGCTCGACGAGCTTTGCCGCGACCGCCGCGTTCTTGACGAGCGTCGCCCACATGTAGTCCTGCGAGTAGCGGATACGCGTCTGCTGCAGG
>JAFAME010000230.1 GCA_019233695.1 Methylobacteriaceae bacterium
ACCTCGCCGGTGGTTTCGATGAGGATGCGGCGTTCGGCATCGCGGTCGGGATAGCCGTCATCGATCTGCATGAGGAAGCGGTCGAGCTGCGCTTCGGGCAGCGGATAGGTGCCCTCCTGCTCCAGCGGATTCTGCGTTGCCAGCACATGGAAGGGGCGGGGCAGGTCGTGGCGTTCGCCGGCCACCGTCACATGATATTCCTGCATGGCCTGCAGAAGGGCCGACTGCGTGCGGGGCGAGGCGCGGTTGATCTCGTCGGCCATCAGGAGCTGGGCGAAGATCGGCCCTTTGACGAAACGGAAGCTGCGGCGATGGTCGGCCGACTCTTCGAGAACCTCCGAGCCGAGGATATCGGAGGGCATGAGATCCGGGGTGAACTGGACGCGCCTCGCCTCGAGGCCGAGGACGGTTCCCAGTGTGTCGACAAGCTTGGTCTTGGCGAGCCCCGGGACTCCAACAAGCAGGCCATGACCACCGGAGAGAAGCGTCACCAGCGCCTCTTCGACAATCCGGTCCTGGCCAAAGATCACGGTGTGGAGGGCAGCCCGCGCGCTGGCGAGACGCTCGAGGCTCAGCTCGGCATTCTTGGCGACGGCAGTTTCAAGCGATGTTACGTGAAGGTCCTGCGTCGCGCTCATGTCTCTTCTCGCATTTACATTCCGCTCGACTGCCCCCTTTTGCGCTTCCCTGCAGGCACGCTCGGCGCGCCTCGCCGCACGCCTTCTGATTCCGCACCGCAAAGCTTAGATTAGAGGGTGGGAGGCCAGAGTCGATGGATGTCGATGTCACACCTGCGTGGATGCACGGCTTTTTTTGGCCACGGAACATGGTGCGAGATTATGGCGAACAAGGCTTCCGAGCAGGGTTCCGTTCCCGCCGCACAGCGCCTGGAAGGCCTGACACAGGGGGCGACGAGCGCCCGGGCCAAAGGCCCGCCGCCCGTGCATCTGTGGAATCCGCCGTTCTGCGGCGATATCGACATGCGCATCGCCGGCGACGGCACGTGGTTCTACCAGGGCACGCCGATCGGCCGCCCCGCATTGGTGAAGCTCTTTGCCTCCATCCTGCGCAAGGACCCGGAACGGTTCGTGCTGGTGACGCCGGTTGAAAGGGTCGGCATCCGTGTCGATGACGCGCCCTTTCTGGCAGTCGAGATGGCGGTAGAGACCGGCGAGGGGGGCCACGTTCTCGCGTTTCGCACCAACGTCGATGACTGGGTGGCGGCTGGCGCCGAGCATGCTCTGCGATTCGAGCCGGGCGCGGCCGGAGGCCTCAAGCCCTATGTGCATGTGCGGGGCGGCTTGTGGGCACTGGTCAAGCGGGCGCTTTTCTATGACCTCGTCACACACGGGAGCGTGCGCGAGGTCGCTGGCACGAAGATGTTCGGGGTGGTTTCGGGCGGCAGGTTCTTCGCGATGGCCGCGGCGGACGCGATCGAGGGGCTCGCATGAACAGCCGGCATGTCATCGCGGCCGTGGATGATGGCGAGGCGCCATTCTCCTTCGCCGACTTTCGGGCGCGGGCGGCCAGGCGATTGTCGCTCGACCTGCCGGCGGGGGCGCTCGACGTGGCAAGTCCTCCCGCATCGGGTGATCACTCACTCGATACGCTGCCCGCCGATCCGCTTCTTTCCGCTTCGGCCCGCCCGGCCGCGGTGCTCGTGCCGGTGGTGGCGCATGACGAGGAGGCAACCATCCTTCTGACCCGACGCGCGGATGCACTGCGGGAGCATTCGGGCCAGATCGCATTGCCGGGCGGCAAGATCGATGCGGGCGATGCTTCGCCCATGGTGGCGGCCCTGCGTGAGGCCGAAGAGGAAATCGGACTCTCGCGCCGGCATGTCGAGCCGATCGGCTATCTCGACCCCTACCTCACCGGAACGGGGTTTCGGGTGTTTCCGGTGATCGCTGTCGTGCGACCGCCGTTCGAGCTCACGCTCAACCGCAACGAGGTCGACGAGGCCTTCGAAGTCCCGCTCGGTTTCCTCATGCGGGCTTCGAATCATCAGCGCCATCAGCGCGAATGGTGCGGGCGCGTCCGGCAGTACTATGCTATGCCTTACCAGGAGCGAAACATCTGGGGCGCCACGGCCGGGATTCTGCGCAACCTCTACGAGCGGCTCTATTCCTGATGTGGCGTGCTGTCATCGAGCCTGCCGCGTTTTTCGTGGCGCCGTTCGCGGCTTACGCCCTCTACCTCGTCCTGCGCCTGCGTTATCCGTTTGCGCTGTCCGCATGGTCGCGCATGACGGTATCGGTGCTCACCCTTCTCGGACTGGCGGCCGCGGTCCTCGCGGTCTTCGGATTCGGGCTCCTCGCACCCAGGAACCAGGGGCCTTATATCCCGGCCCACATGGAAAACGGCAAGCTCGTGCCCGGACACTTTCAATGAGCGGCGCGGGCGAGCCCGCTCAGGCGCGTATTGATGGTGCGGCGTTCCTGCGCGAAGGCGACCTGCCCAGGCTCATGGCGATCTTGAACGATGCCGGAGAGGAGGTCCGCGTCGTCGGCGGGGCCGTACGCAACGCGCTCCTGGGCCTCGACGTGGCCGATGTCGATCTTGCAACAACGGCGCTGCCGCAGGTTGTCGTCGATCGGGCCACGGCGGCGGGCTTCAATCCCGTCCCCACCGGCATCAAGCACGGCACCATCACTGTCGTCGTCGAGGGCAAGCCATTCGAAGTGACGACCTTGCGAGCCGACATCGAGACTGACGGCCGCCACGCGGTCGTCCGTTTCGGCCGCGACTTCGCCGAGGATGCGCTGCGCCGCGACTTCACCATCAACGCGCTCTTTGCCACCGCTGACGGGCGCGTGTTCGACTATACCGGCGGCATCGCCGACCTTGCCGCAAGGCACGTCCGTTTCATCGGCGACGCCGGTCGGCGCATTCGCGAAGACTATCTGCGCATTCTGCGCTTCTTTCGGTTTCATGCGGTCTATGGCGAGGGCGAGCCTGATCGGGCGGGCTTTGATGCAGCCGTTCGCGAGCGGCATGGCCTCGCGCGCCTGTCGCGAGAGCGGGTTTCCGCCGAGCTGATGAAACTGCTTGTGGCGCGCCGCGCGGCGCCAGCCGCGGCCGCAATGAGCGAAGCCGGTCTTCTCGGCCCGCTGCTCGGCGGCATCGCGATGCCGGCGAGGCTTGGGCGGGTTGCCGACATCGAGGCGGCAAGGGGCAAGGCCCCCGACGCGATCTTGCGCCTTGCGGCCCTTGCGCTCACAACCGTCGAAGACGCGGACCGACTGCGTGAGGCGCTGCGCCTGTCAAACGAGGCCTGGCGGCGCCTTGCCGAGATGGCCGGTGCGCTGGCGAAACTGCATGGCCGCACGGGGCTTCCTTCCGCCGCAGAGCTGACCGAGCTTCTGTTTCTGAACGGCCGACGGACTGCGAAGGATGCGCTCACCCTGGCGCATGCCGAGAGCGCGGCGGCTGTCGAGGATGCTGAATGGTCGGCCGCCCGGCATCACCTCAACGAGACGCCCCAGCCGCGTTTGCCCATCAGCGGCGCTGACATCCTGGCGCGCGGCATCCCCAGCGGCGCGCGCGTCGGCGAGGTCCTCAAGGCGCTCCAGGCCCGCTGGATCAGGGCAGGCTTTCCGCGCGAGCCCGCGACCCTCGCCGATCTCCTCGATGAGGTCGTTGGTGCGGTCGGCCGCCGGGCGACGTGAGGAGACGCTGAAGAGGACAGGGACTCCTCCCGGGCGCGGCCGCGCGCTATCATCGCCTGGGATCGGGGCTGACAACAGGGAATGATCATGTCGGTGGAGCGCAAGGGCCCGGCCGAAGTGGCCCGCCGCCTCGCGACGCGACGCGACAGGGCGGCACCTTCGGAAAGGCGCGCGGATGGCGGCATGTGGCGTCGGGAAACGTACACCTTGCCGCGTCGCGAGGCGCGCGAAAAGGCGCGCGAATGGTTCGCCCGCTTCCCCAAGGCGGCCTACATGACGGAGATCGAGTTCTGGCGCGAACTTGCCGACGGTCGCATTGAATTCACCATCCGCCGGCTGCCAAGCGCCGACTGACGGCGCTTACTTATCCGTGCTCCTGCTCTTCTGCGCCGTCAGAGTAAAACGCCGTGATATCCGGGGTTTCCCACCCGAGATGCTGGCCGCTGTCGACCGCGATCATCTGGCCGGTGACGCTGCGCGCTCCGACGAGATAGACTACAGCCTCAGCGACATCGTCCGGGGGGGCGGGTCGTCGCAGCGGGACGTTGGCGGCTTCCTTAGCGAGACCGTCCGGCCCGTCGTAGATGTTTTCAAGCGTCGGGCCGGGGCCGACGGCGTTGACGCGGATGCGAGGCGCCAGGGCCTGCGCCAGCGTGCGGGTCGCGGTCCACAATGCCGATTTGGTCAGGGTGTAGGAGAAGAACTGCGGCGTAAGCTTCCACACTCGCTGGTCGATGACGTTGATGATGCAGCCGTCCGCGTCCGCCGGAAGCCGGCGCGCGAACTCGCCGGCAAGAAAAATGGGGGCGCGCAGATTGACCGCGAAATGCAGGTCAAAGGTCGAGCCCTCGAGCGCCAGGGCGTCGTCCGGAATGAAGGCCGAGGCGCAATTGACGAGAAGCGTCACCGGCCCCAGCGCCTCGTGCACGCTCGGCATGATCGTCTCGACGGCGGCGGCATCGGCGAGGTTGGCGGTCACGACATGCGCGCGGCCACCGCCGGCAACAATCGCCGCCGCGAGTTCCGCCGCTTCGACCTCAGACCGGTTGTAGTGAATCGCGATCGAAAAACCTTCTCGCGCCAGGCGCTGCGCGATGACACGCCCGATGCGTTTGCCGGCTCCGGTCACCAACGCGGTCGCACCGGGCGCCGCCTTACCACTGGGACTTTCAGAAGCCGGCATCTTCATAGTCTCGAGCATCGTCCGGTACCAGCGGCGCGGCTGTGGGATTTCGAACCCTTTCTACTCCTTGGCCAGCCACTCAACGCGCCAATTGCCGCTCCCGTCGTTGGCGAGAACCTGCGCCAGAAAGGTCAGGATCACCTCTGCCTCTTCCTGCAGCGCAAAGGGTGGGTTGATCACCACGAGGCCGCAGCCGACGAGTGCCAGGGTGTCGTGGCGGCCTCGCTTCGGTCCCCGCTCGACGAGAAGTTCAAGCCGCAGCGCCCGTGCGATGCCGCTTGCCGCCATGGTCGAGGCAAAGGCATCGGCCTCGGCTTGATCCTTGATGGGGTACCATAGGGCATAGACGCCGGTCGGCCACTTGCGATGCGCCTTGGCGAGCGCGCCCAGGGCGCGCGCGAATTCGTCCTCGGCCTCGAACGCCGGGTCGATCAGGACGAGGCCGCGGCGCTCCCTCGGCGGGACGAATGCATTGAGCGCGACATACGCGTCGAGGCTGGTGATTTTGACCCGGGCGTCGCTGCCAAGGGTACGGGCGAGCGCTTGCGCGTCCTGCGGATGAAGCTCGTTCAACGCGAGCCGGTCGGCCGGTCGCAGCAGGCGTTGGGCGATGACCGGCGAGCCCGGGTACCGGGCCGGGCGGTTTTCCGGGCCGCGCGGCCTGACGAGGGCGAGGTAGGGCGCCAGCAGAAAACGCGCCCTCGGATCGCCTTGAATTGGCTCGCTGCGCTTATTCCCGCGCAGGCGGGAACCCAGCTCCTGCGCCCCGCCATCCCGATCCATGCCCCCTTGTCCGGGAAGAGATCCGCCCTCCGAATCAGGCCGATCCGCGACGAGGCGGCCGATGCCGCCGCGCCATTCCTGCGTACGCTGGGCCGCCTCGTCATCGAGATCATAGAGGCCGCGCCCCGCGTGGGTATCGATGTAGCGGAGCGGCGCGTCCTTGCGGACGAGATAGAGGAGCATGCGACTGAGCAGCGCGTGCTTGAAGACGTCGGCGAAATTGCCGGCGTGGAAGGCATGTCGATAGTTCATGGCTTGGCACTGCGTGACAGACGGCCGGGGCCGGTCCCCGCAAAGCCGTCAGCGCACCGGCGGAATGGTGATCTGGCGCGAGCGGCAGCTGTTGCGGCTGACCTCCGGGCAGGGGCGGAAGCCACGCAAGTCCTTGGTGAAGCAGATGCGCACTTCCTCCAATGTTCCCGACCGGCAGGTGACCGCCATGGAGCTGAGCTGCAGGCCGGGGTTGGCAGTGAGGAAGGCGCGGGCGACGTCGATCGTGGCGACGTCTTGGGCAGCGTTCGGCGCCGCGTAGGCGTCGGGGATGACGATCGCTTGGCGCGCCTGTCCGACATCGGCGAAATAATCGGTCGGGCTCTTCCCGGTGCACGTGCCGTGCACCCGCCATTCGTGCCGGGCAAGGCCGTCGTCAGGGTAGAGGCCGCGCACCGCCTCGATCTGCGCGCGCGTCGGGAACGACCCGTTCGAGCCGCAGTTCTGGGGCGAGCCGTGCTCGTATTGCGGCCATAGGCCATGCACGACAAAGCCGAGCTTGGAGCCCACTGCACATTGGTCGGGTGCCTTGCCCTCGCCCCCGGTGCTGCAGAAGCCCGGCGACCACGAGAGCGCCAGGACATAGAAGTCGAAGTCGCCGGTCCCGGTGCTGCTCCGGCGCGTCGGGGCCGGCGCACCTGTCGCTGGCGGCGCCGCGGGGGGCGCTGCCTGCGGGGCAGGGGTGACGTCGGTTGCTTGCGACCATCCCGGAGCGACGGAGCCCACCAGGCCGGCGACTGCGACAGTGAAAAGCGCACAACGGCGCAGTGTCGCGATCGAAATCCGCAAGCTCACGGCCGGGCTGCCCGGCACGCCGGCCCATAGGCCCAGTTGCGATCGAGCCCGACCACGCACCATTCGACCCCGAATCCCCACCCGATGATGCCGAGGTCCTCGCCGATCCAATAGACCACCTCGCGCTTGCGGTTGTCGTTGACGAGTGCGCGCGCCACGCAATAGCGGCGCGGAATATAGTCGAGGCCGTTGCTGCGCAGCCCCGTCTGGATGACGCGATCATAATCGAGGATCTGCAGGCTCGAGTTCCAGTATTCGACCTCTTTCTGCTGGAACCTGTCGCTGATGCGCGACAGCACCGCTGGGTCGTTGCACAGAGGAAGATCGCCATTATAGGGGCTGTAGCGCCGTTCCGCCGGGACGATGGGGCGGGCCCGGGCTCCGTCGATTGCGCCGGCAACCAGGGCGAAGGACGCAAGGGCGAGCGCCGCATACAAAAGCATTCGCTGCATGAGTTTGATGCCCCTCATCAGGCGCAGGTCCACCGGACCTGCTCGGCGCCCGACGATGCGATGCGGCCGACGGACGGTCAAGCCCTCGACACGCGCCGCGCACAAGTGGAACGAGATCGGCCGACCAATTGATGGAATGGACTCGGGCAAGCCGCGTACCCGAGTCCGCTCTCATCCTAAATGCGGTCCTTGCCGGAGTCACCTAGCGCGAGGCGCCTGGCCTCCGGAAACCGCTTGCCGGACAGTACCTCGTGGACTCTGGCCGGGTTGACGTGGAACGCGGCCGCTATCGAGTGCTGAGCTTCTCCAAGGGCCCGGCGCTTGACAATTTCTATTGCGTCATCGCGCGTGAGAGGCGGCGACGCACTTGCAGAACGGGGCATCGAGTGTGCTCCTGAACCGCGGTGTTGACCGGCACGCCACGAGAGATAGAATGATTTTGTCGAATGCAGTCATCTCTCGCCGCACCGCGGCAGATGGTTGTGATAACGGCGGGACTCGGCGTGCCGGGCCCCGCCGTTTGCCGTACCCGGCCAGAAATGTTATCACGAGCTTGAGCCGGCCACAATCCCCTTCCTGACCATCCCCTATCTTAAAACTTGAAACGCAATCCTTCTTGCGCTAAGCACTCTTCGGGTGCTCGGCCTCATTGAAGCAAGATCGGAGATGGTCGTTGCACTAGTGGCTACGATGCATCCGAGCACCCGCCCTACCTGTGCCCCGCGATCGCCTTGGGCTGATACGGCTCTTCGAGCCTGGCGATGACCGCGGGGTCGAGCTTCAGCGACAGCGCGGCAACTGCATCGCCGAGGTGATGCGGCTTCGAGGCGCCAACGATCGGTGCGGTGACGAAGGGCT
>JAFAME010000268.1 GCA_019233695.1 Methylobacteriaceae bacterium
TCCTCGCCGGTGAGGCGCCGCTTGCCGGCGCTTTCCGTGACCTGAAGGGGCTGAGTGCCGCGCGCCCGACTCAAGCCACATGGACGGGCCAGGATCTCACAGAGCCCGACAGCGCCTTCCGGAGAACCTCATGACTGAAGCGAGATCCGACGTCACGCCCGAGCGCCTCATGCACATGGTATGGGGCTTTGCCCCGCCGCTCGCCATCGAAGCGGCGGTGCACCACGGCATCTTCGACGCGCTCGACAAGGCGCCGATGGCGCTCGATGAACTGGCGCGCGTCACGCGCGCGTCGCCGCGCGGCATCGCGGCCGTCGCCAATCTTCTGGTCGGATTGGGGCTGCTCGGCCGCGATGCGGGCGATCGTTACACGCTCACTCCCGAAAGCGAAGCCTTCCTGGTGAGCGGCAAGCCGGCTTTCCGGGGCGGCATCTTTCGCCACATGAGCCGGCAGCTCATCCCGAACTGGATCAACCTCGACGAGATCGTAGCCACCGGCGCACCAGTGGGGGCATTCAATCAGAACGAGGGCGGCGCTGCCTTCTTCGAGCAATTCG
Organism: Methylobacteriaceae bacterium; assembly: GCA_019233695.1. Classification (GTDB taxonomy): domain Bacteria; phylum Pseudomonadota; class Alphaproteobacteria; order Rhizobiales; family Beijerinckiaceae; genus JAFAME01. The sequence goes on from JAFAME010000268.1 coordinate 558, forward strand.
TCGAAGATCTGTTCTCTGTGAACTACGATGCGGCGCGCACGCTTGCCGCGCATCTCGATCTCGCGCGCGTCGCGGGACGCGTGTCGATCCTCGATCTCGCCGCCGGGTCGGGTGTGTGGGGCATTGCGCTCGCGCAGTCCGCCCCCCACGCGGTGGTGCGGGCCGTCGACTGGCCGCAAGTGCTCCCGGTGACGCGCCGCGTCGTCGACCGGCTCGGGCTGTCGCCGCGCTTCACCTATGTTGCCGGAGACCTTGCGTCGGCTGACTTCGGCGAGGCGCATCGCGTCGCAACGCTCGGCCACATTCTTCATTCGGAGGGCGAGCAAAGGTCGCGCGTCCTGCTGAAAAAGACCTTCGAGGCCTTGGCTCCGGGCGGGACGATCGTCATAGCGGAGTTGCTGGTCGACGAGGGCAGGCGTGGTCCTCTCAGCGGCCTGGTCTTCGCAATCAACATGCTGGTCCACACCGAACAGGGCGGAACATATACGTTCAACGAGATTGCCGAATGGCTCCGCGAGGCGGGCTTCGTTGATGTGCGCCAAGTTCCGGCGCCGGCGCCCTCGCCGCTGGTTCTCGCGACCAAAGCGGGCTGAGCCGGTCGATGGGCTCTGGGCGAGCAGCGGGCCGTCTGACGGACTGCAGATCCGATGCGTCAGCTTGCGGCAAGCTCCCCCGTTTTGCGGCTTGACGCTGATGTTCGATTGGATTGCCACAGCATCAGGGTGGGCCGCGCTCGTCACGCTGACCGCGATGGAAATCGTCCTCGGCATCGACAATGTCGTCTTCATCTCCGTTCTGGTGGCGCAGCTGCCCGAACGCGAGGCAAGGCCCGTTCGCGCCGTCGGCCTGGTCCTTGCGTTCGGTTTCCGCGTCGCGCTCCTGTTCACGCTGACCTCGCTGATGCGGATGACGGCGCCCGTGCTCACATTGTTCGACACCAATCTTTCTTCGCGCGACCTGATTCTGCTGGTCGGCGGCCTTTTTCTCATCTGGAAAGCGACGCGCGAACTGCATCATGCGATTGAAGGGCCGCGCGGCAGGAGTGCTGCCGTCCGCGCGCCGGCCCTGACCGCCGCCATCGCCCAAGTGGCCTTCATCGATCTCGTCTTCTCGATCGACAGTATCGTAACGGCAATCGGCATGGCGCAGGAGCTGTCGATCATGATCATCGCCGTGTTGATCTCGATGGGGATCATGTATGCGGCATCAGGGCAGGTGGCCCGGTTCATCCGGGCGCATCCGACGACGAAGATTCTGGCACTGGCCTTTCTGATCCTGATCGGCGTCTCCCTGGCCGCAGAGGGATGGCATTTCGCCATACCACGCGGCTACATCTACTCGGCGATGGCGTTCGCTGCCCTTGTCGAGATGCTCAATGTCTGGGCGAGCCGCGGCCAGACGCGGTCCTGAGCCGCGTCGTCCCCTGGCTCGTCATCCAGAAGCGCGAAGCGCTATCCGGAAACCGGCGCCGGGATCTTCGTTTCGCTGCGGCAGGGGCGACCCAATCAGGCGATGGCGCGCTGCTCGATCTCGGCGCAGGCGCCGAGGAGCCGGTCGATGTCATCGGCGGGCACGGGCCGCGAAAACAGGAATCCTTGCAGTTCGTGGCAACCGACCGCCTGCAGGAACCGGTGCTGCTCGGGCGTCTCGACACCCTCCGCGGTCACCGTCAGCCCCAACGCACGGCCGAGATGGACGGCGGAGTGGACGATGATGGCGCTCTCGCCCGTGGACTCCATCGATTCAAGGAACGATTTGTCGATCTTGATCTTGTCGAATGCAAACCGGCGCAGATAGATCAGGCTCGAATAGCCGGTGCCGAAGTCGTCGAGCGCGAGGCGGACGCCCATGGCGCGAAGCTCGATGATCGCGGATTCGGCTTCGTCCGCCTCATCGACGACAACCCCCTCCGTCAGCTCCAGTTCGAGCCGCGACGGGTCGAAGCCGGTCTCCTGCAAGATGCGCCCAACGAGCGCGACAAAGCCTTTATGCAGGAATTGGATCGGCGAGACGTTGACGGCCACCTTCAGCGTCGGCCAGCGCAGGCCGTCGCGGCAGGCGCGGCGCAGCACCCACTCGCCGAGCGGCAGGATGAGGCCGCGATCCTCGGCGAGGCGAATGAACGCGTCGGGCGGGATCAGGCCGCGCTCGTTGTGCCGCCAGCGCACCAGCGCCTCCACGCCGACGATCTGCTTGCCGTCTGCCGCCAGCACGGGCTGATAGTGCAGGACAAGGGCGTCGGTCTGGATGGCCGTGCGCAACTCCTCCTCGATCGTCTTGCGAATCCGCAGGTCGTCGCCCATCCGTTCGTCGAAAAAGGCAAAGCGATTGCGGCCCTCGTCCTTGGCCCGGTAGAGGGCGAGGTCGGCGGCGCGCAGCAGTTCCTCGCGAGTGGCGGCATGCTGGGGATACATGGCAACGCCAATCGACAGCGCGGCCTTGATCTCCCGTGGGCCGACAGCGAAGGTCTCCTGCACTGCCTGCAGAACACGCCGGGCGAGAGCCTCGCAGTCGCGTGCGGAGCCGACATTCTTTTGCAGGATCGCGAATTCGTCGCCCCCGACCCGGGCCAGCGTATCGCCCTCGTGCAGAACGTTGGCGATGCGCTCGGCGATCGCCTTGATCATGCGATCGCCCGCTTCGTGGCCGAACGCGTCGTTCACGTCCTTGAACCGGTCGAGGTCGACAAAAAGGGCCGCAAGCTTATGTCCGGCCTCACCGGCGCGACGGATTTCCGCGTCAAGCAGCTCGACGAAGAGGAGCCGGTTGGGAATGCCGCATAGTTGATCGTGGCGGGCGACGCGCCAGGCTTCTTCCTCGCTCTTGGCGAGGGTTGTCGTTACCCGACGGGCATAGAGGATGATAAGGCCGGAAAACAGGGCGGCAAGCGCCATCAGCAGCGGGCCAAAGGTCGCCAGAAGGCCGGCACCAGGCCGTCGCGGCCGCCATGAAAAGGAGACATCGCCGTTGGCGGCGGCCGAATACGTTGCGCGGCCGGCCTCGACGGGCGTGTGCGAGGCGATGTCGAGCGCATCGATCTCTGCGGCTCGGGCGATGACGGCGAGCGCCGTCGGATCAAGGCGCCGCACGCCGGCCAGGACCGGCACGATCCCGGCGTCCGCGGCGGTCGCCCCGGCCGTCCGCGCCGGCTCGGCCGGCAGGGGTACCACGGCTGCCGCGAGCGCCTCGTCGTCAAGCCGCAGCAATCGGGCTTCTCCGCGGACCGCGGAAAGGGCAGTGTTCGGACCGCGCTCGGCGGCGGACCGTCCATCGCCGGCAAGGCGTGCGCGCACTGATGCGATGAGCGGAGCCAGGGAGGGGGCGAGGCGATCGAAGGTCAGCGCGCCGGTCGTCGCCGGAAGGCCGGTTGCCGGTGCAGCCTCCTGCGAGGGCACGATGAAGATGGTGTCAAAGCCCGGCGCGCCGGCATGTCCGGCGGGCGCCGCCCGTCCACGCAGCATCGCCGAACGCATCGAGGCGGCAAGATCGGTCGAAGCGGCGACGTCGGCAAGATCGAAGACCATGTCGTCCAGGGCCGCCGAGATCGCGTTCCCGAGACGGGTACGCTCATCGCTCTCGGCGCGGGTATCATCCCGCATCGCGGTCCAGATCAAGGAGGCAAAAGCCAGCACCAGCGCGATCGAAAGAAGCACCGAGATCGGAACAATTATCTTTGGAAACGCCGCCCGCGCACGACTCGTCCCGGCGTGCCTGAGATCCATCAGCTTGCTGCCTGAATCAACGAAATGAAAACCGCAGATAACAGGGCGCAGTTAAGAACCCGTGAGAGACAGCCCCCGATTTTCGTGGAACCGGGGACCGAATCGAAAGCCATTTGTCGGCATCATAGTTGGCCGCAGACCGACGGCAACACTTTGCGTTGCCCCGACCCTCGGTCGCACAACAGAAGCGGCCGCCGCCGTGATCTTGCGCCGAGGCGGCCGATCTGCGGCGACATTCGATCTGTGAGAGAAGCTTTGGGAACGGGGCCTGCCTCGACACTTTGGCGCGTTGTGGCGCGAAGATGAGATCAAGATTGGCGGCGAACAACGCTCTTGCGTTGAGCGGGGCAAAGCGCTCGAACAGCGCGCTTCAAACGAGCGTCAGCACGACCGGTGCGCCGAGAATCTGAGGAAGCATACGAGTTCGCTGCCGGCAACCGCCGATGTCGGTATTCATGCCCTGGCCGCCGACCGGGCGCGGATACGGCCGGCACCGCCGAGGAGAATATCCGTCCCTTGTGGAATGAGCCGGCGACGGTCAGTCCATCCGGAGGCTCCAGCGAAGCTCACCTTTTGCCCAAACAGAAAAAAGATTTGCATGACATTACACCGTATGGTGTAATGTATTATGGATCCCCTGAGCGACGTCCTGACCGCAATTTCGCACCCGACACGGCGAGCGATCATTGGGCAGCTGGCGAATGGGCCCGCCCGGTTCCTGGATGTCGCGAAGCTCTTCGACACCGCCCTGAACGCGGTGACCAAACACCTCAAGCTGCTCGAAAGGGCTGGACTGATTGAACGCAGGAAACAGGGTCGCGAAGTCTCTATCTCATTTCGGGGCGAACGACTTCGCGAGGTGGCGGGATGGGTGAATGAGTATGAGCGTTTCTGGAACGAGCGCCTCGATCAGTTCGAACGTTACTTCGAGGACAGGAAAGAGAAGGTGAAGGAAATGACGACGGCATCGACAAGGACCGTGGAAGTCAAGGTTGAAAGGACAATCCCTGCGCCTCCGAGCGAGGTTTTCGACGCGTGGCTTGATCCAAAGATCCCGGGCACTCCCTGGCATGAGAATAACAAGCTGATCGTCAATGCGAAAGTAGACGGGCTTTGGTACTGGCTCTCCTCAGGAGGCACCCCACACTACGGGCGGTTTGTCGAAATCGATCGACCAGGTCGAATTCGGCATTCCTGGATGTCACCGAACACCTTGGGAGAGGAGTCGATGGTTGCAGTGACATTCCAGAAAAAGGGAGAGGGCACTCTCATGATTCTCCGGCATTCCGGCCTTCCGAATGACGACATGGCAAAGGCGCACGACAAGGGTTGGAATTCCATCTTCGACAGATTCGAAAGCATTTTTGTCCGTGGGAAATGACGATGGGATACATGCTGGGCATTGCCCTCGTTGCTGCGGTGGTCACTGCCAGCCAAGCTGTTGAAGCTGGGTCTGCGGCGGTTGGCACGGTGAACATCGTGCTCGTGCACGGTGCCAACGCCGATGGTTCGGGATGGCGCGGCGTCTATGAGATCCTGAAGAAAGACGGATATAACGTGAGCGTCGTCCAACAACCTCTGACCGGGCTGTCCGCCGACGTCGCAGCCACGCAACGCGTCATCGACCAGCAAGACGGGCCGGTCATACTCGTCGGTCATAGCTACGGCGGCACCATCATCACGGTCGCCGGCGCTGATCCGGAGGTGCGAGCGCTGGTTTATGTCGCGGCATTCCAGCCCGACGTCGGCGAAACAACAAACCAGCTTGGCGCATCGATGCCAGGGGACGGGCCG
>JAFAME010000424.1 GCA_019233695.1 Methylobacteriaceae bacterium
ACCGGAGCACCGCCTCTCGGCTGGTACACGGGCCGTTACAGCCAGAACACCCGGCGGCTCGTCATGGAGGAAACCGAATGCATCTACGATTCGGATGCCTACAATGACGATCTGCCCTACTGGACGGAGGTTGCCGGCAAACCCCGGCTCATCGTCCCCTATGCGCTCGACACCAACGATTTCAAATTCGCGCTCACTCCCGGTTGGATGTCGGGCGAGGACTTTTTCGTTTACCTGAAGGCCGCCTTCGATCAGCTCTATCGCGAGGGCGAGCGGGAACCGAAGATGCTGTCGATCGGCCTCCATTGCCGCCTCGTCGGGCGCCCAGGACGGGCCGACGCGCTGGCGCGCTTTCTCGATCACGTGCAGCGCCATGACAAGGCGTGGGTGTGCCGGCGTGTCGAGATCGCGAGGCACTGGATGGCACGCCACCCCCACGTCTCGCATCCGAGCCCGTCGCAGGCCGCCGCTGGACGCGCGCAGTAAGCTCTTATAGCTTTTTCGGGATCGCGCCGGCGCAATAGATCGCAACAGGAGGACGAAGATGTACGAACGATTGTTGCCAAATCTTGCTGCCGTCTTCACACGGCGCGCCATCGCGTCTTTGGGCCTGGGCGCCCTCATGTCTCTGGGCGTCGCCGCGACCCTCGGCAGCACGCCGGTCCGCGCCCAGGCGCCGGAGCAGACATCCATCGAGATCTGGGCGGTGCGCGATCCCCAGGAAGCTGCCGTGATCGCGCTCGCCAAGGAGCTCGACTACTATAAGGCCGAGGGGCTTGACGTCACCATCAAGTGGATCGTCAGCGGAACCGACATGGCGAGCCTCGTCGCCAGCGGCGACATCAATTTCGCCGGCGAAAGCGTCACGACGTCGGCCATCCTGCGCGACAAGGGCATCGACATTCGCTACGTCATGCCGACTGCCAACATCGGCGGAACCCAATGCATCGTTCTGGGCCCGAACACGACCCTGAGCTCGCCCAAGGATCTCGAGGGCAAGAAGATCGGCATGGCAGCCGGTTCAGGGGTGGCGATCGCGATCCGCAACATGGCCGCGCAATATGGCGTCGACTATACCAAGATCACCTTCGTCAACCTGCAGCCTCCCGATCAGGCCCCGGCGCTGGCGCGCGGCGATATTGACGCGATGGCGGTGTGGCAGCCCTGGGCGCTTGCCGGCATGTCGCTTGGCGGAAAGCTCTTCTTCACCGGGAACAAGTCCTACATCGAGGGCAGCGAGAAGCCGGTCAACTGGATGTATCTCGACGCCGGCCTCAACGTTCCTGCCGCCTACCTCGCCAAGAACCCGAACACGGTGAAGGCGGTGATGCGTGCCCTGCTGAAGGCCATCGACTACATCAACAAGAACCCGGTCGAGCAGTCGGCGAAGCTCCTCGCGAGCCCGCTGAACGTACCCTTGGCGGATCTCGTGCCGATCATGAAGCAGAACATCTATTCGGCGAGCATCGACGACAACATCGTCAAGGGCGCAACCGAGCTGCTGACCTACGGCGCCGATCCGAAGATCGGGTGGTTCAGCAAACCCTACGCCCCGAAGGAACTCTGGGACCTGACCCTGCTCAAAGAGCTTGCGCCTGATCAGGTCAAAGCCGGCGGCTTTTGAGCGCCCCAAGGGCACGCCTTTGCCGAAGGAACCAAAACTCAGTTTCGAACATGTCTCGAAGGCCTATCCGTCGCGGCGCGGCGAGGCACGGCGCCTCGCCGTCGAGGATGTGACGCTGAACATCGAGGAAGGCCACTTCGTGTGCCTGCTGGGGCCAAGCGGCTGTGGCAAGTCGACCCTCTTGAACATGGCGGCCGGGTTCATTCTCCCGACCTCGGGGCGCATCCTCGTCGACGCCAAGGAAATCGCCGGCCCCGGAATCGATCGCGGCGTCGTGTTTCAGGAATACGCACTCTTTCCCTGGTATACGGCCCTGCAGAACGTGGAATTGGGCCCCCGTGCCAAAGGGATGCCCGCTGCCGCAAGGCGTGCGCTGGCCGAGCGGTACCTGGCCATGGTCGGACTGACCGATCATATCCACAAGTACCCGAGGGAGCTTTCCGGCGGCATGAAGCAGCGGGCGGCAATCGCTCGCACGCTCGCCAATGAGCCGCGCATCATGCTCATGGACGAGCCGTTCGGCGCGCTCGACGCTCAGACGCGCGAAGGCTTGCAGGATCAGCTGCTGGACATCTGGTCGGCCACCCGTACGACCATCGTTTTCGTCACCCACAGCATCAACGAAGCCGTGCTGCTGTCCGATGAAGTGGCGATTCTGGCGGCCCATCCGGGGCGTCTGATCCATACGGTGCGAAACAGGCTGCCACGCCCACGCAGCCGGACCAGCGCCGACGTGGTGGAATTGGAGCGCGAGATTTATGACCAGCGCTATCTTGCCGAGTCACGGCGCGCCGCCGAGTGAGGAGCCCGCGCCGGATTCGGGCGCCGAAGAGCGGCCGCTCGGGCGGCGTATCGGCTGGCGAAGCCCCCCGAACAAGCTGCTGTCGATTGTCGTCGTCATCCTGGGTTGGCAGGCGATCGGGCTCGTCAACTCGCGCATGCATTTCTACAACCCGCGCCTGTTTCCTGCGCCGGCCGATATCATCCAAGCCGCCTGGGCGCTGGGCCAATCGGGGGTCCTGTGGATCGATATTCTCGTCTCCACGTGGCGCGTGCTGGAAGGAGTTCTCTTCGCTGCGCCGGTCGGCATCGCGCTCGGAATGGCCGTCGGGCGAATTCGCTGGTTCGAAGACTCGGTCGAGCCGATCATCGAATTGCTCCGGCCGATTCCGCCATTGGCACTGCTGCCGATGATCATTCTATGGTTCGGCATCGGTGAGGCATCCAAGGTCTTCTTCATTGCCTATAGCTGCTTTTTTGTATTCTTCACGACCGTTGTCGTCGGCGTCCGCAACATCGACTCGGTGCTGCTGCGGGCCGGCCAGAGCCTCGGGCTGAGTTGGCTGCAGCAGCAGCGTTTCATCATCGTCCAGGCGGTGCTGCCCGACATCATGCTCGGCCTGCGGCTCAGCCTCTCCGTTGGGTTTCTCGTGATCGTGGCCGCCGAGTTCATCGCCGCGGACACTGGCCTTGGGTATCTGATCAACTATTCCCGGACCTGGTTCCGCGTGGCGGACATGCTGGTCGGGGCGATCTGCATCGGGCTGCTCGGGGTCGCCTCGAACTATACGCTCGTCGCACTCGAAAGGCGGATGTTCCAGTGGCGGGCGGCAGCACAATAGCCGCCCGCCCCCGGTTCGTCGTATCAGCATTGGGATGCATGGGGGCAAGCTGCCGGGGCGTGCAACCCGCAAGGGCCCTTCCTCGTTTCCACCTTGCGCCCGGTCGAGCCTCCATTCCGGCCGGAGCGTGACTCAAGGACCCGCAGCGTGGCCACGCGCTGCGGGTTCGTCTTGATGGCGGGCGTCGCCGCCGGAAATCTACTGTGCCGGCGGATTGGCCGGCGCCGGCGGCGGCCCGGCGGCGGGTGCCGGAGCAGGTCCAGGCGCGGGAGCAGGCCCAGGGGCGGGTCCGGGTGCGGGCCCTGCGGCGGGACCCGGTCCGGGCCCAGGCCCAGGAGGCATCGGCTGGCCCATCGGGCGGGGGCCGCGATTGGGCCAGCAGCGCCGGCCATAAGGACCGAGGTGAAAGCCCGGGGGACAAGGACGTCCCATATTGTAGCCGCCCCATTGGCCGCCCATCCGGCAGCCGCCGTAGGGTCCGCGATGCCCATAAGGGCCGCATCCGCCATAGACCAGAACGATGGGGGACTTCGAGCTCGCGACGGGCCCGATGGAGAGCGCCGCTTCCGCCGGCACCGCGAAACAAAGCGTCAGCCCCGAAGCAAGCCCGAGAACGGACTTCAAACCCATGATGACCTCCCTATGCAGGTGATGAGCCGCTCGACGGTCCGTGCGGTCCACTTCCCCCGGACGCGAGCTTAGCCGATCGGCCTGCGCCTGGCGACCATCGGTCACCTCAGCGCGGCGCCGGACGGCGGCCGCGGCGCGGCCTTGCATCCAGCCGCCATCCGCGCAGGATCTCGCGCTGGTCGGGCGCGCTGCCGTCGGCGTGCGCGGGATAGTCCGGGAACCGAATGGCGAGGCTTCGTACGATAGCAGTCAATTGCCTTGTGACGGCCGCCTTGATCCTGGCGGCCGATTTCTCGATCACGCATTCGAGCCTGATTTATTCCCTCGTCCCGAACTCATTCCGCATCAGGGATCCCAATATCCGCAATACCTTGGCCAGGAACGTCGCCAACGGCGTCGGATTGTGGGGCAAAGCCTATCCGGTCCGCACAAATTCGGTCGGCTTCAGGGACGCCGCCGCGCGCGAGGTCAAAAAGACGAGCGACAAGCCGATGCGCGTCCTGTTCATCGGCGATTCCTTTACCGAGGGGGTGGGACTGGCGTGGGAGGAGACTTTCGTCGGATTGTTCCAGGCGAGGTTTCCGAACATCGAGGTCTTGAATGCGGCGGTCGCCGGCTACAGCCCCAGCATGTACTGGAAAAAGATCGAGCGTTTCCTCGACGAGGGATACAAGATCGATCACGTGATCGTCTACATCGACATCTCCGATGTCCAGGATGAAGCTCTCACGCGATTCGACACATTCGGCAACGTTCACGATACCGAGTTTCTGGTCGATTCCTTTGCCCGCATCGATGATCCGCCGGGAACCATACAAGTCCGGCTGCCGCCGGGCACCGCAGCGACAACCGCCTTTGAAGATTTTTGGCATGCGAATTTCCGGGTGAGCCGCTATTGGGGCCGCGAGGCGGTCAGATATCTTGCCCAATACTTCGGCGGAAAGGCCGCCGAGGCACCCGATCGGGAGGTCAGCCGGCTGGTGCGCAGCATGTGGACGGTTGCCGGCGTCGCGCTCCCCGAGGGCTACGGGGACCTCGGGGTCCAGGGCGCCATCCGCAAGGAAATCTGGGCGATGGATGAGCTTGCCAAGATCCTGCGAGCGCGCGGCATCAAATTCTCAATCGGCGTATACCCCTGGCCGGATCAGATCGCATTCGATGTCGTCGAGAGCAGACAGGTCGTAATTTGGAGGAGCTGGTGCGAGACGAATGAATGCACCAAGTTCATCGACAGCTTTCCTGACTTTTTTGCCTTCAAGGACGACCCGAACTGGCGTAAAAAATTCTACCTCGACAAGGATGTTCACTTCAACGCGACGGGCAATCGGCTCCTGGCGCAACGTCTGATCGCCGAGACGAAGGACATTTTTGGCGGAGACTAGGTGAACTCGTTTCGTGGCTGGGATAGGAGGCCAACATCGTTGCCTCCCGCCTGCCATCTGGTGGCGGCACCTTCTCCCACACAGCCCACACAGAGAGAAGGCAGCGGACGCTGCTTGACGCGCGCCGGCAGTCCTTCGATCATGCCGGCACTATTCGAATGAATAGTCACCGTCATGGGGCCTGCCCAAGCTTGGCGCGCATGTCGAAACCCGCTCCGGACGCCGATCTTCTCGATGCAATCTACCGCGGCGTGACCGACGCGGCGGCGCTCGAGCAAGCCCTGGAGGGCCTCGCCGAGCGCTATCGCTGTCGGGGCGCGACGCTCGTCATGTTCGACCGGCAGGCGGCGGGCAGCGATCTACTCCTCACCACGGGCGCGTGGGACGAGAAGGCTGTGCGGCGCTATCTGGAATTTGCGGCCCTCGACCCTGCGCCCCTGGCCTTCTCGCAATTGCCGCGGGCGACCGCTTCGACGACGAGCCGGATGTTCTCGTCGGACATGGTGAGCCAGAGCCCGTTCGCGAACGAATTCTACTACCCGCTTGGCTTCGAGGAGACGCTCGGCGCCTGCCTCTTCAGCGATCATGCCAGATTTGCGCTCCTCGGGCTTGTCCGCGGCGTCGATCGATCGGCCTTCGAGGATGACGAGATCGCCGATCTCGAGCACCTGCTGCCGCATATCGTACGCGCCTTCCAGCTGCGCCGGGAGTTTCTCGGGCTGGAGACCAAGGCAGCGGGATTTCAGGAAGTCGTGGAGCGGCTCGAGGCCGGCGTCGTGTTCCTGAACGCGGCGGGCGTTTCGGTCTTCGCCAACCGCGCAGCGCGCGCCGTCTTCGGTCGCGACGACGGCCTCGCGCTCGACCGCATGGGCCACGTCCTCCCCGCCCACCCGCAGGCGCGGCGACGCCTGGAAGCCCTCGTTGCCGGGGTTGGTCGCGGCGAGGCTGGCGGGACGATGACCGCGCCGCGCACCAACAGCCGCCGTGCCTATGCCATTCTCGTGGCGCCGAGCGCTGCCGGCAACTGGCTGGCGCTGCCTCGCGAGAGCCCAACCGCGATCATGTTGATTCATGACCCGATGAGCCGCCCGGTGGGAACATCGGAAGTACTCCGCTCGACCCTCGGCCTGACCGCAAGCGCGGCAAAGCTCGTGGCGGCGCTCGTCGATGACGCCGACCTCAAGAGCTTCGCCGAACGCGAAGGCGTGACCATTCACACCGCCCGCTTCCATCTGCACACGGCACTGACGCGCACCGAGACAAAGACTCAGGCCGAGCTCGTGCGGCTGGCGGTCCGGCTGCTGCGGGACTTTGCCTTGCGTGGCGATGCCTGACTGCTGATGGGATCCGTAGCTCGTAGCCCGGATGGAGCGTAAGCGAAATCCGGTACAGCGGCAGCCCGAGGACGGCCGCCTCGACAGTGCGCTCGCATGGCCGAGCGGCCGCGGATCCCGAAATTTCGCTACGCTCCATCCGGGCCACACTCCCGCCTGCGCGGGAGCAAGCGGGGCGACGCACGAACTGCAATCGCGACAGTCGCACTGCAGTGGAAATGCGCTATTCAAATGAATAGTGACCAGTCCACCGCGATATGTCATGATGAATGCGAAGCCGAGGGGCAAGCTTCACTTCCGCTGAAGGGGCATAGATCATGATCGTCCGCAATCAACCGGTCAAACCGGAGCACGAGGCGCCGGAGAGGCCGCAGGAGCAGCAGGTCGAGCCGCCGGCCGAATACAGCCCTCCGAGACTGGTTTCGCTGGGCAAGACGCGCAAGCTCATCCTGGGCTATTGGGACGAAGGCTGGGCCGATTACGGCGCGCACTACAAGCACGCCGGAGAATGAGCGGGCCGCCCAGGCGCCGCTGGAATTTCGATGCCGAGGGGCAATGAAGGCGAACCCGGCGAGCCACGCGGGTTCGCCTTTTTCCATGCCGCCGCAAGCCGTTTGGCGGACAAAAGTCTTCGGCTGCGCGAAGGTGTCCTGCTGATTGCCGCTGAAGACGGCAGCGGCCGTCTCGTGGATCTGGATGGCGAGGTCAGCGCCCTCAGCACGACGGGCATGATGATGCTTGAAGGCGCGCTGCGCGGCGGCCCAGACGAGGCCAGCCAGGCGCTTGCAAAGACATTTCGGGCCGAGGTCGGACAAATCCGCGGCGATATGGCTGCGCTTCTGGCTGCCTTGGAATGCCGGCGACTGTTGGCGACGCCTCGGGACGGTCGCCTGAAGGTGCCGTCGCTCGCAGGCGTGGTGTGCTGGCTGGTCGCCCCGTTTCTCAGCCTTTGCGCATGTGCGCCCGGCCGCCTCCTTCGAACAAAGGCCTGGATTCTCCTGACCCTCGCTTGCCTTTCGATGCGTCTCTTCGGCTGGCCCAATACAGTGCGGGTATGGCGGCACGCGACGCCCCGGCGCGAAGATCGCCGATTCGACCACTCGGACGGAAAGCTTCTCGACACCATCGAGGCTGTCGTGACCGGCACGATCTCCTCGCACCCGTGTGCGGTCAGCTGCAAGGAGCGGGCGCTGTGCTGCCACGCCCTGGCGCGCGCTGCCGGGGCGCCCAGCAAGATCGTGCTCGGCGTCGACCTCGTTCCGTTTGCCATGCACTGCTGGTGCGAGTGCGGCTCGCGAATTCTTGCCGACCGCTACGACGGCAATTGCGACCGATTCACTCCCGTTATTGCATATTCCTAGATGAGCGTTGCCGAGATTCGACGGGAATCGTCAAAAAATGGAATGCGGGTTTGTTGCATCGAACGAAGAAGACGGCGCAGTCTTTCGCCTGTTCGACATGAGCGGCAACAACGGGCGTCTGGTCTCCTTTGCCAAATCCGCGCGGTGCGCTGCCGTGCTGCTTGGCAGTCTGCACTATAGGGCCGACCGGGTCGCGGCAATCCCCGGTCTGGGGCCCTCTCCGATCGCGCCCGGGCAGGCCGCGGACGGTGCGGACAGCGATGCGGCGCTGGCGCTCGCGGCCTATGCCCACTCAGGCTCGCGCGGGCTGGCAGGCCTCGAGGGCGACTTCTGCCTCGTCGTCTGGGACGGCGAGAGGCAATGCTTCCTCGCTCGCCGCGATCCCCTAGGCGCCTATCCGCTCTTCTGGACGCGAGTGGGTTCTTCGACGGTCTTTGCGACCGGCCTTCGTGCACTGCTTGCACTGGCGCCAAGCCACGCCCTCGATGAGGGCTATTTGGTCGATTTTCTTATTGGAACGACTTTGGCAAGCCGAACGGCCGCCGAATCCTCCCCCTATAAGGGCGTCCATCGCGTCACCACGACCGAAATCCTGACGATCGACATCCCGGACGGGCGCTGCACCCACGACCCCTGCTGGAACTGGCGCGATCAGGTCAGCGACCCGGGAACCGACAGGATCGAAGAGATCGCGCCGGTTTACCGCGACCTGCTGCGGGCCGCCGTCCGGGAGCGCATCCACGGTCGCATCGCCGCCCACCTGTCGGGGGGCATGGATTCGGCAACGACCTGCCTTCTGGCGCTCGACTGCATCGAGCGCGGCCGCGGCGAGCTGCCGCTGCACGCCTTGTCGCTCGTGTATGACCGCCGGTCGACGCTGGCGCTCGAAACCCCCTTCATCGACAGCATTCTCGAAGGTGCCGGCGACCGCCTCTGCGGCCACCGCATCGCCGGCGATGATATCCTGCACTTCGACGTCCTTGACGATCCGCCGGTTCACGACGAGCCGTGTGCGGCCCTGTGGGCCTTCGGACAGGAGCGGGCGCTCCTCGAAGCATCGGCCGGGCTCGGCGTCGACACCGTCCTGACGGGCGAAGGCGCCGACGATCTCCTGCATGTCTCGCCCAATCATATTGCCGATCTCCTCGCTCGCTGGCGGCTCGGCGCTGCGTGGAAGAGTGCCTGCGCCTGGGCGCGGGCACGCGGCTCCAATCCCTGGAGCATCCTTCGCAGGCATGGCCTCGCGCCGGCCTTGGCCCGCCGTGGCGGCATGCTCGCCCAGGGTTTGCCGGCAGGACGACAGGCAGCGCCAAGCGACCAATGGAGCGTGCCCGCCTGGATTTCCGCCGAATTTTCTCGCCGGCACGAGCTTGCGGCGAGGTCTGCCGACAACCGTTCGCGGATCTATCGGCTGGGTCCCTCGATTGCATCCTCGCTGGCGCTTCATGGCATCGAGCGGCGGATCGGCGAGGCGCAGCGCTCGATCCTGGCGGCTCCCAGGGGCATCGCCCTGGCGCATCCGTTTCTCGATCCGCGGGTGATGCGCCTTGCGCTCGGCGTGCAGTGCCGGCTGCAGGCGCCCTCGGCGTTGCGCAAGCCCCTGCTTGCCGAAGCGATGCGCGGCGTGCTGCCGGAGGCCATCCGAACGCGCCGCAGCACGCGCCCGTTCAACGAGATCCTCTATCCCGGCTACAGCCGCAACCTCGCCAAGCTCAGGCGCCTGATCAACAGCCCGCCCATCGATGATCTCGGCATGATCGACAGGAAAGTGTTGATCGATTGCGTGGAGGAAGCCGCCCTCGGCGCGGCCATGCCGAGCCGGCTGCGGCGCCTCAACGAGACGCTCTCGCTCGTCACCTGGCTGTCGATGCGCGCGAAATGGGAAACGCGCCCGATGGCGCCAGGCGAGGTGATCCGCATGCCGGCTGTCCGCGCCCGGGGCGCCGGCGCCGCAGCCATGGCGGCGAGCTAAGTCTCGTGCAGACCGAATCCGCGAAGCCGGCGCCGCGGACCGGCATGATGTCGGATCTTGCAGCCTACCTGAAATGGATCACGGCAACGGCGCCCCTGCTCGCATGGGGTGCCTTCCTCCTCATCGTGTTGTCGTCCCTGTCAGAGGGGCTCGGTCTTGCCCTGCTTCCCTCGATCCTGAGCGTCGCCGGCCTCGACCTGCAGGGCGCCGGCAATCTCGAAGTCTTTGCGCACGCGATGTCTCGTGCCCTGGCGGCGGTCGGCCTCAAGCCGACACTTGCCGTGCTTCTGGTGATTTTTTTCCTGCTGACGAGCATGCGAACGCTCCTGCGCCGCGTGCAGTACCTGGGGATGTTGGCTCTCGACCAAAGCAGTCTGCTTGCCCTGCGCAATCGCCTTTATCGAGCCGTCCTCAACGCCAACTGGCTGTTCCTGTGCCGCAGCCGGTCGGCCGAATTCGCCCATGCGCTGACGAGCGAGATGACGCGCGTCGGGCAGATCACGATCCTCTCGCTGACCCTCGCGGGGGAGATCGCCGTCGCCATGATCTATGGGCTGATCACCCTGGTGCTGTCGCCAGCCTTTGCCGGCCTCGTCGTGGCGGCGGCCGCGCTCCTGATATTCCTGCTGCGCGGCACGGTGACGAGCCTGCACGACAGCGGCGCGCGCTTCTCGGCCGCTACCCAGCGCCTCCACAACGGCATGAGCGAAGTGCTGCAGCACCTGAAGACCGCCAAGACCTACGGCGCGGAGGGGCAGAGCCTGCAGATGTTCGTTTCCTTCAACCGCGACGTCATGGATGCCGCCCTCGACATGGGGCGCCGGCGCGCTTTGGCGAGCGCCCTGTTCGAAGGCGGATCGATCCTCATCCTGTGCCTGATGATCTATGTGCTGATCGAGATGCTGCACGCGCCGGCGGCAGGCGTGCTGATGCTGCTTTTGATCTTCGCCCGCCTCATTCCGCACCTGCAGTCGGGACATCAGCACTTCCGCGAACTCGCCGGCATGCTGCCGTCCTTCGCCAATGTCATGGAGCAGGTCAGGCGGTGCG
Organism: Methylobacteriaceae bacterium; assembly: GCA_019233695.1. Taxonomy (GTDB): domain Bacteria; phylum Pseudomonadota; class Alphaproteobacteria; order Rhizobiales; family Beijerinckiaceae; genus JAFAME01. The sequence continues at coordinate 10,976 of JAFAME010000424.1, forward strand.
AGGCGGCCGCCGAGCCGCCCGGCGATCAGGATCGCAGGCTCAAGTTGCAGACTTTCATTTCGCTCGACGCCGTGACGTTCTCTTATGGGACGGCCGGCGCCGGCGCGGTGCGCGATATCGATCTCGTCATCGGAGCGGGAAAGATCGTCGCGCTTGTCGGGCCTTCGGGCGCCGGCAAAAGCACGATCATCGACCTCATCATGGGTCTGCTGACGCCCCAATCGGGCGCCGTGAGCATCGACGGACACCGGCTGGCGCCGGCCGACGCGCATGCCTGGCGCAAGGAGATCGGCTATGTGGCGCAGGACGCCCCGCTACTCAATCTCACTGTCCGCGACAACATGCTGTGGGGCCGCCCCGACGCCACGGACGATGAGATCATGGCCGCCTTGCAGCGGGCCGGAGCCGCGCCATTCATCGAAGCGCTCCCTGCCGGGCTCGACAGCATCGTCGGCGAGCGCGGCATTCTCTTCTCGCAGGGCGAGCGCCAGCGCCTCGCCCTGGCGCGCGCGCTGCTGCGGAAGCCGGCGCTCCTGATCCTCGACGAGGCGACCAACGGGCTCGATGCCGAAACGGAAACGCTGGTCATGCGGCAGATCGACGGTTTGCGCGCCACGACGAGCGTGCTCCTCGTCGCCCACCGGCTGTCGACGATCCGCTGGGCGGACCTGGTCTATGTGATCGATGCGGGCGCAGTCGCGGAATCGGGCCGCTGGGACGATCTCAACCGGCGCTCCCGCGGGCGCTTTCGCGCGCTCTGCGAGGCGCAGTATCTGGTGGCCTGACCTGCGAGCATTCCCTCTCCCCGTCTGCGGTCGCCTGCGGGGAGAGGGTGTCTCATCGCGCCAGCCTGGACGCATCAAGGCCGAGCGCCGCTGCAGCGGCCACGATCCCATCGAGCGTTGCGGCGGCGAGCGGGATGCCGTCGCGGGCATAGGCCGCTTCGAGCTCGGCTTCGAGTTCGCCGGGGACGAGCAGCCGTTTGGTGCCCGGTGCCGGCCGCGAGGCGTGGACCTCCTCGATGATCTCATCGACGCGGGCGCGGAACCGGACCGGATCCTCGAAGGCGCCAACGTCGATGGCCGCCAAGAAATGTCCATCCATGCCGACCTTGGCGCCGTCGACCATGTTGCCGGATTGGGTGCCGTAGGCGGCGCCTGACAGCAGCGAAGACAGCATGCCGATCGCCATGCCGAGACCGACCCCCTTGTGCTGGCCGATCGGCTGGATAAGCCCCTTCAGCGCCGCGCCGGCGTCGATGGTCGGTTGTCCATCGACATCGAAGGCCCAGCCGTCGGGAATCGGGCTGCCCTTCTGGGCATAGATGCGGATCTTGCCATGTGCGGTCGCGCCGAAGGCAAAATCGAGGCAGAAGGCGGCCGCCTTGTCGGCCGGAAAGGCGATCGACAAGGGGTTGATGCCGACGATCTTCTCGGCGCCGCCCCACGGCGCCATGGTCGGCAGCGCGTTGGTCCCGGCAAGCCCGATCATGCCGGCCTCCACCGCCATGAGCGCATAGGCATCGAGGGCCCCGCAATGGTTGGAGCCGCGCACGGCGGCAAAGGCAACACCGATCTCGCGCGCCCGCTCGATCGCCGCGCGCATGGCGAAGGCGGCGCCGATCTGGCCCATGCTGTTGTCGCCATCGACGACGAGGGCCGCCCCGCGGGCGCTGACAAGGCGCGGTCTGCCCCTGGGATTGACCCCATCGACCGTGAGCTTCTTTACATATTCGGGCACGCGCAGCGTCCCGTGCGAGTGGATGCCGCGCAGGTCGGCGCGCACCAGGCTGTCGGCCAGCGCCTGCGCATCCCCCATGGACATGCCGCAGGCCTGAAACATGGCCGAGACGACATCGCGCAGCGCGTCGGCCTTGACGCGCCGATCGGTCTCGCTCTCGGGATAGACGGCCATGGCGCCCTCGTCGCTAGGTCCGCAGCTGGTCTTACAAGTTGAGACGGCCGCGCCAGCCCATCCGAGGCCGATTTCAACCGCATCTGGTCTGATAGGTCAAGGCCGAAGCAACCGGGCGCACACCCTCTCCCCCCGCCTGGCGGGAAGAGGGCAGGGTGAGGGGCCAGGCGACTGGCCGCAATCTCGGCCACCCCCTGTCGCGAGCTTTCGGGCGCACCCGCCAAGCCCCTCACCCTAACCCTCTCCCCGCAGGCGGGGTGAGGGGACGCGCGCCGGCCTTGCGGCTCTGGTGGCGGCGCTGCTTGGCGCGATTGCCGCAGACTTCCATCTCGCACCAGCGGCGACCTTTGTTCTTCGTCGTATCGAAGAACAGCCAGCCGCAATGATCGCCCTGGCATTGCTTCACGCGGGAAAGGTCGGCCTGGGTCAAAAGCGTCAGGGCCGACAGCGTGACCGGCCCCAATATGGTCTCGATGGGCGCTTCTTTCGGGTCCCACGCCCACACGAAGCCTGCCCCGTAGGGAACGAGACGGGCGCGGGCGACGCAATCGGCATGGACGCGCGCGAGCGAATCGATCGATTCGGCCGGCGGGCGCTTGCCGCGGGCGATTTCGGTGCCGATCGCGTAGATCACCTCACGCAGATCCTGGGCACGCCTGAGGAGCTCTCCCGCAACCGGTCGATCGTGCTCGATGCGCCCGGCAAGCCACTGCCCATCGGCCGGCGTCAGCACCCGCGCGTGGCGGGCCCAGGCGACCACGTCGTCGGCTGAGCGCAGATGCTCCTTGTGCATCAGCCCGCCGCGTCCCGAAGACGTGTTGGTGAAATCGAGGGCAAGCTCGCTGCCGACGAGCGGCAATGACCCCGCGCGGGACGGACCGGCGATGGCCGATTTGTTCATCTAACCATCAAAGCAGCATTCGCCGGTTCAGGCAACCAAACCAAAGGCGCTGGCCTGCCCCGAGGCGCGCTTCAGTCGAACGGCACGACCGCGGCGCAGAGCGGGCATTCCGACGGCTCCCATATCTCGTTGGACAGCGAGGCGATGCTGACGAGTGGCAGCGACTGTGTTGCGGCGAATCGCTCGGCGGTCGTCCCCAGCACGAGCAACGCCGCGATCGCGATCGGCACCGCGCCGAGCCCGGCGACCTCGGCAAGCGTGGCGCGCACGGCCGATCCCGCGTTGATGACGTCGTCGACGATGGCCAGCCGCTTGCCGGAGACGCGGGAGCGTAGTGCTTCCGGCAGCCGATATTGCGTCCCATAGAGCGCGTCGGATCGCGGCCCCGCGCGCTCCGTATGGTAGAATTCGAGTCCCATCTCGGCGGCGATGGCCTGCGCGACAAACGCGCCACCGGAAAGCGGTCCGCAGACGCCGTCGATGCGATAGACACCGAGCTTCGCCCCGAGCTCGGCCATGAACGGGCGCAGCCGGCTCGGATGCAGGAACAGGCCGTCGAGATCGAGCCACAGCGCACCGTGATGGCCCGATTCCAGCTTGAAATGGCCACGCCTGGCGGACATCAGGCCGATGAGATCGTTACGCATCGAAGGACCGCAGCTGTGCTCCGGTAAGCCCTACCAACAGGCGCGGGAAATCCAATATAAGAACATCCCGATATCCTTCGCGAGCTACTCGCTGCCAATGGCAGAATCGCGCCGCGCCGTGCTTCGGCGCCTCCTGACGGAGACCCCATGACCGACAAGATTCCCGTCACCGTCCTCACCGGCTATCTCGGCGCCGGCAAGACGACGCTGCTCAATCGCATCCTCTCCGAGCCGCACGGCAAGCGCTACGCCGTCATCGTCAATGAGTTCGGCGAGATCGGCATCGACCACGACCTCGTCGTCGGGGCCGACGAGGAGGTCTTCGAAATGAACAACGGCTGCATCTGCTGCACCGTGCGCGGCGATCTCATCCGCATTCTCGAAGGGCTGATGAAGCGCAAGGGCAGGTTCGATGCGATCATCGTCGAGACGACCGGGCTTGCTGATCCGGCCCCGGTGGCGCAGACCTTCTTTGTCGATCAGGACGTACAGAACGCCGCCCGCCTCGATGCCGTCGTCACGGTCGCGGATGCGAAATGGCTGTCGGCGCGCCTGAAGGATGCACCCGAGGCCAAGAATCAGATCGCCTTCGCCGACGTGATCATCCTTAACAAGACCGACCTCGTCAGCGACGCGGAGCTGCGCGAAGTCGAGGCCCGCATCCGCGCCATCAACCCTTACGCCAAGCTGCACAAGACGCAGCGCTGCAGCGTGGCCCTCGACGCGGTCCTCGGCCGGCAGGCCTTCGATCTCGAACGTATTCTCGAGATCGAGCCGGAGTTCCTCGGTGCCGACGATCACGATCACGATCACGACCATGAGCATGAGCATGAGCATGAACACGGCGGATTGAAGCATTATCACGACGAGGACATGCAGTCGTTGGCCCTGCGCCTTGAAGGCGATGTGGACCCCGAAAAATTCATGCCTTGGATCAATGCGCTGGTGCAGAGGGAAGGGCCGAGCATCCTGCGCTCGAAGGGTATTCTCGCCTTCAAGGGCGAGCCCAGGCGCTTCGTCTTCCAGGGCGTGCACATGATCCTCGACGGCGACGCGCAGCGCGAGTGGAAGCCCGGCGAGAGGCGCGAATCCAAGCTCGTCTTCATCGGCCGCGATTTGAAGGACGAGGAAATCCGTCAGGGATTTTTGGCCTGTGCGGCCTGAACGGCCGTCCCGGCATCTTCGCGGCGACGACTGGGGCTCGCGTCCGGCGCAGCCAGGCTTCCGCCGATGGCGCCGATGAGCCAGCCTCGCCCGTCGCTTGGCGAACACACGACTTCGATCGACGCGCGGGCGCACGTGACCGCGGCAGCCTTCCTCGGCCGTACGCCGGCGCTGGCGCTCGGCGACGGCACCATCCTTTTGGTGGACGCTGGTGAGCCGCGCCGTCTCACCGTCCATCCCGATGCTGCCATTCTGGTCGCCGCGGCCGAAGGCGACCGGCTGGTGACCGGCGGCGATGATGGGCGGGTCGTGGTCACGAGGGCGGACGGCACCATCGAGACGGCCGCCAACGAGAAGGGCCAATGGATCGACGCCGTCGCCACAAGGGGCGATGGCGCCATTGCCTGGTCCTCCGGCAAGGCCGTACGGGCCCGTGACGCTAAAGGCGAGGTGCGCGGGTGGTCCCCCCCGAGCTCCGTACGCGGGTTATGCTTCACCCCGAAGGGCTACCGCCTCGCGTGCGCCCACTACAACGGTGCTTCGTTGTGGTTTCCCAACGCCTCCGCCGCGCCCGAGTTCCTGCAATGGAAGGGCTCGCACCTCGACGTGACCGTGTCGCCGGACGGCCGCTTCCTTGTGACCTGCACGCAGGAAAACGCGCTGCACGGCTGGCGCATTCTCGACAGGACGCAAATGCAGATGAGGGGTTATTCGGGCAAGCCGAGATCCCTGGCGTGGTCGAACGATGGCGAGTGGCTTGCGACCTCGGGAGCGGAGGCCTGCATCCTCTGGCCGTTCCAGGGCAAGGACGGGCCGATCGGCAAAGCGCCGCGCGAGTGCGCCGTGCGCCCGGCGCGCGTGTCGCGCGTGGCGTTCCACCCCAAGGCGCTGCTCGTGGCGCTCGGCTACGAAGACGGCTTCGTCATGCTCTGCCGCCTGAGCGATGCTGCCGAGATCTTCGTGCGCCAGTGCGAGAGCGGCGCGGCGGTCACCGCGCTTGCCTGGGACCTTGATGGCCGTCGGCTGCTATTCGGGACCGCCGCGGGAGAAGCCGGGCTCGTCAGCCCGCCGGCGTAGCGGCGTGACCGCATCACCACCAAGCGAGAGCAGGGCATGTCTCAGAAGCAATGGACGGCGGTCGATCGCTACTTCACCGACTTGCTCGCCCCTGCCGACCCGGCGCTCGCCAAGGCGCTCAAGACGAGCGCTGCGGCCGGGCTGCCGCCCATAAATGTCTCGCCCAATCAGGGCAAGCTGTTGATGCTTCTGGCGCGCCTTCAGGGGGCGCGCTCGATTCTCGAAATCGGCACGCTTGGCGGCTACAGCACGATCTGGCTCGCCCGTGGCTTGCCGCCTGGCGGACGCCTGGTCACGCTCGAAGCCGAAGCGCGGCACGCCGAGGTCGCCCGCGCCAATATCGCCGACGCGGGCCTTGCCGACATCGTCGAACTGCGTCTTGGGCCGGCCCTCGACACGCTGCCGAAGCTTGCGGCGGAGGGGCGCGGCCCGTTCGACCTCATCTTCATCGATGCCGACAAGCCAAACAATCCGGACTATTTCGCGTGGGCCTTGCAGCTGTCGCGGCGCGGCAGCCTGATCATCGCCGATAATGTGGTGCGCAGCGGCGAGATCATCGATCGATCGAGCCGCGATCCCGGCATTTTGGGCGTGCGCCGCTTCAGCGAGCTTGTCGCGGCAGAGCCGCGCGTTGCCGCAACGGCCATCCAGACTGTCGGCAGCAAGGGCTACGATGGCTTTGCCATGGTGCTCGTCGTTGCCGATCCATAGGCGATGAAGGCGGCCATGTCACTGTCACGTTGAAACCGTAGGCTTGGTGCTTCCCGTTGTGCCACGAAGCTGCGAGCCCCTGCATGAAAATCGATGACGTCCGCGCCCGCGCCTTCGCGATGCCGCTCAATGCGCCCTCCTTCCCCCGCGGGCCCTATCGCTTCTATGACCGCGAATACATCATCATCACCTATCGGACCGACAGGGAGGCGCTCGAAGCCGTGGTGCCGGAGCCGCTCGAAATCGCCGAGCCGGTCGTCAAGTACGAGTTCATCCGCATGCCGGATTCAACCGGCTTCGGCGACTACACCGAGACCGGGCAGGTCATCCCGGTCAAATTCCGCGGCGTTCTCGGCGGCTATGTCCATTCCATGTATCTCGACGATGACGCCCCGATCGTCGGCGGCCGCGAGCTCTGGGGTTTTCCGAAGAAACTCGCGAGCCCAAAAATCTGCCATGACAGCGAGGTGATGGTCGGCACGCTGCACAAGGGCTCGCTCCTGTGCGCCGTGGCCACCATGGGCTACAAGCACAACATCATCGATCCCAAGCCCATCCTGGCGTCGATGCAGACGCCGAGCTTCCTGATCAAGATCATTCCGCATGTCGACGGGTCGCTGCGCATCTGCGAGCTTGTGCGCTACTATCTCGAAGACATCAACCTCAAGGGCGCCTGGTCGGGCCCGGCGGCCCTGGAGCTTTACCAGCACGTCCACGTCGATGTCGCCCGGCTCCCGGTGCGCGAGGTCGTCTCGGCGGTGCATTTCGTCGCCGATCTGACGCTCGGGCTCGGCGAGGTCGTCTTCGACTATATGGATCCGGCCGCAAAGCCCTGACCGCCAGTCGAGTATCGCGGCCCGCGGCGAAAGAGGTCGGCGCCGGAAAGAAGGAGTGTCGCATGAACGAATCGCGTCCCCTGCGCCATCCGGCGGAGAAAGAGACCAACCTCGCCGACGTCGCTCAGCAATACGATCGCGTCGCCCTGGTCCTGCAGGGCGGCGGCGCCCTCGGCGCCTACCAGGCCGGCGTCTACGAGGCCCTGGCGCACGCGCAATGCGAGCCGAACTGGATTTCCGGAGTTTCGATCGGCGCCATCAATTCAGCGCTCATCGCCGGCAACCCGCCGGAAAAGCGCATCGAGCGGCTGAAGGCCTTCTGGAACACCGTCTCGGGGCGCACGATCTGGGCCTATACGCCGGAAGGCGACCTCTATCGCCAGTTGCGCAACCAGACGAGCGCCATGGTGGCGATCCTGTTTGGCCAGCCGGGGTTCTTCACGCCACGCACCCCCAACCCTTGGCTGGTGCCGGCGGGTGCGCCCGGAGCAACGAGCTTTTATGATTCGGCGCCGCTGAAGGCGACACTCGAAAAGCTTGTCGACTTCGACCTTCTCAACAACGGCCGCAAACGGTTCAGCGTCGGCGCCGTCAACGTGCAGACCGGCAACTTCGTCTATTTCGACAACCAGAAGCAACGCATCGGACCCGAGCACATCATGGCGAGCGGCGCCCTGCCGCCGGCGCTTCCGCCCATCAAGATCGAGGGCGAATATTATTGGGACGGCGGCATCGTCTCGAACACCCCGCTGCAATATCTCCTCGATCAGGAGGAGGAACTGAGCTCGCTCGTGTTCCAGGTGGATCTGTTCAGCTCGCGCGGCGGCCTGCCCCGCTCGATGCCTGACGTGCTGTCGCGCCACAAGGAGATCATGTTCTCGAGCCGGACGCGTTACGTGACCGACAGCTTTCGTCGCACTTTCGCGCTGAAGGCGAAGCTCCTCGAGGCGCTCAAGCGCTTGCCGGCCGACCAGCTGACGCCCGACGAGGCGGCATTTCTCAAGGACTACAAGCATGCCGGCGTCGCCAACATCGTGCAGATCGTCTATCAGCACAAGACCTACGAGGGCGAGGCGGCCGACTATGAATTCTCGGGCACCTCGATGAAGGAGCACTGGGCGCAAGGCTACGAGGATACGATGCGCACGTTGCGCCATCCGGAATGGCTGACACTGCCGGCGGCCCAGGCCGCGGTCGCAACGCACGACTTCCACTACGAGGATCCGACCTGAGCCGCGACCGCGCAGGGAAAAGGGGGCGCTCAACTTGGGATGAGAATTCCCGTGCCCTGTTGCCGACGTGGCGGGCGCGGACTAGGTTTCTCTGAGAGGCGTGCCGCCGGCACATGCCTCGTTTTAGATTCCGTGAACGATCGCGTCAGAACGGTGTTAACCTTCGGGTGAGACCAATGACGTGAACGCCTAGCCGGCGCATTGGCGCGGGCGGCACAAGGCCAAGTCCATGATCCCTCGGATTAGCTTCATCGTCGGCGTACTCGCCGCCCTTGTCGGCTCGCAATTGCCCGAATTCGCACAGCAATACCGCCAGGCGTTGAACGGCGCGATCGGCGCACTCGGGGAGGTTGTGGAGCGGTTCGATGCCACCGCCCAGGCAAGCAATCTGACGCCGGACGAAGCGATCAAGCGCCTCAAGCAAAACTCCGAACGCATCGCGCAGAACACCGGCCTCGACATGATCGAGACGAAGGCGCGCCTCCTGCGGCTCGAGCGCCAGCGTGACGCCTTCGTGGAGGCAGGCCCGTTCACCCGCATCCTGGTGCTGGCGCGCGACTTCGACCCCGCGATCGCCAGCGGCGCCTTCGAAAATTTCGAGCCCGCGGTTCCCACGAGCGGCGAAGGCATCGTGACCGCCATCGTCGGCTTCCTTGCCGGCGGCGGATTGCTGCAGCTTCTGGCGCTGCCGTTCCGGCGCCGACAGCCCGTGGCGGTGCCGGCGACTGTCCGGCGGCCGCGGCGCACGCGTCCCGAGGCGAACCCCGCCCGCGCCCAATCGATCCACCTGCGCCAGCGCATCAACCGCTTCACGCTGCCTCCCGGCGGGTCTCCCCCGCGCGAGGGAAAGCGCTAGAGCCTGCCATCACCTGACGATCACGTTGCGGAACTGCCAGGGATCGTCGGCATCGACGTCCTCCGGGAAGAGGAGGCCGCGATCCTTCAGGGGGGTCCAGTCGGTATATTCCCCGATCACCGGGCCGAGATAGGGCATCTGGATTTCAAGGCATCGGCGAAAGTCCATTTCGTCTGCCTCGACGATGCCGCGGTGCGGGTTTTCGAGGGCCCAGACGATGCCCGCAAGGACGGCCGAAGTGACCTGCAGGCCGGTGGCGTTCTGATACGGCGCGACCCGCCGCGTCTCTTCGATCGTCAGCTGCGAGCCGTACCAGTAGGCGTTCCTGCCGTGCCCGTAGATGAGCACCCCGAGCTCGTCCATGCCGTCGACGATCTCCGCCTCGGTGAGGATGTGCCAATCCTCCTGCTGCTGCCATTGCCGCCCGGCCATTTCGTGCAGCGAGAGCACCGCATCGTCGGCCGGATGGTAGGCATAGTGGCAGGTCGGGCGGTAGATGGCCCGGCCGTCCTCGACCACGGTCAGGAAGTCGGCAATCGAGATCGACTCGTTGTGGGTGACGAGAAAGCCGTGCTGCGAGCGCGCCGTCGGCGTCCACGAGCGCACGCGCGTGCCGGCGCCAGGCCGGATCAGATAGATGGCGCAATCCGGGCCGAACTCATGACGGCGGCCTTCGGCCGGCAGCTGCTTTTCGTGCGTGCCCCAGCCGAGCTCGGAGGGCTGCAGCCCTTCCGAGACAAAGCCTTCGACCGACCAGGTATTGACGAACACGCCCATTGGCTTTGGCGTGCGGGCGCGCTGCGTATCGCGCTCGGCAATATGGATGCCCTTGACGCCAAGCCGCATGGCAAGCCTTGCCCAGTCGTCGCGCGTCTGCGGGTCGCCCGCCGGGTGGCCGAGGTCGCCGGCGACGTCGAGGAGGGCCTGCTTGACGAACCAGGACACCATGCCGGGATTGGCGCCGCAGCACGAAATCGCGGTCGTTCCGCCCGCCTTGCGGCGGCGCGCTTCGAGGATGGTTTCGCGCAATGCGTAATTCGAG
>JAFAME010000301.1 GCA_019233695.1 Methylobacteriaceae bacterium
GAGAACGATGCGATGGTGACGGTGATCGATGTCGCCTCGCGCGCGCCCCTTGCCCAGATCCAGGTCGGGGTCGAACCCGAAGGCATGGAGGTCAGTCCCGACGGCAAGATCCTCGTATGCACGTCCGAAACCACCAGCATGGCGCACTTCATCGACACCTCGACCCACGAGGTCGTGGCCAACGTGCTCGTCGATTCACGCCCGCGCTTTGCCGCGTTCAAGCATGACGGGTCCGAACTCTGGGTGTCCTCGGAAGTCGGTGGAACGGTTGCGATCATCGATCCGGCCACGCACGAGGTCAAAAAGAAGATTTCGTTCGAAGTGCCGGGTCTGAGGTCGGAGGCCATCCAGCCGGTCGGCATCAATATCACCAAGGACGGCAAGCTCGGGTTTGTCGATCTCGGCCCTGCCAACCGCGTTGCCGTCATCGACGCCTCGACCCATGAGGTGGTGAAATATCTTCTCGTCGGTCAGCGGGTCTGGCATGGCGCCTTCACGCCGGACGAAAAATACCTTCTGGTGGCGAACGGTGTGTCGAACGACGTATCGGTCATCGACGTTGCGAGCCTGAAGGTCATCAAGTCGATCCAGGTTGGCGAGCTGCCGTGGGGCATTTCGTTCGGGCCTAAGTGACGCAGGGCATCGAAACGGCATGAACGCCCTAGGACGCAACGAGACGCAGGCGCTCGAAGTCGTCCACGTGAGCCATCGCTACGGCGCGCGCAAAGCGCTCGACGACGTGAGCCTCGCCGTGGCGCCCTCGTCCTTCACCGTTCTCCTCGGCCTCAACGGTGCAGGCAAGTCGACGCTGTTCTCGCTGATCACCCGGCTTTACGGCACGCGCAGCGGCACCATCCGCATCTTCGGCCACGATGTCAGCCGGGAGCCCGGAGCGGCCCTGCGCCTGTTGGGGGTCGTCTTTCAGTCACGCGCGCTCGATCTTGATCTCTCGGTCATGCAGAACCTCACCTACCACGCCTCGCTGCATGGCATCGGGCGACCCGAAGCCGCCTCGCAGGCAGCTTTCGCGCTCGCGCGCACCGGCCTCACCGAGCGGGCCCGCGACACCGTCCGGAACCTGTCGGGCGGTCAGATGCGAAGGGTCGAGATCGCCCGCGCCCTCTTGCACCGGCCGCGGCTGCTGCTCCTCGACGAGCCGACGGTCGGCCTTGACATCAACGCGCGGGCCGAGATTCTCGATCATGTCCGCCGCCTGCTCACCGAGCAGAACATCGGCGTGTTGTGGGCGACCCATCTCATCGACGAGGTTGCCCCCGGCGATGACGTAGCCGTCCTTCACCTCGGCCGCGTCCTTGCACACGGGCCGGTCACGGAGGTGGTTGCGGCTTCGGGCGAACCGGACATCAGGACCGCCTTCGCCAAGCTCACGCGCGCTTCTGCAGCCGAGCCGACGGGCAAGGCCGCATGACCATAGAGCTCGACGTCGAGCGCGCGGCGCGCGGCTTCACGCTGAAGCAATATGTGATCTGCTGGAACGGCATCGTCTGGCGCGAGGCGCTGCGCTTCCTGCATCAGCGCGAACGGTTCGTCTCGGCGCTCGTGCGGCCACTCGTCTGGCTCTTCATCTTCGCCGCCGGCTTCCGCCAGGTGCTCGGCGTCTCGATCATCCCGCCCTATCAGACCTACGTCCTCTACGAGGAGTACATCACGCCGGGCCTGATGGCGATGATCCAGCTCTTCAACGGCATGCAGTCCTCGCTCACGATGGTCTACGATCGCGAGACCGGAACCATGCGCACGCTTCTGGTGAGCCCGTTCCCGCGCTGGTTCCTCCTGACATCAAAGCTGATGGCGGGAACCCTTGTCTCGGTGCTGCAGGTCTACGCCTATCTCCTGATCGCCTGGTTCTGGGAGGTACAGGCGCCGCCGGTGGGCTATCTGACCGTGCTGCCGGCGCTGATCCTGTCCGGCCTGATGCTTGGCGCGCTCGGCATGCTGATTTCCTCGGTGATCAAGCAGCTGGAGAACTTCTCGGGCGTGATGAACTTCGTCATTTTCCCAATGTTTTTCGCATCCTCGGCGCTTTACCCCCTGTGGCGCGTCAAGGAATCAAGCCCGCTCCTCTACTATGTGTGCGAGTTCAATCCCTTCACCCATGCAACCGAAGTCATCCGCTTCGCGCTCTATGGCGAGGTGACATGGTCGTCGCTTGCCGTGGTATGCGGCTGCACCATCGTATTCATGGTTGGTGCGATCATCGCTTACGATCCGGCCCGCGGCATGCTCGCCCGCCGCGGCGGGCCTGGAGGTGCAACATGAGCCTGTTGCCGTTTCGCGTCCTGGCGGCCAGCCTTGCGATAGGCCTTGTCGCCACGCAGGCGCACGCGCTCGATCCCCGCTATCCCGACTGGCCGTGCCAGCAGCTGAAGGTCCCGCAGATCTCGCTCGCAAGTGTCTGGTCCGGCCCATCGCTCGACGGGGTCGACAAGGCGCGAATCGACGATCCGAAGCTAGCCGATCTCGTGGCCCACCTTGCCGAGCGCCGCACCCCGATGGAGGAGGCGCAAAAGCTCATTGGCGAATTTGTCGCCGGGACTGCCGCGGAAAAGCCGGAGAAGGCCAAGATCCTGTTCGTTGCCCTCTACGACGCCCTGAACGCCCAGCGTGACCAAGTCATGGACGCCATCGAGCGCTTCTCGCGCAAGCAGAAGACCGTCGCGGAGGATATCCGCAGGGAAGTGCAGAAGCTGCATGAACTGCAGGATGCCAACAGCGACGCCGCCGAAATCGACGGCCTTGCCAAGCGGCTCGAATGGGAGACGCGCATTTTCGAGGATCGCCGCAAATCGACAACCTACGTCTGCGAGGTCCCGGTGATCATCGAAAAGCGCCTGTTCGACCTGGGAAGGGCGATCCAGCAGGCCGCCCAGTAACATCTACTCGAGGCGCCCCTCCGGCTGAGCATTCTCGAGCGGCAGACCGGCGGCGGCCCAGCCGTCGGTGCCTTCGCGGTACCAAGCCACATTGGCATGGCCGATCGACATGGCGCGCTTGGCGGCATTCCACGACATCCAGCAATCGGCGAGACAATAGAACACGAGCATCCTCGTCCGGTCCCCGCCCGTGGCGCGTTCAAGTCCTTTGGCGAAATACTCCGCGGTGGCGGGGGCGAGTTCTCCGTAGCCCGTATCGGGAAGCCACACGCTTCCGGGAATATCGGCGCGCGGCTTCTCGTGCCAGTAGGTCCCTGCCGGGAGCTTCGGGCGCGGTGCATGCGGCAGAACGTCGATGAATATGGCCGCGCGTGATTTCCAGAGTTCTTGCGCCTCGGCCGTCGCAAGGACCTTGGCACCGCGCAGCGTCGCGGGCGTCGGCGAACGATAGTTCTCGGTGCGGTAGGACTCCGGTTCCGGCGGCGCGGCGACTTCTGCCGCGCAAGGCAAGCCTATCGAGGCAACCAAGACCGCAGCCGCGATTGGCGAGCGCAGGGCCGCCCTCATGGCCGTTTCGACAGAGACTCAAGCGTGATCGGTGTGTCGGTTTCGTCGAGCAGGGGCACGCCATAGTCGATGAGCAGCCGGTTGATCTCCGGTTGGCTCTCGGCAATCAGCTTGTTGAGCGCCCGCTTCCACTCCTGATCGGCCGGGCGGACCGCCATCGATATGCGGAAGGCAAGGCGTGGGCCTGTCGTTTCCTTGGTGAGCGGCACGACAATCATCGGCGGATCGGCCTTTTTGGCATAGTAGCCGGCCATCGGCCCCCACAGCACGGCGACGTCGATGGTGCCGTCGGCGAGGTCCTTCATCATGGCCTGCGCCGAGGAATCGATCCGCGTGTCGATCACCAGCGGATAGGGCTTGGCACGTAGCATGAGGCCGTTCACCGCCATGTTGCTGGCCGGCGGCGTGCCGGCGACGATGCCGATGCGCTTTTCCTTCAACCGTTCGTCGCCGAGCGTTGCGATGCCGTCGAGGCCGGCGCTTGGCTTGAACACAAGTGCATAGGCCGTCCGATAGTAGGGGTTGGTGCCCTGCGCGAGATCATCTCCCTGCGGATAGCCCATGATGACATCGCATCGGTGCGAGCCGAGCGTCATGCGCACGAAGCCGGTCGCCTGCGGATAGAAGGTGTAGGCGATGCTCTTGCCGAGCTTTTTGGCGAACATCTCCGCCAGCTTGTTTTCGAACCCTTCGCCTTTTTCGTTCGAGAAGGGCAGATTGCGCGGATCGGCGCAGACACGGAATACCTTCGGGTCGACGAGCTCGATCGAGGTGCCGGGATCCTCGGCCTGGGAGAAGCCCTTCGCCGGCGCCAGCGCGAAGAGTGCGAGGGCGACAATTCCTGCCAGGTGCCGCCAGCCGGGGCTGTCATCCCGGAAGCTCAAAGGGCTCTCCGGGATCCGGCGACAAGCTCCTGAAAAACCGCATGTTCCGGATCCCGGCTCTGCGCGCCGCTTCGCGGTGCTTTGGCCGGGATGACACTCTAGGACTTCTTCACGAGCTCGAAGGCGGGGACCGAGGGGCCGAACGGAAGGCTTAATGCTTCCGGCGTGCCACCTTCGCGGGAGCGCGCGAAGTTCGACCGGCTTGAAGAAAGAAGTCCTCAGTACTCCAAACATGTTTGCAATCCGTCGATGTTCGCCTGTTCACCCCCGCTTCAATTGGTCCCCATGCAGCTTGTTTCGGCACTCTCTGCGGCGTCCGGCTTGTGTTCGTGCTTGGGTGGACGACCACGTGGAACGGCATCGTTGGCGCGCGCTCGAAGATAGATGTAGATGTCGTCGATGTAACACATGACGTTGGTGTTGGAGGCAAAGGACGGCATTACGTTTTCATTCGCAGTGTCGACGTGCTTGCGACCGTTTGTGACAATGTTGGTGAAATCCGAATAACTCAGGGCCTTGAGCGAATTGGCGAGCGCGGGCGCGTAGCTCGAGCCCTCGCCGTCGGGGCCGTGGCAGACGTGGCATTCCGAATGGTAGCGGCGAAAGCCGGAGTAGGTGTACCAGTCGACGGTGCCGTCGGCCTGCACCTTGAAAGTCGGATTGCCGTCCTTGTCGAGGTATTTGCCGTTTTCGGAGGAGGCGGCAGCAGGATCGCCCGAGCCGTCGGCGCGCGCAGCCACCGCGAGCGCGCAGGCCAGCATCGCAACGGCGGCGGTCCAATGGCGATAGTTCACGAACAGATCCTCGGGCGCAGTGACGATGTGGGCTTGGCGAAAAATTCGGCGCGCAGCGGAGTGCCGCGCGCCGAATGTGGTTGCCTGCTCTAGGCGCGGGGGCTCACTGGCTCGGGAGCGAAAACACGGTCAGCGTGCCGCCGAGAGCCGTGTAGTTCGACAGCGCCGCATAGCCGCCGACTGCGCCAAGACCATCGGTGGGCTTGGTCAGGCCGGCCGCAAGGCCGATGCCCGCCCAGCCGCCGACGCCCGAGAACACGGCGACATATTGCTTGCCGCCATGCTCATAGGTCATCACGTTGCCGATGATGCCGGAGGGGGTTTTGAACTTGTAAAGTTCCTTGCCCGACTTGGCATCGACCGCCTTCAGGTATCCTTCGAGCGTGCCGTAGAAGACGATCCCGCCCTTGGTCGCAAGCGCGCCCGACCATACCGAGAATTGCTCGGGGTCCGACCAGACGATCTTGCCCGCCTTGTTATCCCAGGCGATGAAGTTGCCCATGTTGGACTGGCCCTGAGGCGGATACATGGACAGCGTCGCCCCGACATAGGGCTGGCCGGCCGAGTAGCTCACCTTGAACGGCTCGTAGTCCATGCAGACGTGGTTCGTCGGCACGTAGAACAACTCAGTGTCGGGGCTATAGGCCGCCGGCTGCTCGTCCTTCGAGCCGAGTGCGGCGGGGCAGATGCCCTTGGAGTTGACATCCTCGCCGTTGGCTTCCGTCGACATGGACTTGACGCGGACGGGCTTGCCGTAGTCCGGGCTGCTCTTGTCCATCTCGATCTTGGTGGCCCAGTTGACGGCAGGATCGTACTTCTCGGCGACGAGCAGTTCGCCGGTCGCCCGATCGAGCGTGTAACCGAAACCGTTGCGATCGAAGTGGGTGAGGAGCTTCCTCGCCTGGCCGTTGACGGTCTCGTCCGAGAGGATCATCTCGTTGACGCCGTCATAGTCCCACTCGTCGTGCGGGGTCATCTGATAGACCCATTTGGCCATCCCCGTGTCGAGGTCGCGGGCCCAAATGGTCATCGACCATTTGTTGTCGCCCGGGCGCTGCTTGGGATTCCAGGTCGATGGATTGCCCGAGCCGTAGTAGACGAGATTGAGCGCCGGATCGTAGGAATACCAGCCCCACGTATCGCCGCCGCCGATTTTCCACTGGTCGCCCTGCCAGGTGGACGTCGAGGAGTCCTTGCCGACGGGCTTGCCGAGCGAGGTGGTCTTCTCGGGATCCATCAGCGTGTCGGAATCCGGCCCTTCCGAATAGCCGCGCCAAGCCAGCTTGCCGTCCTTGACGTTGTAGGCGCTGACCCAGCCGCGAACACCGAATTCGCCCCCCGAGACGCCGATCAGCACCTTGTCCTTGAAGACGAAGGGCGCATCGGTGCCGGTCTCACCTTTGCTGGCGTCGCCGTCCTTGACCGACCACACGACCTGGCCGGTCTTGGCATCAAGCGCCACCAGGGTGGTGTCGGCCTGATGCAGGAAGATCTTGCCGTCGCCGTAGGCCAAGCCGCGATTGACGGTATCGCAGCACATCACCGGGATGACATTGGGATCCTGTTTCGGCTCATATTTCCAGAGGATCTTGCCGTCGTTGTTGAGATCGAGCGCGAACACGGTGTTCGGGAACGGCGCATGCAGGTACATGACGTCGCCGATGACCAAGGGTGCGCCCTCGTGACCGCGCAGTACGCCGGTCGAGAAGGTCCACGACACCTGCAGCTTGCCGACATTGCTGGCATTGATCTGGTCGAGTGTGGAATATCTGGTATTGGCAAAATCTCCGGTCGACATGACCCACTGCTTGGCGTCTTTCGCCAGCGTGGCGACATCGTCGGCAGCGCGCACAGGCACGCCCTGCCACGCCATGAACGCGATTACCGAAGTGGTAAGAATCGCAAGTCTTCGCATCGGCTTCCTCCCTACGAGAGACCGTCGAGAGTCGCGGACGCTCCAAAGCGAATGCACGCATCCCCTGGGGCGCCCATGACCCTCAGCTTGGGAAGCGTTTCCGGCAGCGTGTCACGACCTCAGCGAGGCGTTCGGGGTACCGTGCGAGACACCCCACGTTAGTCTTCGAAGTGACGACAGCGCTCCCTAACCACTGCCATCCTTGAAGCCGGAAACTCAAGCAAGCTTATGTGGCTATTGTCGCCAACGCAAGCGGTGGCGGGGGCTTCGGGAGCCGCCGACCGCATGAAGGAGCGTTCACGAATCGGAGATCGTATAGGAAATTTTCTGCTTCGCGGCGGGAACTGTTTGCTTTCGAGTGGAATGCACACGATCGCTTTGCAAGGATTGCTCCACATCGAAAATCCCAAGGGGACAGATTTGTTGGCGAGGAAAATGCGACGAGAATTTTTCGCTTCCGCTTCGATCTCCCACCGCGTGCGAGCATAGACGCTTCCAGAGGCGGCGATGAGTTGGACGTACCGTGTGGTGCTGGTTGCGGGCTTGGTCCTTCTCTTGGCGCCGCTTGCGCTGTCCGCGCCAGCGCGGACGGAAGATTCCGTCGCACCTCTGCCGGTCGCCGAGGTCGTCCCCGGCGTCTACGTGCATATCGGCGAGATCGGGCTGATGACGGCCGCCAACGAAGGCGCCATCGCCAACATCGGCTTTGTCGTCGGCGACAGCGCCGTCGCCGTCATCGATACCGGCGGCAGCAAGCGCGAGGGGGAACGGCTGGCAGCCGCGATCCGGGCCGTCACCCGCAAGCCCATCGCCTATGTCATCAACACCCACGTCCACCCGGACCATATGTTCGGCAATGCCGCCTTCCTGGGCGGCGACACCGTTTTTGTCGGCCACGAGAACCTGCCGCGCGCGATGGCAGCGCGAGGCGCCTTCTATCTCAAGGCCTTTCGACGGTTGATCGGCGATGCGCTGATCGACGAAGTGAAGATCGTGGCGCCGACCCTGCTGGTGCATGACACCCTGCGCATCGATCTCGGCGGGCGCGCGCTGATCCTGAAGGCATGGGCGCCGGCGCACACCGACAACGACCTCACCGTACTCGATGAGGCGACCGGAACCCTTTTTGCGGGCGATTTGTTGTTTGTTGAACATGTCCCGATCATCGATGGCAGCATTCGCGGCTATCTGCATGCGTTGGAAGGCCTCGAGGGACTTCCGGCCAACCTGGTCGTGCCCGGGCATGGTCCGGTCATTGCCGATTGGCGGCCGGCCCTTGCCGCTGAGCGCCGCTACTTCGAGAAGCTCGCAGCAGACGTTCGGCGCTTCATTGCCGAAGGCGCCACGATCGCCAAAGCCGCCAATGCCGCAGGACAGTCTGAGAGATCGAACTGGAAGCTCTTTGATGAGTACAATATACGCAATGCCACGGCCGCGTTTGGCGAACTGGAATGGGAATAGGGCCGGGCAAGAAAAGCTGGCTTGTCCTGGTCTCGGCAATCGGGCTAGGCCTGTAAGAGCCGTGAATAGGGGAGTGTGACATGCCGGGATTGCGGGCTGCCGTCGCCGCTCTGATCAGCCTGTGCTTCATCGCCGCAGCCGGCGTGAGCCGCGCGCAGGAACCCGCCTCGACCCAGCCGTCGGAGGCGACATGGAGCTCCATCAAGGATGACATCTTCAAGGGCCGCCCGATTCTCGACGGGACCGGTCTTGTGGCTCTCGATGCGCCGAGGCGGGCCGAAGACGCCGCCCTCGTTCCGATCAGCGTGAGCCTCACGCTTCCTGCCGGTGACACGCGCCGGCTGAAATCGCTGACCCTCGTCATTGACGAGAATCCGGCGCCGGTCGCCGGCACTTTTCTCATCGGCGCGCAGGCGGGCGTCACTGCGGTGTCGACCCGCGTCCGGGTGAATTCCTACAGCTATGTCCATGCCGTGGCCGAGCTGAGCGACGGCCAGCTCTACGCCGTGAAGGCCTTCGTCAAGGCCTCCGGAGGCTGCTCCGCGCCGATGGTCAAGAACATGGACCAAGCCGAAGCGATGATCGGTCAGATGAAATTCCGGCTCTTCGAGCCCTCCAATACCAACCCGGACGGCGGACTGCGCGAGGCGCAGGTCATGGTGCGCCATCCGCAGAATTCAGGCCTGCAAATGGACCAGGTCTCGCGGCTCTATATCCCGGCCTTCTTCATCCACGATCTCAAAATCTACCAGGGTGACGCACTTGTCCTGGCGCTCGAGGGGGGCATCTCGATCTCGGAGGACCCCAACGTCCGCTTCAACTATGCGCCGAGCGGCGCCGCGACCTTCCGCGTCGAGGCGACCGACACGCAAGACCACGTCTACAAAGGCGAATGGCCGGCGCGAAACTCGTGAGCTGGGTGGAGGAAGCGTCGCGTCAGAAGCAGCGCACCTCGGCTTCTGCCTGGGCGCGCCGCAAATCGTCCACGGCTTTCTTGGAAGGCTCAGTCGAACGGAATTCTGATCCGACAGGCCCGGGCACCTGGGCGATGCTGAGCACCGTCTCCGCCGTCACATAACGGTCGTAAGGCAAGATCGAGGCAATGATGTCGATCGAGCATGAGCATCGGTCGAGCGAATCGCGCGTCTCCCCATTGGCCTTCATGCAGCCGAAGACATAGTCGGCCCGCGCCGATGTCGGGTAGTCGTTGAGCTCGCCCATAGGCGCCGCTGAGGCAGTGCTGCCCGCCGCAATCGCCACCACAAGCGGGTAGAAGAACGCCATTCTCACGCGCAATCCTCATACGTTCCAACGGCCGATCGGTCGCGATACGGCGCCGATCGGCGGCCGCGCGGGACGGGAATTCGTCTAAAGCTTCTTTCCATCCGGACCGAATTGCTTGAGATAGGCGATGACATTGTCGATGTCTTCCTGCTTCTGCAGGCCCGGGAAAATCATCTTGGTGCCATGCACCTTGGCCCGCGGATTCTTCAGGTAATCCTTGAGGGTGGCCTCGTCCCAGGTAAGGCCGGAATCCTTGTTGGCCTCGGTGTAATTGTAGTCTGGGTAGGTGCCGGCCTTGCGCCCCACGATACCGTTGAGCACCGGTCCCACGGCGTTCTTGGCGGTTTCGCCGATCTGGTGGCAGGCCTTGCATTTGACGAACACCTTTTCGCCGGCGGCGGCATCCTGGGCGCCAGCCGCACCGGCGGAGGCCGCAAGCGCCGCAACAGCAACTGCAAGAACCTGGAGCTTCATGTCGAGCCTCTCTTGTTGAGCGTCAGCCTCGATGCCAGATGGGAACCCGGCGCCTCGGGCGACTGCGGTCAGCGACCGCGTGTCGCACCGGCGCGCTTGTTGTTTCCTTCGGCGGTTTTACTTGAGGGAGCGAGGATGCCGCCTGAAACTTCCGGCATCAGATCGCACGGCCTCCCTGAGGGGTTAAGCGTTTCCTGGGTTGAAAATGTGGCCCGGGGAGCAAATCGAAAGTAGGCTCGTTTGGCAAGGGGCGGCATCCGAGGCTCAAACCGGAACGCCAGGGGAAGGAGCGCATATGCCCGGACTGCGCCTGTCTGTGATCCTTGCGGGCTTGATTTTCGGCACTGCGGCCTTTGCCGGCTTGGCTCAGGCCGCCGACACGATTCGCCTCGCGATCCTCAAGACCGGCACGTTCGCATGGGAGCTCGCCGTGATGCGCGCGCACGGCCTCGACCAGGCCGCGGGCTTGGACATCCAATCGACGGAACTGGCGACACCCGAGGCAGTGGAAGTTGCCCTCAATGCCGGCGCCGCCGACGTCATCGTGTCCGATTGGCTGTGGGTGTCGCGGGCGCGCCAGCTCGGCGACAAGCTCGTCTTCTATCCCTATTCGAGTGCGCTCGGCGCCGTCATGGTCCCACAAGACTCCTCAATCCGCACGCTCGCGGATCTCAAAGGCAAGAAGCTCGCGGTGGCCGGCGGTCCGCTCGACAAAAGCTGGCTCCTCTTGCGGGGGGCAGCCAAACTCGAAGGGCTCGACCTTGCCTCGCAGGCCTCAATTGCCTACGGCGCGCCGGCGCTGCTTGCCGAGAAGACGTTGCAAGGGGAGATGGATGCGACCTTGAATTTCTGGAATTTTTGCGCCGCGCTCGAAGCCAAGGGGATGCGCCGCCTCGTCGGGATCGATGACCTCCTTCCGAAACTCGGCATCAAGGGACGGCCGGCGCTCCTCGGCTATATTTTCCGCGAGGACTGGGCACAAGCTCATCCTCGGTTGGTCGATCGTTTCATCGAGGCGACCCGCCAGGCGAAGGAGCGTCTGGCATCCTCTGACGAAGAATGGCAGCGGGTCGCACCCCTCCTGGGCGCGAACGACCCGGCGACGCTTGCGATTTTCCGCACTCGCTACCGGCAGGGAATTCCGCGTCGGCCGATCGCCCAAGAGGAAGAAGACGCGCAGGCTCTCTTTTCAATCCTGGCAAACCTCGGCGGCAAGGCTCTCGTCGGGGATGCCACCGAGCTCGCCCCGGGCACATTCTACAAGCCCGCAAGTTGAGAATGATGCTGCGGCTGGCTTCACTGGCCCTGTTTCTGGTGATCTGGCTTGTTGGCACCTTCGCCCTTGGGGAACGCAAGCTTCCGGGTCCGCCGGCGGTTGCGGCGACCATCGTGGCGGAGGCGCGTTCCGGTGCGCTGTTTGCCAACGTCGGCATCACGCTCGTTCGGGTGGTCCTGGCTTTCGTTCTCGCCATGGCAATCGGCTCCGCGCTGGGCCTCCTGATGGGTCGGAATCGGGTCGCCGATCGGCTGGGCGATCCGTGGCTCGTCGTCCTTCTCAACCTGCCGGCACTTGTCATCATTGTCCTCGCCTATGTCTGGTTGGGACTGACCGAGGTGGCGGCGGTAGCCGCAGTGGCGGTGAACAAGCTGCCGAACACTATCGTGACGGTGCGTGAAGGCGCCCGGGCGCTCGATCGCGGACTTGACGAGATGGGACGCGTGTTCGCCTTTTCCCGATGGAAGAAGTTGCGCCACATCGTGCTGCCGCAGCTTGCTCCTTACCTCGCCGCGGCCATGCGCTTGGGCGTCTCGCTCATCTGGAAGATCGTGCTCGTCGTCGAGCTCATCGGCCGTCCGAACGGCGTCGGCTTCGAGATCGGCACCGCCTTCCAGCTCTTCGACATGCCGCGCATCCTCGCCTATTCCTGCACGTTCGTCCTCATCATGCTCGCGATCGAAACCCTGTTGGTGCAGCCCCTTGAACGACGCGCTTCGCGCTGGCGTCTCCGCACGGCTTGAACTCCATATCGCCGCCAAGCAATATGTCGCCGCCTCGGGCGCGCGGCATGAGGTGCTGCGCGAGATCGTGCTGTCGCTGGGCGAGGGCGAGGTGGCGGCCATCCTCGGCCCCTCGGGCTGCGGCAAGACCACGCTGCTGCGCATCGTTGCCGGGCTCGACACCGACTTCGACGGCAGCGTGACCCTCGCCGGCAAAGGCCGCTCCCATCCGCCGAAAATGGGAATGGTGTTCCAGGAGCCGCGGCTCTTGCCTTGGCGCACCGTCGAGCAAAATCTCCTCCTTGCCGCGCCGGGAGCCTCGGCCGCCGCAATCGATCGGCTGTTGGCGGATTTCGGCCTGTCGAGCCATGCCAGGCACTTCCCCGGAGAACTCTCGCTTGGCCTCGCGCGTCGGGTGGCTCTCGCCAGGGCCTTTGCCGTCGAGCCGGACATCCTCCTGCTCGACGAGCCGTTCGCCTCGCTCGATGCGCGCCTCGCCGGGTCGTTGCGCCACGAACTCGCCAAGCTCGTCAGCCGCAACCGCGCGACGACGCTCCTTGTCACCCACGACGTGGACGACGCAACCGAGCTCGCCGACCGGATCTTTTTGCTCTCGCAGCGGCCGGCTCGTATCATCGGGATTGTTCCGATCGAGACGCCCCGCTCGCTGCGGTCGCCCGAGCGGCTCGCCGCGATCGGGCGCGACGTCATCGCGCGAGGGGTTGGGCCAGAACGATAGCCTCGCAGGGAACTCCCGATCCCGGACGAGAATAGCCGGGACCAGCGTATTCGTCTTGGGAAGCCGGTTCGCAGCGAGGCGCTGTTCCGGGCGCAAATGGGTGGCGCACCATGCATGAGCGTGCTAGTTTGAGGACCGGGTCAGCCTCTCGAAGCTGACCCGATCCTGAAACCAGGAAGGAGGATATCGCGATGACCTGGGAGACCCCGCAAGTCACTGAAGTGTGCGTAGGCATGGAAGTGACAAGCTACGAGTCTGCTGAGATCTGAATACTGCGCCCGAGGGCGGCGGCAGGGTACCGAACTGTGTGTCCTGTCCTCGGTCGACCTCTTGAGGCTCGCGGCTGACTGCAGAGGCCTTTGGCCGAAGCAGGCCTTTGGCCGAAAATGCGATTGCGGCAATGGCGCGAGCCTGCTGCCGAAGATGGGCTTTTGCCCCTGCCACGGGCAGTTGGCAGGAAGCGCCGTCCATCCGAGACCTTGTCTCCAAGTTTGGCGTTTGACCGACAGGTAGTGGGCGCAGAGGCACTCGGTGTCTGCCCGCCGCATTTTGCTCTCCGAATCGCGATATACGAGGGGAGCCAGCGCGAGGCCGCGCCGGCGCTGACGGCTAACCGACTTCGGCGGCCTGAGGAGAACGCGTGCTGCGATTGGCCGAGATCGTTGTGGCAATCGTGCTCATCTCGCTGGGCG
The DNA here is from genome assembly GCA_019233695.1 of Methylobacteriaceae bacterium. Classification (GTDB taxonomy): domain Bacteria; phylum Pseudomonadota; class Alphaproteobacteria; order Rhizobiales; family Beijerinckiaceae; genus JAFAME01. The sequence goes on from JAFAME010000301.1 coordinate 13,703, forward strand.
TCGCCACGGTCCTCTACCACGACAGCGTCTATTCGTTCGTCGTCCTGCCCGGGCTCATCTTTCTCCGCGGGTTCATCTGGCGCCTTGGCGTGCGCAGGGGCCTCGTCTTCGTCGTTCTTCCCTTCATCCCCTTTGCTCTGCGCCACCGCGGCCGCCGCAATCTGTCGCGCTTCGGTGCCCATTGCCATGCCGTCGGCCGGCTGATGCGATGGCGCTGGCGAAAATTGCCGCGCCGGTATCGCGTCGCCCTGGCCGTCGCCATTATGCCCCTGTTCCTGCTCGGCGGCCTCGCTGCAGTGCTGTGCGGCGGGCTCCTCGGCGCCTTCGCGTTCCTGGTGCCGCTTCGGCTGACCACCTCGACCTTCGTCGGCGAATGGCTGCAGACGCGCGGCCTGCCGTTCCTCGCGAGGGTCGCCGCAGCGCATGGGCTGCACAGCCTGTTCGTGCCGTTTCTCGCCGAGATCATGCCCGGCGGCGCGCGGGTCTGGATCCGTCATCGCTACCGGCGCCTGTGGTGGGCGACCATGCGCCAGCTCATCAAGGATCGCAAAGCGCTGGGCCAGCGCACCGCCGTCTTGATGAAGCATCGTCAGCGCAGGATCGTTGAGCCCAGCGCGACATGCGAGCCGAGGTCATCGGGGTGAGCGTCGCGTGACTCAGCACCAGGGATGCGGCCTGCCGGGCATCCGACCGCCTCGTCGAGTCTGCCGGTCGCCTCAGTCCGCGCTTTGAGCGATGCTGACCGGTCGGCCCTCGCTCGCCGATTGCAGCAACGCCTCGATCAGGACCTGCACTTTCAGTGCCTCCCTGCCGCTGATCGCCGGATCGCGCCCGCTGTCGAGCGCATCCAGGAAGTCGGTGATGAGCGCCCTGTGAGCCTCGTGCGAGAAGGCCATCGGAT
>JAFAME010000079.1 GCA_019233695.1 Methylobacteriaceae bacterium
TCATGCGCGACCCATGAAGGTGGCGAGCAACGCCACCACCCGGCGGTTGTCGTCCGCGGTACCGATGGTCATGCGCAGCGCCGCGGGCAGGCCGTAAGCCGCCACCTGGCGCAGGATGACGCCGTGCGCCTTCAGCATGGCGTCGGCGCTGGCGGCGTCTTGGCCCGCTTGCACCGGGAAATGGATGAGCACGAAGTTGCCGACGCTTGGCGTCACGACGAGCCCGAGCTTCTCGATCTCCTTCGTGAGCCGTAGCAGCCAAGTGTCGTTGTGCGCGACCGACTTCTCGACGTGTGCCGCATCGGCGAGAGCGGCGATGCCCGCTTCGAGCGCGGCGCCGTTGACGTTGAAGGGCCCGCGGATGCGGTGCAGTGCCTCGCATACGTGGCCCGCCGTGTAGCACCAGCCCAGCCGGAGGTTGGCAAGCCCGTAGATTTTCGAAAAGGTCCGGGTCATCACGACATTCTGGCTTATCGCTGCGAGTTCCAGGCCCGGCGAGTAATCGTTGCGGCGCACGTATTCGGCATAGGCGGCATCGAGCACGAGCATGATGCGTGGCGGCAGGCCGGCGTGCAGGCGCTTGACTTCTTCGAACGTCAGATAGGTACCGGTCGGGTTGTTCGGGTTCGCCAGAAAAACGAGCTTTGTTCGCGGCGTGACGCGCGCGAGGATCGCATCGACGTCCGCGGTGAAAGCGGTTTCGGGCGCCACGACCGGCGTGCCGCCGGCGGCCAGGATCGCGATCTTGTAGACGAGAAAGCCGTGCGCCGTGAATATCGCCTCGTCTCCCGGCCCGATGTAGGCATTGGCGAGAAGCGAGAGGATCTCATCGGAACCCGCGCCGCAGACGATGCGCTCAGGATCAAGCCCATAGCGTGCCCCGATTGCCTCCCTGAGGCGGCTTGCCGAACCGTCGGGATACGTCTCCAGTTGCCCGGCGTTGTCGCGATAGGCCGCAATCGCCTTGGGCGAGGGGCCGAGCGGCGTTTCGTTCGAGGAGAGCTTGTGGACCTTGGCTGCGCCGGGGGCCGTGCTTTTGCCGGGGACATAGGCCTCGATCGCTATGACGCCTTGGCGCGGTAGGGGCCGGTCGGGAAGCACGGTCGCAGGCATGGGAAGCTCTGGGCAGGAGGAAGGCAGGCCTATTCGGCCGCGCGATAGCGCTCGTCTCCAGCGCGCTCGGCCATTTCGAAGCGCGCCGCATGGCTGCCGATCTCTGCAAGACGCAGTTCGCCGACACCGGCGCCCGCCAAGGCACTGCGAAGCTCATCGGCCGCCACGCCGCCGGGCAGCGCGATCAGTAGCGAGAGCCCGAAGCCATGCCCGGCGTTGCCGATGATTTCGCCTGAAAGCCTGGCGATCGCCGCTGGAATGTTCTCGCGCCAGCGCTCGACAGAGACGGCGTGAAGGACGACGCCGCGCGCGGCAGCTTCGGCGAGGGGGCGGGCGATCACGAAGACCGGGATGCCTGCCGGATGATCGGGCCGTTCGACGAAAGGAAGGCGCGCAATGACCTTGGGCGCCGCAGGGTCGACAAGGCGCATCCACCAGGCCCCGGCGGTCGCGCCGCTGTCGACGCGCAGCATGCCAAGGTCCCCGAACGAGCGGGCGACCGCCGCGATCACGCCTGCGGCCTCGTTGTGCATGACGTAGGGGACGGTGAAACCGAAATGAAACCGGGCGGTATCGCGCATCATCGGATCGCCGCCGGAAATGTCGGCGTGAACGCTGTAGTTCATCTGAATGAAGGTGAACGTCGAGATGATCACCCGCCAGATGCTTTCGACGGTGTCGAGCGGCAGCTTGCCTTGATGGCGCTCGGCAAGGGCACGCATCATGGCCGCCTCACGCCCCGGGTGGAACGCCGACCCGCCGCCCTGGCGTGCCTTGGCGGCAATGATCCGGTCGATGATCTCGCCGCGCTCCATCAGGAGCGCGTGCATGCCGGCGTCGATACGGTCGATCTCCGTGCGGAGGTCGGAGAGGGTCTCGGCGGTGTTCTGGGCGGCCATGTCGCGTGATCCGGCTGCACTCGGCGCCTTGCGGGGCGGCAGTGTCATACTCAGCCCGGTGCGGGTTGGCAAAGGAAGAATGGCCGCGTGACCCGCCCCGAACCAAGCAACAATGGTTGTTTCTTGACTCGATTCAACGCTTCCTACATATCGGACGCCACGTTCGAAAGACCGAACGTCGGGGCGAGCACCGGTGCTTCATTCCAGGCCGAACATCATTCATACCGCGCGCATGCGCGAGGCTGACGCCCCGCAGAGCCCGGTCGTCCGCTTCGCGCCCGACCGGCCGCTGATCACCGATGCCGGCGTGCCGCTCAGCCCGCTCTCCATCGCCTACCAGACCTACGGCAGACTGAACGCCGCCAAATCGAATGCGGTGCTGGTCTGTCACGCCCTGACCGGCGATCAGCACGTGGCGAGCCAGAATCCCGTCACCGGCAAGCCCGGCTGGTGGGAGACCATGGTCGGTGCGGGCAAGCCGATCGACACCGACCGCTATTTCGTCATCTGCTCCAACGTCGTCGGCGGCTGCATGGGGACGACCGGGCCGGCCTCGATCAATCCGGCCACCGGCCGGGCCTACGGCCTTGATCTGCCAGTCGTCACCGTTCGGGATATGGTGCGCGCCCAGGCCATGCTGATCGATCATCTCGGCATCGATCGGCTCTTCTGCGTCACCGGCGGTTCGATGGGCGGCATGCAGGTGCTGCAATGGGCCGCAAGTTTTCCCGAGCGCGTCTTCGCGGCAATGCCGATTGCGGCCGCTGCGAAGCACTCCTCGCAGAACATCGCCTTTCACGAAGTGGGCCGCCAGGCGATCATGGCCGACCCCGATTGGCGTGACGGCCGCTATCTCGATGAGGGAGTGCAGCCGCTGAAGGGTCTCGCCGTCGCCCGCATGGCCGCTCACATCACCTACATGTCGGATGGAGCGCTGCAGGCGAAATTCGGCCGCAAACTGCAGGATCGCGCCGCCCCGACGTTCTCGTTCGACGCCGATTTCCAGATCGAGAGCTATCTGCGCCATCAGGGATCGAGCTTCGTCGAGCGGTTCGACGCCAACAGTTATCTCTACGTCACCCGTTCCATGGACTATTTCGACCTTGCCGCCGACTACGGCGGAAGTCTCGCCGCCGCTTTCAAGGGAACGCGCACCCGCTTCTGCGTGGTCTCGTTCACCTCCGATTGGCTGTTTCCGACCTCCGACAGCCGGGCCATCGTCCATGCGCTCAACGCCGGGGGGGCATCGGTCTCGTTCGTCGAGATCGAGACCGATAAGGGACATGATGCCTTCCTGCTCGACCTGCCCGAATTGTTTGCAACCACGCGCGGGTTTCTCGAAGCGGCGGCGCGGGCCCGCGGCATCGCCGCGGAGGCCGCCTGAGAGATGAGCGAGGCGGTCGCGATCGCGCCGGGCGTGGCACCGTCGGTGCGTCGGGCGGCGCGTGTCGACCTGCTCCTCATCGCCCAGATGGTCGAGGTCAACACCCGGGTGCTCGACGTCGGCTGCGGCGACGGCACGCTGCTGCGGCTCCTGAGCGAGGAGCGCAACGTCGATGCCCGCGGCATCGAGCTCTCGCAGCGCGGCGTCAACGACTGCGTCGCCAAGGGCCTCTCGGTCATCCAGGGCGACGCCGACATCGACCTTGCCGACTATCCCGACGATACGTTCGACTACGTTATCCTGTCGCAGACATTGCAGGCGACCCGCCGCCCCCGATGGATCATCGAGGAGATGCTGCGGATCGGGCGCCGCGCCATCGTCTCGTTTCCGAACTTCGGCCACTGGCGCATTCGCGCCCAGATCGCCTTCAAGGGCCGCATGCCGACGACCGAGAATCTTCCCCACTCTTGGTACGACACGCCGAACATCCATTTTTGCACGATCCGCGATTTCGTCGCGCTGACGCGGCGGATCGATGCCAGGATCGAGCGCAGCGTGGCCTTGAACAGGTTCGGCCGGCCGATTCGGGTCGGCGCGCCCTGGTGGGTGTGGAACCTGTTCGGCGACCAGGCCGTGTTCCTGCTGAGGCGGAAGTAGGCAACATGGCCCAGCGCTTTGCCGTTGCGGACCACACCGTCGTCGCGGTCGAGGTGGGCTTCAGGATATCGCCCGCGTTGAAGTTGCCGGCGGCGCGAAATCGGCACTTGCCTCAGTGTACAACTCGGGCGCTTGTTTGACTGGGAAATCCGCCGTGGCGGCTCAGGGCTGGAGGAGGAGCGGAGCGCTGTGGTCTCCTGTTCGAACCCACGTCAGAATCGAATCGATGCACGTAGCGATCCGGAAATGATCCGCCCACGCCTGAAGGCGCGCCAACTTCCGCACAATCTCTGAAACAGTGCCGGCGTCAGGAGGCTTCATCGAGCAGTCAGCTCCTCTCTCGCCGCCTAGCAGGCTGTTGAAGAAGGATAGCGGCGGGCGATGGGATGGGCTGGCTGGTCGCCGTGGCATGGGTGGGCATCGAGGGAAGCGATGAGCCGGGCGGCACGAACGGTCGATCATGGCGGCGTCGCCAGTAGCTTGGGCAGCCGCAC
>JAFAME010000235.1 GCA_019233695.1 Methylobacteriaceae bacterium
TACGCGCGCTACGGCACCAAGGAGCTGTCGCTCGCGGCGATCCGGGCGCTTGAAGGCCGCAACGGCTGCCTGCTTGCCAATCACGGCATGATCGCAACCGGCAGCAGCCTCGAAAAGGCGATGTGGCTTGCCGTCGAACTCGAGACGATCGCCAAGCAATATTACATGTCGCTCCTGATCGGCGGCCCGGTCCTCCTCAGCGAGGCGCAGATCGCCGAGACCCGCGAGGCCTTCGCGGGCTATGGACTGCAGGACGCCAAGGGCACGTCGGGCAGACAATCGGCAGCGGCCCAGCCTCCTGCCGCGGGAAACCGTCGTCGGACCAAGGCAAGGGTCGGAGCACCGCGCGCCTGACCGCGCCGAGAGAGCCCAATGCCCGACCATGGCCTCGTCGACATCGCCGTCATCGGCGGGGGCGTGAACGGGACCGGCATCGCCAGAGACGCTGCGGGCAGGGGACTCAAAGTGCTCCTGTGCGAGAAGGGCGATCTCGCGGAGGGGACAAGCTCACGTTCGGGCAAGCTCATTCACGGCGGCCTGCGCTATCTCGAATATTTCGAGTTCCGTCTCGTGCGCGAAGCCCTGAAGGAACGCGAGGTCTTGCTGGCGGCAGCACCGCACATCATCTGGCCAATGCGCTTCGTCCTGCCGCATTCGCCCGAGCAGCGGCCGGCATGGCTCATCCGGCTGGGCCTCTTCCTCTACGACCATCTCGGAGGTCGCAGGCGACTGCCGGGATGTCGGCGCCTCGACCTGCGGACCGCGCTCGAAGGGCAGCCGATCAAGGATGAGTTCCGCCTCGCCTTCGAATACTCGGATTGCTGGGTCGACGATGCCCGGCTCGTTGTGCTCAACGCCGTCGATGCGGCCGCTCGCGGCACGACCATACTGACGCGCACGGCCGCGACCTCGGCCCGCCGCGCCGATGGGCTGTGGCAGGTCGACATGCGGGGCGAGGGCGGCGAAGTCCATCGCGCCGGCGCGCGCATCCTTGTCAACACCGCAGGTCCCTGGGTCGAGGATGTCATCAGCAGGGTTGCCGGGCGCAACACCAGGCGGCACGTACGTCTGATCAAGGGTAGCCACATCATCGTGCCCAAGTTCTGGGAGGGCGGCCACGCCTACCTCCTGCAGAACACCGACAAGCGCGTCGTTTTCGTCAACCCCTACGAAGAGGATCTGTGCCTTGTCGGAACGACGGACATTCCGTACTCCGGCTCGCCCGACGACGTCGCGGCCGACGACGGTGAAATCGACTACCTCATCGGCATCGTCAATCGCTACGCCAAGCGGCAGCTGAAGCGCGCGGACGTGCTGCGCTCCTATGCCGGCGTGCGTCCCCTTTTCGACGACAGTGCGGCAAATCCGTCGGCGGTCACCCGCGACTATGCCTTCGACCTCGACGCCGCCGGCGGGCAGGCGCCGCTCATCTCCGTCTTCGGCGGCAAGATCACGACGTTCAGGCGGCTCGCCGAACATGCCATGGAGAGGCTCGCGCCCTTCCTGCCCGGTTGCGCCGGATCATGGACCAGAAGCGCAAAGCTGCCGGGGGGCGACATCGCCGGCGGCGACTTCGAAGGGTTCGTGGCAGAGGTTGCCGGCAAATATCCCTTCCTCACAGCCGGCCTCGCCCGGCACTATGGACGGCTCTACGGCACGCGCGCCCACGCGCTCATCGGCAATGCCCGCCGGATCGAGGATCTGGGCGACCATTTCGGGGGCCTCTTCTATGAGCGCGAGGCCCGCTTTGTGCGCGAAACCGAATGGGCGCAGACCGCCGAGGACGTGCTCGACCGCCGCACCAAGCATGGGCTGCATCTGAACGCCGCCGAAATCCAGCGGTTTCGGGAGTGGATGGCGGCAGTCTAGATCTGCTTGAGTTCTCGTTTCTCAACAGGAGATGCAAGTGACACGCGACAATCGGGACGACGGTCCGGGCGTCCGCATCCCGCCGCCGCTTCTCTATCTTGCGGTCCTGGCACTCGGCATCCTCTTGGGGGTGGCGTATCCGGTGCATTTCCTGCCGACGGCAGTTGCCTGGCCTATCGGCGCGCTGATCCTGGCGGCGGGCGTCGCCCTCGGTCCGCTATGGGGGATTCGGACGATGCTGAGCGCCAATACGACGGTTAGGCCGGACAGACCCGCCACGACGCTCGTGACCGATGGACCTTTCCGCTACAGCCGCAATCCGCTCTATTTGTCGCTGACGCTCATGTACGCCGGCATCGGCATCATCGCCAATTCGCTCTGGGCGTTGATCCTGCTTCCCGCGGTCGTGCTGTTCATGTCCTTGTTCGTCATCCGCCGCGAGGAGGCCCACCTGCAGCGTGCCTTCGGCGAGGAATATGAGCGCTATCGTGCCAACGTCCGCCGCTGGCTGTGATGCGCCGAAGCGCCGGCTCGGCCTCGGATTTGGTGGGCCGCCACCGTGACTCGCCCGCTCACTTTTTCGGCATCTTGAGCTTGCGCTTGGAGAGATGGTAGCCCTGGACCTTTCCTTCGTGACTTTCGCCGCGCACGTAGTGCCGCTGCCAGCCGGCCGCCACCGTCTTGGGATCGAACTGCGCAAGCTTCTGGTTGAAGTCGTTGCGGCTCTCGCTCCAGGTCTGAAATGCGGTCTTCAGCTGAGGATCATCGTCGAGGGGACGGATGACCGGTTGAATCTGGTCAAGCTGGGCGTGCGGCACGGGAGTGACGAAGCAGAACGGCTCGCCCTCCTCGAAGCGCACCGTTCCCAGACGGGTGAACCGCCAATTCATGGTGAAGGGGAAGGGCAGCCAGTCGGTCTCGACGAGGCCTTCGAGCGGAATGAGGTTGCGCTTGGCGCTGTTTGGCGTGCCGCGGCACCAAAGCGCCCAGCCGGGACTCGTCCGGAAGAGATAGCCGGTGTGGAAGGTCAGGACGCCATGCCCGAAATGCGAGCTGACGATGCGCTCCACCTTGGCGCGCGGCCCGATCGGCGTGATCGCGATGTCGCTCGTTCGATCGCCGCCGAACCAGGTCGCTGAAAACGCAACGGGGGACAGAATTTCCCAGCCGCTCGCATTGGCAATCGACAGCGGGATGCAACGATAGGCGTAGCGCTGGTCGGTGAGATCCATCCACTCGCGCTCGCCCCGGCCGGGAACGATGGCGGGCGCATCGGCATCTATCGCATAGCAGATGAGTTCCGGGCGGGCGGTTGCTGCGGCTTGCTTTTCGGAAACGGACACGTTCCTGGCCAGTGGTTCGCGTTGGCCCGATTGGCATAGCAGACTCGGCCATCGCTTGTCGCGGCTGGCGAGTGCGCCGCGGGGACGGGGGTCGCCAGTCGGCGAGAGAACGCTAGTTGTGGGGGACGATGGCCGGTCCTTCCCAACGATTTGAGCTCAGATTTCAGAACGGGCAGTCGGCCATCTGCAGCGTGGTCCTGCCGCGATGAAGTGCAACTTGCAGGCAAGTGACGCGAGCGAGCCGGCGGTGATAAAGCTGATCCGGCAACCGAAATGCCGGGCGCACCGCGCTCGTCACGGAAAAGTTAAGCAAAAAGGAGACAAAAGATGAATATTCGAGCCATTCTATGCGCCGCCACACTCGTCACTTCGGCCGTGTTCGCGCAGACGGCGGTTGCACAAAACGTCAAAGTTGGTTCATTGCGCTGTAATGTCGCCGGGGGTCTTGGCCTCATCATCGCATCGAGCAAGGAAATGCGATGCGTGTTCAGCCCGGGCCGGGCGCGCGGCGAATATTATTATGGGACCGTGCGCAAGTTCGGGCTGGACATCGGCGGCACCAACCAGGGCGTCCTTGTATGGGACGTATTTGCCCCGACGGCTGGCCCGCCGCATGGCGCATTGGCTGGCGACTACGTCGGGGTCGGCGCCTCCGCGACCGTGGGAGCAGGCGTCGGCGCCAACGCGCTTGTGGGCGGCTCCGATCGGTCGATCACGCTGCAGCCGCTCTCGGTGCAGGCACAGACAGGGCTCAACCTCGCGGCGGGAGTGGCCAGCATGTCGTTGCGACTGGCGCGGTGACAGATTCGGCGTGTTGCCGATCATGGATGTTCGGGGTGGAGAGACCGCCCCGAATACCCACCAGACAATCGGCAGTCGGCAATGGGCAGTCGGCAGCGGGGATGCGAGGAACGGCGAACGGTTCTGCCGTGACCTGATTTATGGCTGAGCTTCCGAGACCTCCACGCCAACCGCGAGGCCGGCGAAATCGTTGGCGGTCCCGACATAGGTCCCTGAAATGGGCAGCGCCTGCGACGCGTCGCGGGTAACCGCGACCCGGATGAGATAGGGCGAATCGATCAGATCGTTGGTCGGGTCGAACTCGACCCATCCCGGGCCGGGAATGTAAATTTCTGCCCACGCGTGGGTCGACTGGGCACCTCTTATTCCCCGAGCCGACTGGCGATCATTGGCTGGATCGTAAAGATAGCCGGTCAGAAAGCGCGCCCCGAAGCCCAAATACCGTGCCCCTTCCAGAAGCAGGACCGCGAAGTCGCGGCAAGTGCCACTGCCGCGCTCCAGCGTTTCCTTGGGTGACTGAGTGCCCTCCCTGTAGCGCGGCTCATACGTCAGCGAGGCATGAATGCGGTGATTGATGTCGGCCAGGAGGTCGAGCGTGGGAACGTTGCGCGTGCGCACGAACGGATCGAGCCAACCCGACAGCACGCCGATCGAATTCTCGTAATGGCACTCGGTCATGCGGCCGAGATCGATACGGTCGTCCGTGCCGTAGACGAATGGATAGAGGCGGGCCTCCGGAGCGATGTCGTAGGAGGTCCCGTTGCGAGCGTATCGCTCGAGTGTCAGGCGGCTCTCGATTTCGAGAAAGTCGGACGAGGCCTCGAAATCGACCAGCGCGATCGAGTTGCTGAACACGTCATGCACCCAGTTCACCTTCGAGGGAACGGAAATAGCCAGGCTCGCGTCGATGATTCGGATGTCGTGGCTGTCTCGAGGGCGCACCATCAGGCGGTGCCGCTCAAAGCGCACCGGTCGATGGTAGCGGTAGGTTGTCGTGTGTCGGATGGTGAAGCGTTGCATCGCTGGCCGTCGTCGACGCAGGATTCCCGGCGGCGAGCCGATGGAGTTCGCCGTCATAGACCTTCGATCGTCTGTAAAATCAGGATCTAAGTGTAACCGCCTAACGAGTGACCCTCAGTTAGCACAGGCGCCATTCCGTAGCGAGTATGGCCGAAGGTCGACTTGCCTGGCTTTGCCCCAAAGTTGGGCATCGATGTCGACCGCCAGCATCGATGCACCAGCGATGCTCAACGTCTCTGATGGCCTAGCGTTGCGGCAATTCCTGCAAAAATTCCCTCGCCGACATTCGTGGTCTGGCATGACCTATCCGGATCGTTTGGTCGGATCCGGAACATCGGCGGTGCATTGCGCGTTCTCCGTTCGATCGATCACGCCTTGATCAGGAGGACCCGCGATGCACGGCATCGGCCTGACCTCGCCGATGATCACGCGCCTTAACGTCGCCTTGGCCGCGTTGATCAGCGTCCCGGCAGTGATGAGTGTGGTTTCCGTAAACTCCGACCGCGCTTCAAGCGCACTCCGAGCAATGCCTGTATCCATGCAGGGTCGCCCCAACCCGTTCGGCGAACTCAGCCCGACGGTCGCGACCCCCTATCGACTCGGGCCGATGAGCAGCCGCGGCGGGTTCGACCTGATGTGGCTGGGCTTCGAAAATATGACGCGGGGACCGATACCGATGCGCGGAAATCTCACCGAAATTCCGCAGCCGAGGGCGACGAAATCAGCTGAGCCTCCCCGCCTGCCGATTGGTTGCGAGCCGCTGGGAGGCACCGCTTCTGCCCTCTCGAAAATGGCTGGTCGTTGCCTGGCGGAGCTCGAGGGCACGCGGGGCTGAGTCCGGATTGGGGTTCTTGCAGAGCGGAACTGCCATCGCCTTCGTGCGTTTGACCAAGGCAGTCTCGCTAGGGTCGGACCATGCCCGAAGTGATCAGCTCTGAGAAAGCCAAACAGGGGCGCAGCGGCGTGCGCGTCTTCCTGGTGCTTGCTGCGGGCGTGGCGTTCGCGACTCTCGCCTTCATCTGGGCGATGTTTTGGCCGACTGGTACTCCCTAGGAGGGGCCGCGTTCTGAGCTTGCAGGCCTTCTGGCGGCCGGCTGCCCAGGATCACGCGTCGGTCCGGCGCGGCCCGTTGCTCTCTCCCTCCTTGTGCACGCGAGCCCGCCGAGGCCTGAAACCATGTGAAGAAATGAGCGTTTCTTGGAGGCACGGTCTCGGCGGGGCCCGGCAGGAGGTAGGTGCATGACGCAAAAGACCCAGACATCGACATCGAACCGCGGCTTTGCCTCGATGGATGCAGCAAAGCAGCGTGAAATTGCTCGCAAGGGTGGCGAGAGCGTGCCCGACGAGAAGCGCTCGTTTTCACGCGA
>JAFAME010000255.1 GCA_019233695.1 Methylobacteriaceae bacterium
TCGAGAACCCGGACATTCTCGCAAAGATCGCGCAGCGGAAGAAAAACCGCCCGCAGCTCGTGATCGGCTTTGCGGCCGAGACGGAACATGTGGCCGACTATGCCCGCACCAAGCTCGGCAAGAAGGGATGCGACCTCATCGTGGCCAACGACGTAAGCCAGGCGACCGGCGTCATGGGGGGCGACATCAATACCGTTCTCCTTGTCGACAGGGACGGCATCGAGACGTGGCCGACGCTCGACAAGGGCGAAGTGGCCCGCCGCCTTGTCACGCGGATGGGGCCGTTGCTTCACGGCGTGCAGTCGTGATCGCGGTTCGTGTCAAGCGATTGGCGCATGCCGAAGACCTGCCGTTGCCGGCCTATCATAGCGAAGGGGCAGCTGGGCTCGATCTGGCGGCGGCCATCGCACCTCACGCCAAGATCGTGCTCGAACCCGGCGCCCGCGAGCTGATCCCGACTGGACTCATGCTCGAGCTTCCGTCCGGATTCGAGGCGCAGATCCGGCCGCGCTCGGGCTTGGCCCTGCGCCACGGCGTGACGGTGCTCAATGCACCGGGCACGATCGATGCCGATTTTCGCGGCGAGGTCGGCGTCATTCTCGTCAATCTAGGGCGCGAGCCCTTCGAGTTGACACGCGGTCTTCGCATCGCGCAACTCGTGGTCGCGCCGGTGTCACGCGTTGAGCTCGTCGAGACAGCCGTGCTCGATGAGACGTTGCGCGCCGCCGAAGGCTTCGGATCGACGGGCGTCGGCGGGCGGTCAGGACGCGGGTAGCATGCATTTTCTGTCGCGCCGCAGCGTGCTCGCCCTTTCCGCGGTCCTTGACGTGGCGCTCCATGCCCGGCCGGTCCCGGTCGCGGCAAAGGCCCTTGCCGCACGCCAAAAGCTTCCGCCGCGGCATCTGGAGACGCTGCTGCAGGCCTTGGTGCGCGCCAATATCCTCAAGGGGGTGCGTGGGCCGCGTGGCGGCTACGAGCTGGCGCGCGAACGCCGACGCATTTCGGCGGCCGACATCGTGCGGGCGGCGATGAGCGCGGCCGAGGATGACACAACGCCGCTGCCGGAATCGGTGCTTGTCAGCAAAGTCGTCGACCCCGTGGTCGAGAGGGCGACGCAAGCCTTCCTTGCCGAGCTCGAAGCCGTGACGATCGAGGAAATGTGCCGCCGCGCGGGGGCGCAGGCGGTCGAGGGCTTGGTCGCGAGCGTGGACTTTACGATATAGGGAGTCGCCTCGGCTTTGCTTGTCGGGGGGGATGTGATTTCGTGACCTCGGGGTGGAATGTTCCAGTCGGGAGCCAAGGATGCCGAAAGTCGCTGCAAAATCCGTAGTCGAGTCTGCCCATGTCCCCGGCCGCGGCCGCATCTTCAATTCGATCACCGACACCATCGGAGACACCCCGATCGTGCGGCTCGACCGCCTCGCCAAGGAGAAGGGGGTCAAGGCCAATCTTCTGGCCAAGCTCGAATTCTTCAACCCGATCGGCAGCGTCAAGGACCGCATCGGGGTCAGCATGATCGATGCGCTGGAAGCGGCAGGCAAGATCGCGCCGGAGAAGAGCACGCTGGTCGAGCCGACCTCCGGCAATACCGGGATTGCCCTGGCCTTCGTTGCCGCCGCACGCGGCTATCGGCTCATCCTGGTCATGCCGGAATCAATGTCGATCGAGCGGCGCAAGATGCTTGCGCTCCTCGGCGCCGAACTGGTGCTCACGCCCGCTCCGCAGGGCATGCGAGGCGCCATCGCCAAGGCCGAAGAGATCGTCAAGACGACGCCTGGCGCCGTCATCCCCCAACAATTCGAAAATCCGGCCAACCCGGCAATCCACCGGGCAACGACCGCCGAGGAAATCTGGAACGATACCGCAGGCGGCATCGATATCCTGATTTCCGGCGTCGGCACCGGCGGCACGATCACCGGCGTGGGACAGGTGCTGAAACCGCGAAAACCCAGTCTCAAGTGCATCGCGGTCGAACCGGAGGACTCGCCGGTCTTGTCGGGCGGTCAGCCCGGCCCGCACAAGATCCAGGGGATCGGCGCCGGCTTCATTCCCGCCATCCTCGACCGCTCGGTCATCGACGAAGTGGTAACGGTCGGCAATCAGACCTCGTTCGATACCGCCCGCTTGGTCGCGCGCATCGAGGGCATCCCGGGGGGGATTTCCTCGGGCGCGGCGGTGGCGGCAGCCCTCGAAGTCGCGGCGCGCCCGGGCATGGAAGGCAAGAACATCGTCATCATCATCCCCTCGTTTGCGGAACGCTACCTGTCGACAGCGCTCTTCGAGGGCTTGTGAGCGAGCGGCCGCCGGGGCCTTGGCTCACCCGTCGGCGGCGACGCGGCCTGCCTCCCAGCCGATGATCGCCTGTTTGCGGGTGAGGCCCCAGTGGTAGCCCGTCAACGCTCCGGAAGCGCCGAGGACGCGATGACAGGGCACGACGAACGAGACGGGGTTCTTGCCGACGGCCGCGCCGACGGCGCGGGCCGCCTTCGGCCGGCCGATACGCCGCGCGATGTCCGAGTAGGTCGCAGCCCGGCCCATCGGAATGCCGAGAAGCGCTTCCCATACGCGCACCTCGAAATCGGTTCCGATCAAGACAATACGCATCGGCTGATTCGGCCGCCACGTGACCGGGTCGAAGACGCGAAAGGCAAGGCCCGCTGTTCCCGCCTCGTCTTCGACAAAGCTCGCCTGCGGCCATCGCCGCCGCATGTCGGCGAGCGCGGCAGTGCGATCAGCGTCGACAAAGCCGAGCCCGGCGAGGCCGCGGGGCGCTGCCACAAGGAGCGCTTCGCCGAATGGCGAAGGGTGAAAGCCGAAGGTCAGCCTCAGTCCGGCGCCCCGGGCCTTGTACTCGCCGGGCGTCATTGCCTCGTGCGTCACGAAGAGGTCGTGCAGCCGTCCCGGCCCGGAGAGGCCCACTTCATAGGCGGCATCCAGAATCGAGGCGCGGTCGCGCAGCAGCCTTCGCGCATGATCGAGCGTGAGCGCCTGCAGAAAGGCCTTCGGGGTCAGGCCGGCCCAGCGCTTGAAGAGCTGATGCAAGTGGGAGGAGGACAAGCCGACATGGGCGGCGATGTCCTGGAGCGAAGGTTGCATTCGCCAGCGGTCCGAGATGAATTCGATGGCGCACTTGACGCGAGCATAGTCGTCGACCGAGGGGTCGAATGCCCGCGCCGCGATGGGGGGCGCAGTCGCGCCGGCTTGAATGTTCAACATCGGTCTCTCATCATCCTTGTCGTTCATCGTGGACCTATGCCCGGAGCGTCGCCGACGCCACCCGAAAACGATGACAGCCGACTTCCTCGGCAGCAAGGTTGAAGTGCCGGCGTCCTGAAATTGGGATATTCATGGCCGCGTCGAGGCAGTGCGGCTGAAGGGAGGACCCATGGATGGCAAAGCTTGGTCGGCGATCAGCTTGGCGCTGATTGCCGCGTTGACGCTTGCGTCATCGGGTGGCCGGGCGGCCGGCAAGAACCGGGACGCGCTGTGGAAGATCGTTCACGACAAATGCGTGCCCGATCAGGAGACGAACCGCGATCCGTCCCCTTGCGCCTATGTCGATCTCGCCAAGGGACCCGACCGGGGCTATGCGGTCCTGAAGGACCTTGTCGGCGCGACGCAGTTTCTGCTGATTCCGACACGCCAGATTTCCGGCATCGAGAGCCCAGCGCTTCTGGAGCCTGATGCGCCGAACTATTGGGGCGCCGCGTGGGACGCCCGCAGCTATGTCCTCGAGAGGGCCCGCAAGCCCTTGCCGCGCGACGCGATCAGCCTCGCCATCAATTCTTCCGTCGACCGCAGCCAGGACCAGCTTCACATCCATATCGATTGCGTTCGCGCCGACGTCAGGACGCTCCTCGCCGAGCACGCCGCCGAAATCGGCGACACATGGGCGGAGCTGGGGTTCGATCTCGCCGGCCGCCGCTACAGGGCAATGCGCATCGGAAAGCCAGATCTCGGCGATTCCAACCCCTTCTCGCTGCTCGCCTCCGATCTCGCCGCCTCGGGGCGGGACATGGCAGGCGCGACGCTTGTCGTCGTCGGCGCGTCGCTCGGAGAAGGGAAGGACGGCTTCGTTCTGCTTGAGCACCGCGCCAACCCGGCGACCGGCGATTCGGCGCACGGCGAGGACCTGCAGGACCACGGGTGCACGATGGCGACCTCGCTGAACCCGTAGACCTGCGAACGACGGCTCCCTCCATGAGACAGACGGCCAATGCACTCGACGATCTGCCATGGGAGACCTGGGATGATCCGCAACTCGCCAAGCGCAGCGCCGTGCGGTGGAAGCTCATGTTCTCCGGGGACCGCACCGACACTGCCGACATGAGCGCCGGGATCGCCGAATTCGCGCCTGGCGGCATCCTCCCCTTGCACCACCACGCTCCGAGCGAGATCTACCATGTGCTGGAAGGGGAGGGACGTACCGAGATCGAAGGCGTCGCCCACGCCCTTCGCGCCGGTGTATCGCTTTTCATCCCGGCCGGCGCGCGCCACCGCACGACCAACACGGGCACGTCCGTCCTGCGGTTGATTTTCGTCTTTCCGACCGACACCTTCGGTGAGATCGTCTACCACTTCGACGAATAGGGCAGAGAGAACGGCCTAAGAGAATTGCGGGCCGCGCTTGGCAAGCGAGAGTGCGCGCGCCAGCGCCTCGGCGAATTCCGCCTTCTGGTCCGGACCGAGGAACCGGGCAATCTCCACCCGCTTGTCGCGCGACACCAAGGCGAGCCGTTCGAGGCCGAACTCCTCGTGCTCTCGACGTTCGAGGCGCACCCAGGCGGTATTGAAGCGCCACTCCGTTCGTGCGCCGCGCGGGCTCACGCGTGCAAGTTGCAGCTCGAGGGGCGTCAATCGGATGTGTTCGTAGGCGCGTGCCGCCCGATAGTTTGACCGGAAGGCGAGGTAGAACACGACCACGTCAAGGCCCATCCAGCTGACGATCGGCCAGGCGCCGAGCGCGACGAACGGCAGGCCGGTGATGAAGCATGCGCCGGCAAACACCATCAAAAGGACGCGAAAGCCGCGTCGCGGCAGCGACCGGTAGGGCGACAGGCGGGCAGCAAAGATCTCTTGTTCGAATGGATCGGCAACCGTGGACATGTCGATGTCCTGCCTTGCGGTTCATCGCACCGACATTATAACGCGCCGATGGCAAAAAAGAGCAAGGAGCCCGTCAAGAGGGCATCGGGGCGGCCCTTGGCGCGGGCGCCGGCTCGGGCAAGGCCCCGCATCAAGCGCGCCGACCCTGCGACCGTGCGGGAGATTTTCAGGCGCTTTCAGTCCGCCAACCCGACACCTCAGGGTGAGCTCGAATATGTCAATCCTTACACCCTGCTGATCGCAGTGGTTCTGTCGGCGCAGGCCACCGATTCCGGCGTTAACAAGGCGACCCGTTCGCTGTTTGCAGAGGCCGACACGCCGCAGAAGATGCTGGCGCTCGGCGAGGAGCGGGTGCGCGAGCGCATCAAGACGATCGGTCTCTATCGCAACAAGGCGCGTAACGTGATCGCGCTCTCGGAGGCGCTGGTACGGGAATATGCCGGTGCCGTGCCGCGGACCCGCGAGGAACTGGAAGAACTGCCGGGGGTCGGGCGAAAGACCGCCAACGTCGTGTTGAATACCGCGTTCGGGGAGCCGACGATTGCGGTCGATACGCATGTCTTTCGCGTATCGAACCGGATCCCGATCGCCGTCGGTGCGACGCCGCTCGAGGTCGAAACCGGGCTTGAGAAGGTCATCCCGGCCGAGTTCAAGCGGCACGCCCACCATTGGCTCATTCTGCACGGCCGCTACGTATGCAAGGCACGCCTGCCCGAGTGCGACCGCTGCATCGTCAACGACCTGTGCAGGTCCCCCGAAAAGCGGGTCGAAATTCACAGCGCCGGAAACATCGCGTCGGTTCAATAGGAGCAAGCCTCCGGCGCTGCTTCGCCCTATTGCTGCAGCGTGCGTTTCAACAGCTCGATTTCTTCGCTGATGGCGGTGTTGCTCTTGGTGAGCGCGTCGATCTTGCGCACGGCGTGCAGGACCGTCGTGTGGTCGCGTCCGCCGAAGCGCCTGCCGATCTCGGGCAGCGAGCGCATGGTCAGGGCCTTCGACAGGAACATGGCGATCTGTCGCGGCAGCACCACGTTGGCGGTCCGCCGCGCCGAGAGAATGTCGGCGCGCGTCACGTTGTAATGGCTGGCGACGAGCTTCTGGATGTCCTCGATCTTCACCTTTTTCGGCTCATGCGAACGGATGAGGTCACGGACTGCAACCTCGGCGGCCTCGATCGTCAAGGGCGCGCCGGTCAGCGTCGCGTGGGCGGCCAGCCGATGCACCGCGCCGTCGAGATCGCGGCCGTTCGATGTAATGGTGCGCGCCACATAGGTGAGCACCGCGCCTGGAACATCGAAGCCGGGCTGGAGTGCCTTTGCCGCCGCCACACGCGTTTCCAGAATCTTGACCCGCAGGGCCTCGTCGAGAGCAGCCATTTCCACGCAGAGGCCGCCGGCGAGGCGCGAGCGTACGCGTTCATCGAGGCTTTCGAGATCGGCGGGCGGACGATCGGCGGCAACGACGATCTGTCGTCCTGCGTCGATGAGGGAATTCAAAGTGTGGCAGAACTCGTTCTGGATCGACTTGCCCTGCAGGAACTGGACGTCATCGATGACCAGAACGTCGATGGCTCGCAGCTTCTCCTTGAAGGCGATCGCAGTCTGCGCCTTGATGGCTGAAACGAACCCGTACATGAATTTTTCAGCCGTCAGATAGATCGCGCGGCGCCTCAGCCCAGGCGCGGCGTGGGCGATGGCCTGCAGCAGATGTGTCTTGCCAAGACCCACGGAGGCATGGATGTAAAGCGGATTGAAGGGCGGGGGATCCTCGGAACTGGCGCACACGACCCGCTCGGCCGCGGCATGAGCAAGCTGGTTCGAGCGTCCGACGAGAAAGGTGGCAAACGTCAGGCGCCGATCGAGCGGGGAGCCACTCAGGCCATCGATCATGTGCAAGCCCTCCTTGCGGATCTGCAATGGGCCTCGGGCCGTTGCGGGTGGCGAGTGCAGCGGGATCGGGGGGTCGGCAGGGCGGGCCAAAGCGCGGCCCGTTGCAGGCTCCGGCGCGCGAATGGTCTCGGACATGGTCGCTGCCTTGGCGACGGGCGGCCGGAATGTCGGCCGCACTTCGATTTTCAGGTGCCTGATCGCCGGCGCCTCGGAGGCGAAGACGGTCAGGATCCGGTCGCTGAAATGCTGCTGAATCCAGTTCTTCAGGAATCGGGTGGGTACCGAAAGATGCGCGGTGCCGTCCGCTACGGCGTCGAGTTCTAGACGAGCAAACCAGCTCGTGAAAACGTCTTCTCCAAGCTGGGTCTGGAGCCGACGGCGGGCTCGAAGCCAAGCTTCGGCGGGATCGGGCGAAGTCGAAACTGCAGGTGGTTCGAGCTCTGGCGAAGCATTGGATGACATGTTCGGATGGCCCCTGTCTGGAAATGCAACTCGGTCGCTCCCTGAGACGCGAGACCGCGCGAGGAAGCGATACAACCCAAAGCAACGATCAGGACTGAACCCACGGAAGGCCCTTGGCCTTCCAGCCGTCGAGATTACCGCGGTGCCGCGAACTGTCGGGAGGGCCTTCGAACCCTCCCGCGATGTTGAAGCAACGGACATAGCCGCGCTCGGTCATTGCCTCGGCCGCCGCCCTGCTGCGGGCGCCGGAGCGGCAGATGAAGAGGATCGGAGCCTCTACGGACGTGCCGCGCGCGGCCAGCATCTCGGAGAGCTTTTGCCCGAAGGCAGGGTCAACCGCCATCGACGGGAACAGCTGCCATTCGAGGAAGATCGGCTCCTTGCCAAGCTGCGAGATGTCAGGGACGCCGACATACGACCATTCCGGTCGCGTCCGCACATCGACGAGAACCGCTGCGGGGTCGCTCTCGACCAATGCGTAGGCTTCATCCGCAGCCATGTCGCCCGCGTATCCTGGCCCCCTGTCCATCGCAAAAGCACCCCCTTACCGCGGAAGTTCATGCCGCGGCCATAGAAACCTCTCTCAGTTGTGTGGTGTGCCCTAATCCTTGGGGCGTGGGATCATTCCCGCAGTCGCGCCCGGAAATATCGTGGAAATACAGGGACGTCTTCCTCGATATCTCGGGACAACACGAGTCTCTCCTCGAGATGAGTTTGTTTTACTGCTGACTTCTTACGGAGGTCGGCGATCAGAGGTCCCGCCGACCTCTTAACCTTATACGCGGTGAATTGAGAGCGCAATGGGCTGACATATTGTGTTTACACAAGCGTCACCCATGGTGGGGGGTGTCAAGCGCGATCTCTACTATGAGAGCGTCACCCGTTTTTTCAATGCTCTGAATTCTAACGGCAAAGCTTAAGAAATTTATCAGGCCGGAAAATTCGTTCCGGATCCGAAATTATCCCCTACGCAGCTCGATTTCCGCTTGTCAAGAGGCAAGATTTCGACCCGGTTTACGGCTTAGCCACCAACGCCTTGAGTCGTAAAGATTTTGCATGAGCGGTCGAAAGGCGACGTTTTTTGGTACAAAATATGGCAGAAGTGTAACAGCGATTCCGGCTGTCAAAGACGGGGATGACGGGCAATTGTCTTTCCGGCCCAATTTTTGGCGCAACGGAATGCGCGTGGCAGGGCGCAGTCAGCTTCAGCTTCGCAATGCCGCGACGCGCGCGGCGAGCCGGGACACTTTCCGCGATGCCGTATTGCGGTGCACCACGCCTTTTTGCGCCGCCCGCATCAGCACCGGTTGGACCGCTTTGAGCGCAACCACGGCTGCCGCCGCATTGCCTGCGGCAATCGCCTCTTCGACCTTGCGGACGAAAGTCCGCATCTGGCTGCGGCGCGAGCGGTTGACGGCCGTGCGGCGAGCGATCTTTCGTGCCGCCTTCTTGGCGGAGGTGGTATTTGCCATCGAACTTTCCTCGTGCCACCGACTCGCAGGCCTTGCGCGAAACCGCATGCGCGCGCCGACCCACGACGGCTGAGTGAAGGGGCCGCTTATAAGGGCGGTGACGGCCTGCCGTCAACGGCGGGAGACCGGTTTGTTGCGTAGCCGATCGCGTCAGCCACAAATTTTCACAGACGGGAAGGCGGGCGGCAAAGGGATAAAGGAGTTCGGACGCAGGTCGGTCTGGCGCTGTATTCAGCTCGGCATCGGGCACACTGCCGCAAGCCCCGCCCGGCGTGGCTATGTGGTCAGCACGATCTTGCCGATGTGTTCGCCCGATTCCATCCGGGCATGCGCGCGCGCGGCCTCGCGCAACGGAAAGGTCGAATCGATGATCGGCTTGCAGCGCCCCTGCGCCAGCAGCGGCCAGACCCGGGCTTCGAGCGCACCCGCGATGGAGGCCTTCTCGGCGACCGAGCGCGGCCGCAGGGTCGAGCCGGTATGGATGAGCCGCTTCTGCATGAGCGGGCGCAGGTCGAGCCGCGTGGTCGGCCCCTCGAGAAACGCGATCTGGACGATCCGGCCGCCGATGGCGGCGGCCTGGTAGTTGCGCTCGACATAG
>JAFAME010000264.1 GCA_019233695.1 Methylobacteriaceae bacterium
CGGGCGCGCGGGCCGGCGGCGGCGGCGGAGGTGGCGGAGGTGGTGGCGGCGGAGGCGAGGCGCCGTAGCGCACGACAAAGCTCGGATCCGAGCACGACGATAGCGAGCACCAATTGCCCGCGATGAACTGCCCGTTCCTTGAAATGGCGTTTGCGCTCGTCAGCGTGATGCCGGTCATGTCGACGCCGGCGTTGGTGAGCAGGGTATTCAAATCCTGCATGCCGCTCGCCTTGGTCCAGCGGAACGCGTGCGAGACGCTGCTTTGCGAGGAATCGCTGTTGCCTACGACGATCGTGCCGTCGCCGCTGACACCAAGCCCCGTGGAAAAGCCCGACGCGCCGACGAGCGAGCCGAGGTCGGCCATTCCATCGGCCTGCGTCCAGCGGAAGGCGTGAGTGGCGGTCGTTTCGGAATCGAGGCTGACGTCGGTGTTGCCGACCACGACCGAACCGTCGGAATTGACCGCTCGCGCCGACGAGTTGCCCAGCGGCGTTGCGAGCGAGCCGAGGTCGACCATGCCGGCCTGCGTCCAGCGAAAGGCGTGAGAATAGATGTTAGCGGAGTCGCTGCGGATCTCGCTCGCGCCCACCACAACCGAGCCATCGTCGTTGACGGCTTGCGCAGAGGAATTGGCGAAACTCCCCGCGAGCGTGCCAAGGTCGACCATGTGGCCGGTCTGCGTCCAGCGGAAGGCGTGGGAGAAGCCCCCGACGGCATTCACCTCGGCGCTGTTGCGCACTTCGCTGAAGCCGACCACGACGGAACCGTCGGCGTTGACGCCATTGGCGCCCGAAAAGCCGAAGCTTCCGGCAATTGAGCCGAGGTCGGCCATCCCATTGGCCGAGGTCCAGCGGAAGGCGTGAGAGACTGTTCCTGCCGCGATATCGGCCCGCACATCAGTCGAGCCGACGACGACGGAGCCGTCAGAATTGACGCCGTAGGCGGCCGAAAATTTCGAATCCCCGGCGAGCGAGCCGAGATCGAGCATGCCCGCAGCCTGCGTCCACAGGAACGCATGCGAAGCAGACGAAGTCTGGCTTGATCCGACGACAACCGTGCCGTCAGAATTGATCGCAGTGGCGGACGATGCGCCTCCGGACGTCAGCGAGCCGAGGTCGGTGAACGTTCCGGTGAACGACTGGGCGAGCACGCTCGACGCGCCGATCGGCACAAGGGCGGTGCTTGCCAGGGCAAGCACGGCGATCGTGCCGACGCGCCGCCGATCCGCAGTGATCGGCGGGTGGGCGGAGCAAAGCCCCGGCTTGGCGCCGGCAACGAGCCTTGCCGGGCGCGGATAGGGGGCGCGCCGCCTGTGATGCCGCAACAGCGAAATCGAACGCCCCACGCTACAACCCTTTTTCAGACCGGGGCGGCATCCTCGGGGCTCCGGCAAAGCGGGCCGTGGCGAGCCGAACGATCCGTCTCAACGCCCGCACAGCGCCGCTTCTCCGGTGCTGGCAAAGCGGCTCAAGTCCTGGAACGTCGAGGTCTCGCACAATCCGTCGGCGCCGCGGCACAGGTCGGCGAATTGCGTTCCGCCGGGGACGGTCGTGACGATGCTTGCCTTCTGGGCCGTCACGACGGCCTGCTGGCCGACTATCTGCAGTTCGACGCAATGGCGCTTCTTTTCGTCCTTGTTCCGGGTGCAGACGATCGCGGCTCCTTCTTGGAGGACCACGGAGGTCTTGGATGCGGTCGAGACGATCTCGAGGATCGTGCCGCGGATGCCGATCGTGGCGGTAGGGGTGGTGATCGTATAGGCCTTCTTGTCGGCGTTGCCGGTGGCGAAGCGGAGGGCGCCCTTGGCCAGATTGAAGGCAATGGAACCCGTCGAATTCTCGCCGGAATAGACGAAACGATCGAGTTTTATGGAGGAGAGCGGGCCCATCGCCACGTTGGTGTTGTCGAGGAAGACGAGCTTTGCCGCGCTCTCGGTTCCGGTGCGTACCCCCTCGTCGCGAAAGACGCTGTCGCCCTGGGCGATCGCCACGGCACCGGTCGGCAAGCTGCCGTTGACTTGATTGCGCACGACCCCGGCCGCACCGATGTTCTGCTGCGCCAGCGCCGGCCCGGCGGTGAGAAGGAGCGCAAGGAGCGGGCCGCCAGTGGGGAGAAGGGATCGCAGGTGCTGCACCGGCCTCAGCCGCGATCTGCTCCTCGCCGTTACGCAACCCTCACCGCGAGGCTGTCGCAGAGCTTGCTCGAAGACCATGGCGGCACCCCGGAAAGCGGCCATCGGCGCGCCGGCGGAAGCCTTCGTAGGCGCGCTGAGCCGAGCTCCTTATGCAGAGGGTGCGTTCAATCGAATTCAAGTGCGCGCCAAGCCGCTACATCCAGGGCATGTGCGAGAACAGGCCTCTATGGCGAGCTTCCGGCTGCTCTGACCCGATTGATGTCCCCTCTTCGCTCAAATTCGAGCATTCAAGGCCGGGAAGCAATGTTCTTCATCGGTTGCAAAAAATGAATGCGCCACAACGTGATATTTGCGTCACACCAAGTCGGGCGCGACGTCGAGGGCGGCGCCCATGATGAGGGTCATCCCGGCCGGGGCGAAGCGAGACCCGGGATCTAGCGCCGGAATCCCGGATAGCGCGTCGCGCTTCCGGGATGACAGGCCCGGTTGCGCAAACGCTCAACCCAACTACTGGCCGCGCCTGGCGGCGCTGGCGAACCGCACCGCCTCCTCCGCCGCCCGGAAGAGGGCCATCGCCTTGTTCACGCATTCCCGGTGCTCGTAGCCCGGATCGCTGTCGTAGACGATTCCGGCGCCCGCCTGGACATGCATCTTGCCGTCCTTGATGACGGACGTGCGCAGCACAATGCAGGTATCCATTTCGCCCGACGCGCCGAAGTAGCCGATGCAGCCGGCATAGATACCGCGCTTGTCCCTTTCGAGCTCGTCGATGATTTCCATCGCCCGCACCTTCGGTGCCCCCGATACCGTGCCTGCCGGAAAGCCCGCCGCGAGCGCTGCCACGCTGTCGTGCCGGCGATCAAGGCGCCCTTCGACGTTCGAGACGATATGCATGACGTGGCTGTAGCGTTCGATGAAGAACTTGTCGGTCACTGCCACCGTGCCGATCTCGGCGACGCGCCCGACATCATTGCGGCCGAGGTCGAGCAGCATCAGGTGCTCGGCCCGCTCTTTCGGATCGGCGAGCAGCTCGTCGGCGAGCTTTTCGTCCTCGCTCGGCGTCTTGCCGCGCCAGCGCGTCCCGGCGATCGGACGAATGGTCACCTTGCCGTCCCGCACGCGTACGAGGATTTCGGGGCTC
>JAFAME010000299.1 GCA_019233695.1 Methylobacteriaceae bacterium
CAATGTCGCAAACTTTCGTTCCAAACGTCCCGACGGATATTTGAGCCGAACTAAGCCGGCCATGTCTCCTGACGGTAGGCCGAATCCCAGAACATCCATTCGAGCTGGGTGGCGCGTGTGAATGCCGCGTGCATTCTCGCCTCGGTCGTCGCGATCATGGCATCGACGGCGGCCGCGAACTCCGCCCCCGCATAGGCATCGATCCAGGCGCGATAGGTATTTTCAGCCCCTGCATGCGCGTGGATGTGGCGGCCGACCTTCCGGTAGACCCAGAAGCAGGGCAAGAGCGCCGCAAGGTGCACCGGCAGCGGCTCACGAAAACCCGTCGCCAGAAGAAAGCTCACGTAGTGGTGGCAGGTAGGCGACGGCGCCGTTGCGGCAAAGTGCTCAGGCCCGATGTCGAAGCGGCGAAAGTACGCGGCATGCAGTTCCCGCTCGACAACGATGGCCGTCTCCGCACCGCGGGCGAATTGGACGATATGATCAGGGTGATCGGCCTTGGCGGCGGCAAGCGCTAAGGCCTGTCCGAAACCGATGAGATAGTGTGCGTCCTGGACGATGTAATGGCGAAACCGCTCGATCGCGAGCCCGCCGTCGCGAAGCTCGCGGTTGAAAGGCATATCGCGGATCGCCTCGTAGAGCGGCAGGTTTCGCGCCCAGGCACGCTGTGAAAAGGCCGCGGGCATCATCGCCTTCAGTTCCTTGCGGGCATTGGGCACCTCAGGCATGGATATATCGCAATTGGCGCCGCGGAGGACCGGCGGGCGCTCGATGTTTCAATGCGGCGCGGATATGAGGTTCCGCAGCGACACCGGCGCGACCGGCGGTGCCGCCAGCAGTCAACGGATCCCACAATGACGTCTGAACCTGCCGCGGAGCGTATCGTCGAGTTCAAGCTGCTGCACTCAGGCTTCAGCAAGTTCGGAATTGCCAAGGTCCGCCTGCGCGACGGCACGATCGTCAATCGCGAGATCGAGGATCACGGCTCGGCGGCAGCGGTGCTGCCCTACGATCCGGTGGCCCGCAATGCCGTGCTCGTCAGCCAGTTCCGACCGCCGGTTCTGCATGCCGGCGAGGCGGCGCATGTTCTGGAGGCGCCTGCCGGCCTTCTCGGCGAAGAATTGCCTGAGGCCTGCGCTCGCCGTGAGGCACTCGAGGAGACAGGTCTCGAACTCGGCGAACTGGAGCTCGTGGCGCGGATCTATTCCTCCCCGGGCATTTCGACTGAAAGGATCCATCTCTTTCTCGCCGCCTTCAGCCCGACGCAGCGGCTGCATCAGGGCGGCGGCCTTGCCAGCGAGCATGAGGATCTGACCGTCATCGAGCTTGGCCTGCGCGATCTTGCCGACATGACGGATCGCGGCGAGATCGTCGACATGAAGACGCTGGCGCTGGTCATGGCGCTGCGCGTGCGCCACCCCGACCTCTTCGTCGCCTGAAACAGGTCCCGGCGGCGCGCGGCTCAGATCCCCGATCCGCCCATCTCGTCTGCGTCCTTCGGCAGCTCGGGGGCGAAGGCGCGATAGGACGAGCGCAGCTTGGGTAGTGAGGAGGGAAGCGGCATCCAATAGGCAAGCTCCGCTTCGGCATAGGCGATCACGCAATCATGGTTGGAGTCCGAAGAGACCCAGCATGCTTCGGCCAACGGCTCCGGCCTGCCCCAGCGTGCCACGTCGACCTCGGCAGGACCCTGCTCGCTCGCACGGATCACGACGAGCACTCGGGTTCCGTCCCTCGGCGCGCTCGCCATGGGTTGCCATTGGTCAACCTCGACTTCGCTCATTGCCGCTCCCGACCTCGCTTCGGCGTGCAGCCGGTGCACCGCGCTGATGCTGTCCGTTTGCCGACCATAGCCGAACCGGGCGCCTGCCGACAACGAGGCATCCGGCGGAATGCTCCTCAGACGCCGCCCCAACGCGGGTCGTTGCTATCACCTGCGTGCTCTGCCGATGACGGTCAGCGGGAGGGCCAATATGCGCCCGGGCCCATATGCTGCCGCAAACAGCAGCCCGGCGATGAAGGTGAAATGATCGACGAAAAAGCCGAACTCAGACTGGCTGGCGGCCCAGCGCGCCGGGCCGTGGAAGGTAAAGCCAAGAAACAGCACATAGGCTGCCGCAACGAGCGCGGCCTCCGAAAAGAAGGCACCGGTCAGAAAGCAGATTGCGAGCGCGCACTCGAATATCGCCGCGACCCAGGCGAGGAATAGCGAGAACGGAAATCCTGCCGACGCTATGTAGGCCGCCGTCGTTTCCATCCCGAGAAACTTGAAGGTCGCGGCCATGATGAAAACGCCCGCAAATATCAGGCGCCCGACAAGGATGCCTGCCGATTGCCACAAGGCTGTCGTCGTATTTGTGCTCATGGTTCATCCGTTGCAGAGAATTCGGGGGACCAGGTGGGCGAGTCAGCTCCGCCTTCCGATGCCGCTCCGATCGACTTCGTCGACCGCTCGTTTCCGTCAGACATCAGAGGCTCTCCTGCATGCTGTCGATTCGACGGTCAACCGGTATCGCTTGCGCGGCGGAATGGCGCGCGGGCAATGAAGCCGCCCTGGCGATCGAAGATCACGATTTCGAGGCAAATGTCGGTCCCCGCGAGCACCCGGGCTGCGGTCAACCATGCCGCCTGCACGACGCGCGCGCCGAGATCGAGCCCGGCAGCTTGCGCAAGGGCAAAGACCTCCATGGCGCTGTTGGCCGAACGGGCGCGCTCGACGGACGCGGCATCGCCGCCGGCCTCGGCGAGGCGTGCCGCAAGCCACTCGAGATCGACCGCGCCGCGCCCGGAATGCAGATCGAGAAGGCCCTGCGCCAGCTTGCTCATCTTCGCCGGTCCCCCCGCGATGGTGACCTTCGGGACGGGATGCCGGCGCAGATATTTCAGCATGCCGCCGGCAAAGTCGCCCATGTCGATCAGGGCGGTCTCCGACAGGCCATGCAGCGCCTGGACGGCATTTTCCGATGTCGCTCCCGTCGCTCCGGCCACATGGTCGAGGCCCGCGGCGCGCGCCACGTCGATGCCGCGATGGATCGAATGAATCCAGGCCGAGCAGGAGTAAGGCACGACGATGCCGGTCGTCCCGAGAATCGAGAGGCCGCCGAGGATGCCGAGGCGGCCGTTCATGGTCCGCTGCGCCAGCTTCTCGCCGCCGGGGATCGAGATCTCGACAGAGACGTCGCCAGCGCCGCCGTGAGCCCTTGCGACGTCCTCGACGGCCGCTCGGATCATGGCGCGGGGCACGGGATTGATCGCGGGTTCGCCCGGCGGGAGGGGCAGGCCGGGCAGGGTCACCGTGCCGACGCCCGGACCGGCGCGAAACACCACGCCGACGCCGGCCGACGCCGGGCGCACGGTCGCCACGATCGTTGCGCCATGGGTCACATCCGGATCATCGCCGGCGTCCTTGACGATGCCGGCGCGAGCCCAATCAGCGCCGCGCTCCTCCAAGGCAAGCGCGAATTCCGGCCGCGCCCCGCCGGGCAGCAGAACCGGCACCGGATCGGGAAAGGTGCCGGTGAGGAGGGCCTGATAGGCAGCGCGCGCCGCCCCGGCGGCGCAGGTGCCGGTCGTCCACCCGCGGCGCAATGCGGTCGGCGGCTTCTGGTCGTTCATCGCCGGGTTGTTCTCTCGGCCGCACTCTATCCGGAGCGGCCCGAGGCGTGGAAGGCTGCCGACCCCACAAATTCCCAGCGTCGCGGCCGGAGGCGTCGGACCGTTATTCCGCCGCCTTGGGGTGTTCCTGCCCGCCAAGTGCCCGGTCGGCCCGCGCCGGCTTTGCACCGAACCGCCACGTGCTGAGCGCGTTCGACAGCTTGTCGAGATAGAGATAGACGACCGGCGTCGTGAACAGCGTCAGCGCCTGGCTCACGAGAAGCCCGCCGACCATCGCATAGCCGAGCGGCTGCCTGATCTCGGAGCCGGTGCCGTGTCCGAGCATCAGCGGCACGCCGCCGAGGAGCGCGGCCATAGTCGTCATCATGATCGGCCGGAAGCGCAGAAGCGCGGCGCGCCGGATCGCCTGCTCGGTTTCGAGATTTTCGTCGCGCTCCGCCACGATGGCGAAATCGACCATCATGATGCCGTTCTTCTTCACGATGCCGATCAGGAGGATGATGCCGATGAGAGCGATCAGGCTGAAGTCGAAGCCGAACAGCATCAGCGCCGCGATCGCCCCGACGCCCGCCGAGGGAAGCGTCGAAAGGATCGTCAGCGGGTGGATGTAGCTCTCGTAGAGAATGCCGAGGATCAGGTAGACGACGACAAGCGCCGCTGCGATCAGCAGCGGGACGGTGCTGAGCGACGCCTGGAAGGCCTGCGCATTGCCCTGGAAACTCGCCTGCAGCGTCGCGGGCAGGTTCATTTCGGCCCGCGCCCGCTCCACGGCCGCCGTGGCCTGGCCCAGGGAGACGCCTTGCGCGAGGTTGAAGCTGATCGTGATCGCCGGGAATTGGCTCTGGTGGCTGATCGACAACGGCTGCACCGGCACCGTCGTCCAGCGCGCGAAGGCCGACATCGGTACTTCCTGGCCGGTGGACGGCGACTTCAGATAGATCTGGCTCAACGTATTCACGTCGCCCTGCAGATTGGGCGACACTTCCATGATCACGTAGTAGCTGCTGAGCTGCGTGAAGAATTGCGCGACCTGGCGCTGTCCGAAGGCATCATCGAGCGTGTCGTCGATAAGCTGCGGCTGGATGCCGTAGCGCGCCGCCTGATCGCGGTCGATGGAGATCGTCAGGGTGGTGCCCTGCGTCTGCTGATCGGTGGCGACATCGCGCAATTCAGGCAGGGTCTTCAGCTTCGCCAGAAGCTTGCCGGCTGAATCGTTGAGTTCGGCGATGTCGGGATCCTGCAGAGTATACTGGAACTGGGTGCGCGAGCTGCGGCCGCCGACGCGGACGTCCTGCGCGGCCTGCAGGAAAAGCCTTGCGCCCTCGACCTTCTCGAGCTGCGGCCGCAACCGCGCGATCACCCGGTCGGCAGACACGTCGCGCTGGTCGCGCGGCTTCAGGGTGACAAACATGCGCCCGGTGTTGAGCGCCGAACTGTTGCCACCGAGCGCCATGGCGACGCTTGCCACCGCCGGATCCTTCATGACGATCTCGCCGAGCGCCTCCTGACGCTTTTGCATCTCGGCAAAGGAGACATCCTGCGCCGCCTCCGAAGTGCCGGTGATGAGGCCGGTATCCTGCTGCGGGAAGAAGCCTTTCGGGATGATCATGAAGAGGTAGACCGATAGGGCCACCGTTGCGAGAAACACGCAGAGCGTGATGAAGCGGAATTTCAGGACGAGATCGAGACCGCGCTCGTAGCCTTTCAGGAGCCTGTCGAACGCGCGTTCGCTCCACTCGAAGAGGCGCCCGTGGCGGACCTCGTGGTGTCCCTTGAGGAAGCGGGACGCCAGCATCGGCGTGAGCGTCAGCGCCACGAAGGCCGACACGGCGATGGTCATCGAAACGGTGACGGCGAATTCCCGGA
>JAFAME010000486.1 GCA_019233695.1 Methylobacteriaceae bacterium
GGCAGACGCTCCGTGTCAGGTGGAATAAACCGCCGGGCTCGCCGGTCTATGCCTCGTCCGGCCCCGTCGGGGCCCCTGGAGCGAGGAAGATCTCATGGCGCGCAACCACGATAAGGAGCACGACGACGTCAGCCGTCGGCATGCTCTCGAATGCATGATCTGGGCCGGAACGGGCGTCCTGTGGACGGTCGCAGGCGGTGTTCCCAAGTCCTGGAGCCTGCTCGACGCCGCCCAGGCGGCGACCATGCCCGACACTTTCAGCTTCCTGCAGATTTCCGACAGTCATGTCGGCTTTGACAAGCCCGCGAATCCGAACGCCCTTGGAACGCTCAAGGAGGCCATCGACAAGGTCAAGGCGCTCCCCGCCAAGCCTGCCTTCATGATCCACACGGGCGACATCAGCCACCTCTCCAAGGCAAGCCAGTTCGACGATGCCGATCAGATCATCGGCAGCACGGGGCTCGATGTTCACTATGTGCCGGGTGAGCACGACATCCTCGATGAGGGCCAGGGCACGGCCTATCTCGAACGCTACGGCAAGATCGCCAAAGGCGCAGGATGGTACTCGTTCGATCAGAACGGCGTGCATTTCATCGGCCTCGTCAATGTGCAGAACCTGAAGGCCGGTGGACTCGGCGCCCTTGGGGCCCAGCAGCTGGCGTGGCTCGCCGATGACGTGAAGGGGCTCTCGGCCTCGACGCCGATCGTTGTCTTCGCCCATATCCCCTTGTGGGCCGTCTATCCGGCCTGGGGCTGGGGCACCGACGACGCGGCGCAGGCGCTCGACAGTCTCAAGCGTTTCGGTTCGGTGACGGTCCTTAACGGCCATATCCATCAGCTGATGCAGAAGGTCGAGGGTAACGTCACCTTCCACACTGCCATGTCGACGGCCTTCCCGCAGCCGGCGCCGGGCACCGCGCCGTCGCCCGGCCCGATGAAGGTGCCGGCCGAGAAGCTGCGCTCCGTCCTGGGCATCACCAATGTTGCCTATGCGCAGGGCAAGGAGCGGCTCGCCATCACCGACACGCCTTTGGCGTCCGGCTGAACGAGTGGCTCGCACGCAAGTCGGGGAGCAGAAAATGCCGGATGCAAGGATCATGCGCCGCCTTGGCGGCGCACCGCCCCTCCATGTCGCCCTGATCGTCGCGGGGCTCACCTGTGCGATCGCTGCTGCGGGCCTGACCGTGCGGGCGTTCGCCGCCGACCCGCGCGTGACGATCGCCAACTTCACCTTCAGCCCCGGGGACCTGACAGTCCCCGTCGGCACCACCGTCGTCTTCGACAACGACGACGACATCCCTCACACGGTCGTTGCGACCGACAGGAGCTTCAGGTCGCAGGCGCTCGACACGACCGACGAGTTCCGCGTCACCCTTACGAAAGCCGGCGAGATCGACTACTTTTGCAGCCTGCATCCCCGCATGACGGGCAAGATCATCGTGACGCCGTAACGGGACGGGCGAGCCCGTGTCGGCGGTGCGAGAACGGTGGGCCGCGGTGACGAACGACGATGCGCGTCGGCGCTTTGCCGAGGTGGTTGTACCGCACCTTGACGACGCCTACGCGCTGGCCCGGTGGCTTGCCGGCAACGGCGCGGACGCCGAGGACATCGTGCAGGACGCGGCGTTGCGCGCCTATCGCGGCATCTCGGGCTATGTCGGCGGCACCGCACGGGCCTGGACGCTGACGGTCGTGCGCAACTGCGCCTACACATGGCTCGCCAAGAACCGCCCCAAGGCGCTCGTCTTCACCGATAACATCGAAGAGGCCGAGCGCGTTGGGACGGCGGCCCTCGGTCCGCCGGAGACGGCAACTCCGGAGGCGGACATGATCGCGCGCCAGGACGGCGCGCGGCTCACCGCGGCGATCGGCGAGCTGCCGGTTCCGTTTCGGGAGGTGCTGGTGCTGCGCGAAGTTCAGGGCCTCGCCTATCGTGAGATCGCCGAACTGATGAACGTGCCGATCGGCACGGTCATGTCGCGGCTTGCCCGCGCACGCAAACTCCTGATCGCGGCCCTGCGAGAGGACGATTCATGACGACCGTTTCGGGCGCTGGCGACGCGCGCCTCCTCCTCAACGCCTATGTCGACGGCGAGCTCGACGCCGCCGCCGCCCTCGATGTCGAGCGTCAGCTTGCGGCCGATCCGGGGCTTGCAGGCGAGCACGCGCGCCTTGTCGCGCTCCGGCAGGCGATCCGCGAGCGTCTGCCGCGCGAAACGGCGCCGTCGCGGTTGCGTGACGCGGTTCTCAGCATCGCGCGGCCCGAGCCGTCCGCGGCGGTGACGGAGTTCCGGCCGCGCCGGTCGCGCGGGATCGGCATGGCGCTGCATCCCGGCTGGCTTGCCCTGGCCGCGGTCCTTCTTATCGGGCTGGCGATTGGCAGCCTCGCCTACGTACTGACGCCGCCGAGCGGCGGCGAAGCGGTCTCGGCCGCTCTCGATGCGGCTGTCGCCGGCCATGTGCGGGCGCTGGCCGCCGGAACGCCGTTCGACGTGGCGTCTTCGGACCGCCACACCGTAAAGCCCTGGTTTGCCGGCAAGGTGACCTTCGCGCCCCAGGTCATCGACCTCGCGGACGAGGGCTTCCCTCTGGCCGGCGGCCGCATCGATGTCGTTGGCGGCAGCATTGCAGCTTCGCTTGTCTATCGCCGCGACAAGCATCTCATCAGCCTGACCGCCGTGCCCGATCCGAGCGGGGCATTCGGGCCGGCCAGCCGCGGCACGCGCGACGGGTTTGCCTTCGTGCATTGGTCCGCCAAGGGTATCGCCTACTGGGCCATCTCGGACGCCGCCCCGGACGAAGTCGACGCCTTCGCATCCGCCTTCCGGGGAAAGGCGCCGGATGCGTGAACGGAGGCGGGCGTCGCCCTACTTGATGCCGATCGCCCTCTGGGCACAGACGGCGTCCGCCGTCCGGCTCATCAGGAATGTCTGATCATCGGGGCCTGACATGAGATCGCAGGTGCACGAGCCGTCGCCGCATGCGCCGCGCAGCACGAGATGCTGCAGTTCTTCGAGCTTCAAGAGCGCGGCTGCACCCTTGTTGCGGCGCTGGAGGGTGATGCGGCCGCTCTCGTTGTCGAGCCCGCATTTGATCACCGCGTCGGGCTGCAAGAGCGTCGCGGCGGCAGGCATGTTCACTTCCATGCCGTCGGCATCGGCAAAGCCGCATTCGCCGCCAAGGGAGAGAACCTCCTGGCGACCGCGGATCTTGGCTGAGAGGACGAACGGAAACCGCAACGCGGCGTCCTGGTTTTGCGATGGGCGTGCCGCGACGGCCAGGCTGATCTCGGTGACCTGCTGTCTTGGATGCTGCGCCAGATGGGCGGGATCATATGTGCGGGCGTAGCAGATCTGCTGCGGTCCCTCCGAACCTCCTGCCGTGCCCATGAGGACCCCGAGCACGGCTATGAGGCACCCGACGGTTTTTCCCCCGCGGCGCATCGCACCTCCGATCGATGGGCGGGCTCAAGGCAACGGCCCGCGGCCCGCATCGGCCCGGCCTAGTCGTGTTCAAGGCTGAAGGCAAGTGCTTGTCGTCGGAGCACCGGCCATGCCGCGGAGAAGCTTCCAACGCTCAGATTTGAAACTCGAGGCTTGATCCAGCCGGGCGGCCCGGGCCAGGCTAAGCGGAATCCCTCGCTTTGCGCGCGTTAGCTCCGACTAGACGCGCGTGCCAGCTCCGGCCGGGAGGGGGCTTACATTGGCCACGCCATCCTCCTGCCAGACTCGCACATGTTCGGCGAGCTTCAGCCATGCCTGCGCGATCTCGAGCATTTCCTTCCGCTCATCGACATCGGCGATCATTTCGGAAGCCCGCAGGCATTTGAGGGCCTTTCTCTCGTATTTCTCACGCAGCATGACAATCCGATGCCTTAACCGCCCGCCTGACCTGTTTTGATCGCTAACGTTGCGGGCTGACCGGGGTTCCCGGATCGGCTGCCTAAATTGTAGCCATCAGCGTTCGGGAGCGCTCGCTCGGTTTTGCGCAAAGCGCCGTGGCGCTTGCCCAGGCAGTGAGCGAAGGCAAGGACTACTTTTTGCCGATGTAGTCGGCAAGACTGTCGATCGCGAAATCGAGTTCCGGTGTCGAGAACACAAATCTTCTATCAGAATAATCTATCGCGCAAGGAGCCCGGATCCAATGTGAATTCACTTCTTTCGGCTGAGATTTTGTCCATACCCGCAGCGGTTTTTCGTTGATCTGTGTCTGGAATTCCAGTTCCGGATAATCATCGGTGTGACTCATGCGAGGTTCGTACTCTTTTTCGTCAACCGAAGCGCTGAGTACAACCCGCCAGAATTTCTGTACGACGTCTCGTGGAACAGCGACATTCTGCTTCTCGTCCTTCTTGCGGTGTTTGCTGAAGATGGCCTCGCCGACAAATTCGTTGTTCTTCAACATCAGGGGATAGTCCCTGACGACCGGGGAGTCAGGCGAAAGGCCCATCCAGGAATCGACCACATGAAAGACCGAGGCGTCAGGCAAGCCGGACAGTTCCGGAAACAGCCTCAGAAGCGTGGCGCCGCCGGCAGCCGCAACGCCCCCCATCGCTTCTGGACTCTTCGGGGTCTGCGCCGGCACCGGGCCGACCGACACCACGGCGATCCAGACCGCCGCCATTGCAAGGCACCTCCATGTGGCCACGGGGCCGAACGCAAAGATTGTCCTCATCACCACTTGATCCCCATCTGACCTGGCCATTGGCGCAATTCGACAGCCCGAGCAATCCATGCCGCACGTCATCAGGTTAGGTTGTCGGGGGCTTTGCGCCAAGGCTCGCATGCGTCGGCGCGGGACTGGGCAGGGGCCGCCGTCTCCTGCCTTTTCCTGACAGGAGACTCGGGCCATATTGGGTGTATGCCGAAAAATCCGAAATCGCCGGTCCGTCCGACGCGGGCCAAGGCCAACAAGCCTGAAGGGCGACCGCTCGACCAGCACCTCGCAGCGCTTCTCAATCCGTCGCTGGTCAACGAGGCGCAGGGGCGCGGCAGCGCCGGTCGCGGCTTCGGCGAAGCACCGCAGGCGAGCTTCGATGCCGGCGTTCTGGCGGACTTCGATCCCGAGCTCTCCCAAAAGCTCGGGCCCGATGCGCCCTCGGCGCGACGAAGCGGCCATGGCGAGGTATCGGATCGGCGCGGCCTCGCCGGCGCGCACGCGACGGTCGAGTCGCTCAAGAAGCTGCTGGAGGGCGGCGATCCGCGCCTCGGGGTGCTTCCCTGGACGCCGCATCGGCCGCCGCGCCCGGACAAATCGGAAGGCGGCATCGGTTTCAACCTCGTCTCGGAATATGCGCCGAAAGGCGACCAGCCGACTGCCATCGCCGAGCTCGTCGACGGCGTGAGACGGCACGAGCGCGATCAGGTGCTGCTCGGCGTCACCGGTTCGGGCAAGACATTCACCATGGCCCAGGTGATCGAGCAGACCGGCCGCCCGGCGCTGATCCTGGCGCCCAACAAGACGCTCGCGGCGCAGCTCTACGGCGAATTCAAGAGTTTCTTCCCGGAAAACTCGGTCGAATACTTTGTATCCTACTACGATTACTACCAGCCCGAAGCCTATGTGCCGCGGACCGACACCTACATCGAGAAGGAATCCTCGATCAACGAGCAGATCGACCGCATGCGCCATGCGGCGACGCGGGCGCTCCTCGAACGCGACGACGTGATCATCGTCGCCTCGGTGTCCTGCATCTACGGCATCGGCTCGGTCGAGACCTATACCGCCATGACCTTCTCGATCAAGATCGGAGAGAAGCTCGACCAGCGCCAGCTCATCGCCGATCTCGTTGCGCTCCAATACAAGCGCACTTCAGGCGATTTCTCGCGCGGCACGTTTCGAGTGCGCGGCGACACGATCGAGCTGTTCCCGGCCCACTACGAGGATCGCGCCTGGCGGATCGGCTTCTTCGGCGACGAGGTCGAGACAATCGCCGAATTCGATCCGCTGACCGGGCAGAAGACGCAGGACCTGGAGTTCGTCAAGGTCTATGCCAATTCGCACTATGTGACGCCGCGTCCGACGCTGTTGCAGTCGATCAAGGGCATCCAGGAGGAGTTGCGGCTGCGCCTCGACGAGCTCAACCGCGCCGGCCGGCTGCTCGAAGCGCAGCGGCTCGAACAGCGCACGCTGTTCGACCTCGAAATGCTGGAGGCCACCGGCTCCTGCGCCGGCATCGAGAACTATTCGCGCTATCTCACCGGCCGTCACCCCGGCGAGCCGCCACCGACCCTCTTCGAATATCTGCCCGACAACGCCCTCGTCTTCACCGACGAGAGCCATGTCACCATCCCGCAGATCGGCGGCATGTACCGCGGCGACTTCCGCCGCAAGGCGACGCTTGCCGAATACGGCTTCCGCCTGCCCTCCTGCATGGACAACCGGCCGCTGCGCTTCGAGGAATGGGACGCCATGCGGCCGCAGACCGTGCACGTCTCGGCGACGCCCGGCCCTTGGGAGATGGAGCGGGCGGGCGGCGTCTTCGTCGAGCAGGTGATCCGCCCCACCGGCCTCATCGATCCGCCGATCGACATCCGCCCGGCCCGCTCCCAGGTCGACGACCTGCTCGGCGAGATCAAGGAGACCACGGCCAAAGGCTATCGCTCGCTCGTCACCGTGCTGACCAAGCGCATGGCCGAGGACCTCACCGAATACCTGCACGATAACGCCATCAAGGTGCGTTACATGCATTCCGACATCGACACTATCGAGCGCATCGAGATCATCCGCGATCTGCGGCTCGGCGCCTTCGATGCCCTGGTCGGCATCAATCTGCTGCGCGAAGGGCTCGACATTC
>JAFAME010000358.1 GCA_019233695.1 Methylobacteriaceae bacterium
CGCCAACGACCGGCTTGCCGCCAACGTCGATCGAATCGTAGCCCATCTGCTTGAGGCGCGACCGGTGGCCGAAGGCGCGCAAGGTCTCGACGCCAAGCCAGCGGTGGCTGCGCAGATCCTGCGGGCGCGTGGGGCGGCGGCGCGGGCTCATGGCATCTCCTGGTTGGCTTTGCATTTGCTGGACTTTGGCCAAGCGTTGGGCAAGTACACTCTCGCCCGCCAAAGTGCGAGCGTCCACGGGATGCGACCGAGCGTCCGGACCATGGAACACGGGATCGTCGCGCAATGGTGATCATCCGGGCGCAAGCCCTGCAGGGCTTGGTGGAGGCGGTCTTCGGGCGGCTCGGGTGTTCCGGCGCGGAAGGCCGCCAGGTCGCCGCTTCGCTCGTCGGGGCCAACCTGACCGGCCATGACAGCCACGGCGTCATCCGCGTACCGCGCTACGTCATCTGGCTCGAAGAAGGATCGATCCTGGCCAATCAGAGGATCGAATCCATCATCGACACGCCGGCTCTCGCCCTCCTCGACGGGAAGTTCGGATTGGGCCAGAGCGTGGCGCCGCAGGCGGTCGAGGTCGGCATCGCCAAATGCAGGGAAAGCGGCATCGCGGCGGTGGCGCTGCGCAATGCAGGCCATGTGGGGCGCGTTGGAGAATGGGCCGAGATGGCGGCGGAGGCCGGCATCGTCTCGATCCATTTCGTCAATGCCTCAGGCAGCGTGCTCGTGGCGCCCTTCGGCGGCATCGAGCGGCGTTTTTCGACGGCGCCCTATTGCCTCGGCGTCCCGCGGCCGGGCGAGCCGCCGATCATTCTCGATTTCGCCACGTCGCTCGTTGCCGAAGGCAAGTGCCTCGTGGCGAGCCAGGGCGGCAAGCCCCTGCCGGCCGACGCGCTGATCGGGCCCGACGGCCGCGTCGGCAATGACCCGCGCCTGATCTACGGCGATGCTCCGACAACCGGCGCGCGCTCGGCGCAGGCAGGCCCGGGCGCCATCCGCGCCTTCGGCGAGCACAAGGGGTCGGGGCTCGCGCTCATGTGCGAACTGCTCGGCGGTTCCCTGACCGGCACCGGCGCGACCGGGCCGGAGCGACGGTTCGCCAACGGCATGTTCTCGATCTACATCGACCCGGCCCGCGTCGATCCGGACGGGTTCTTCCCTGCCGATGTCGCGCGCTACATCGCCTATGTGAAAAGCGCCAAGCCGAGCATCGATGGCGGCGAGGTCCTCGTCCCGGGCGAGCCGGAACGGCGCACCAGGGGGGAGCGGCTCGCCAAGGGCATCCCGCTCGCGCCCGACACCTGGCGGGCGATTGCCGACGTGGCGCGCCGATTGGGGGTCGAAGAGGAGCGGATCGCGGCAGCCGCGTGAGATCGGCCGGGCATGGAGACCCACATCGCGCTCTTGCGCGGCATCAACGTCGCCGGCCACCGGCCGGTCGCCATGTCGGAGCTGCGCAAGCTTTTGACCGACCTTGGCTTTCACGGTGTGCGATCGCTCCTTCAGAGCGGCAATCTGGTGTTTCGCGGCAGCGCGGCGACAGGCGCCGACCTCGAGCGCCTGCTCGAGATCGAGGCCGAGAAACGCCTCGGACTCAAAACCGACTTCCTCGTGCGCACCGCCGACCAATGGCAGGCGATCGTCGCGGGCAATCCCTTTCTCGCCGAGGCTGAACGCGACCCGAGCCATCTCGTCGTCATGGTGCTGAAGGGAATGGTCGAGGAGGCCGGCGTGACGGCGCTGCGGGCCGCAATCACCGGCCCGGAGATCCTCAGCGCCAAAGCCCGGGAAGCCTACGTCGTCTATTCAGCCGGCATCGGCCGCTCGCGCCTGACGAACACGCTGATCGAACGAAAGCTCGGCACGCGCGGCACGGCCCGCAACTGGAACACGGTTTTGCGGCTTGCAACTCTTGCACGCGAGAGCGGCGGCTGAAAGTGCGGGCGGTGTCAAGCTCCGTAGTCAATCATCTGGTCATCCCGGCCGGAGCGAAGCGGAGAGCCGGGGTCAGGCCCCGGATCCCGCGTAGCCGCAAGAGCGGCTTCCCGGATGATAAGGGTTGGTTCCTAGCATCAACCCTTTAGGCGATGGCGCCGCCGCCATCGACGAACACGGTCGAGCCCGTCGCAAAGTGGGTCGCGGCGAGGAACAGAACGGCGTTCGCCACGTCCTGCGCTTCGCCGACGCGCTTCACCGGAAGCCGAGCCGCGACCTGATCGTACATGGCCTGGCGCTTGTCTTCAGGCAGGCGGTCATGCAGCGGCGTCCTGATCAGGCCAGGTGAGACCGTATTGACGCGAACCGGTGCCAGTTCGAGCGCCAAGCCGCGGCCGAGCGCCTCGACAGCGGCGTTGATCGCACCCTGGAGGACGGAGCTGGCGCTCGGCCTTCGACCCAAGAGGCCCGAGACCAGGGTAAGCGAGCCTCCTTCCGCGATCCTGACGACGCGTGCGATCCGGTAGGGCCCCCAGAACTTGCTGTTCATCGACGCGTAGGCATCGGCGAGCGCGAGCCCGCGCACGGGCCCGGTTCTGGTCGAGGCGGCGCTGATGACGACGTGGTTCCACGCTTCGCCCTCGGCGAAGAACCGCTCGATGGCGCCCTCGTCGGTGATGTCGAGCGGCCGCGATGTCACCCCTGCCCCGACCTGCTCTCGGGCCTTGTCGAGTCTTTCGCCGGCGCGGGCGGCGATGGTCACCTGCGAGCCCGCCGCAGCAAATGCCTGCGCCGTCGCAAGCCCGAGACCCGAGCTGCCCCCGACCACCAGTACGCGCCTGCCCTTCAGTCCATCGAACATCCGTGTACCCTTCGAAGCGTCGGGTTCGCCCGAGCGACATTGCAAATGGTGGACGCGGCTAGCGCGCCGAAAGCCTGGCGAAGAAGCCGCGCCGTTCGTCCGAGGCGGGCTCGACCCGGATCTGGCGTCGTTCCAAGCGCTCCAGGAGGCTGGTTCGCAAACTGTCGACGAGCACCGCCAGGAAGATGATGACGCTGATCACGAGAGGATAGAGATACGGATCGGCGTTGGTCATGACGAGGCCGCTTTCGACCGTCTGGATCAGCACCGCGCCGAAGACGGTGCCGAGAACACCGCCGCGCCCGCCAAAGAGGCTCGTGCCGCCGAGGACGGCGGCGGCGATGACAGCGAATTCCTTCTGGTAGCCGAAGGTCGAGGAGGCAACCGCGACCTGACTTGCCGAGACGACGCCGCCGATGGCGGCGCACAGGCCGCAGATGCAATAGACCGAGAACACGATGCGCCGGACATCGATGCCGGCCTTGGTGGCGGCTTCCGGATCGGCCCCGACCGCATAGATCTGGCGCCCGAATGGCGTCTCGCGCAACACCACAAAGGCAATCAAGAACACCAAGGCAAAGGCCCATATGGCGTAGGGGATGCCGAGATAGGAGGTGCGCCCCAGCGCGAGGATCTGATCGTTGAAGCCCACCATCTTCGTGCCGGACATGTAGAGGGCAAGTCCGCGTCCGACGAACATCGTGGCAAGCGTGGTGATGAAGGCAGCCACGCGCAGCTGGGTAATGATGAGCGCGTTGACGGCGCCGAAGAGGATGCCGACGAGTGCCGTGATCGGAAACGAAGCAGCGACCGGCAGCCCCTTCAGGTAGAGCCCGAGGACCGCTACCGAGACATACATGTTGGCCCCGACCGAGAGGTCGACGCCCGCAACCAGCAGCACGAACGTCATGCCGATTGCGATGATGGCGACGTGGGCGGACTGGATCAGGATGTTGACGAAATTGGCCGTCGTGAGAAAGCGGCCGGACAGCAGGCCGAACACGACCAGGAGCACGATGAAAAGCAGCAATGGGGCGTATTGGAGAAGCAGGAGCTGCAGGCGGTGGCGGCCGGCCATCACACGGCCTCCCTGAAGCCGTCCCACATGGCCGATTTGAGAATCGCCTCGCGGTCGAAGGCGAGGCGGTCGTGCGTGCCGCGGATCTCGCCGTGTCCCATCGCCAGGATGCGATCGCACATGCCGATGAGCTCCTCGATCTCTGAGGAGATCAGAAGGATGCCGGTGCCTTCGGCAGCAAGCTGGTTGATGAGCTTGTAGATCTCGTATTTTGCCCCGACGTCGATGCCGCGCGTCGGCTCGTCGAGAATGAAGACGCGCGGGCTGCGCATCAGCCACTTGGCGATGACGACCTTCTGCTGGTTGCCGCCGGAGAGATGCTTGACGAGCATTGCATAGATGTCGCGGGCAGTGATCTGGACCGAGCGGCTCGCCTTGCGGACGTCTTCGCCGAGCCGCGTGCGCTCGATGAGGCG
>JAFAME010000396.1 GCA_019233695.1 Methylobacteriaceae bacterium
GCAGCCGGATGAGCTCGATCGGCACATGCGAATTGCGGCATTCAAGCGACACCTGGCGGATAGTGCTCCTGGCGATGAGGGGAAAGGTCTCCTCATATTGCCGCCACTCCGACCCCAGCGTCGCCTTCCAATCGATGTTGGCCTTGATGCCGTAGCCGTAGCAGGTGTGGACGGCGGTCGTGACGGCGAGCCCCGCAGCAGCGCGCTCCAGCGCCGCGATGCCCCATTCCGCCACCTCGCGCATATAGACGTTGAAGGCCGGCTCGTCGAACTGGACGACCTCAATGCCGATCGCTTCGAGCTCACGCGCCTCCTCGTTCAGGGCCGCCGCGAACGCGAACGCAAGATCGGGGCGCTTGCCGTAGTGCGCATCTGCGATCGTGTCGGAAATCGTCATCGGGCCTGGCAGCGTGAACTTCAATTTGCGCTTCGTATGGGCCCGCGCCAGCCTGGCCTCGACGCCGTGCACGGATCCCTTGCGGCGGATCGGGCCGACGACGGTCGGGACCTCGACCTTGTAGCGATCGGCACGAATCCCGATGGTGGCTTTTCGCGCAAAGTCGATGCCGTCGAGATTGGCCAGAAAGCCGTGCACGAAATGCATGCGCGACTGTTCGCCGTCGCTGAGGATGTCGATGCCGGCGTCCTCCTGTCGCTTGAGAGCGAGGAGGGTCGCGTCGCGTTTGGCCTCCGCAAGCGCTGCGCCCTCGAGCTTCCAGGGCGCCCACAGTCGCTCGGGTTCGGCAAGCCAGCGCGGCTTCGGCAGACTTCCGGCGATCGTTGTTTCGAGCATCCGACTTGGCCTTGAAACGGTGCGCAACGTGCGAATGGTGACGGAGTGTGCCGGAGCCGACTGCCGACAACAAGGGGGTCGGGCTGGGGACTGCGGTGCTGTTGAGATCGGCTGATCCACTGCATAATGCTGAACGCGAAGAGGTCTGGGCAGGAGGCCCGAATGAATGAAATGGAGAGCGCCAGCCCCGATCTGCCGCCTCGCGAGAGCATGGATTTCGATGTTGTCATCGTCGGCGCCGGCCCCGCCGGTCTTGCGGCAGCAATCCGGCTGAAGCAGCTCAACGATGATCTTGCCGTCGTCGTCGTCGAGAAGGGCTCGGAGGTCGGCGCGCATATTCTTTCCGGCGCAGTCATCGATCCCGTCGGTCTCGACCGGCTCGTGCCCGATTGGCGCAGCGACCCGGATCGGCCGCTGAAAACCGAGGTCTCGGCCGATCGCTTCTATGTGCTCGGGCCTGCCGGCGCGCTGCGCCTGCCGAACTTCATGATGCCGCGGCTCATGGACAACCATGGGAATTTCGTCGGCTCGCTCGCCAATGTCTGCCGCTTCCTTGCCCGCCGCGCCGAAGCGCTCGGCGTCGATGTCTTTCCGGGCTTTGCCGCCGCTGAGGTGCTCTATGGCGAGAAGGGCACGGTCGTTGGCATCGCCACTGGCGACATGGGTATTGGCAAGAATGGCCGGCACAAGGAGGGATTCGCGCGCGGCATGGAATTGCGCGCCAAATATGTGCTTTTCGCCGAGGGCGCGCGGGGCTCGCTGTCGAAGCAGGTCATCGCGCGGTTTCGCCTCGACGAAGGCAAGGAACCCCAGAAATTCGGCATCGGTCTGAAGGAGTTATGGCAGGTCGATCCTGCCCGGTTCCGGCCGGGCCTCGTGCAGCACACATTCGGCTGGCCGCTGCAAGGCGGCACCGGCGGCGGCTCCTTTCT
Source organism: Methylobacteriaceae bacterium (assembly GCA_019233695.1). GTDB lineage: Bacteria > Pseudomonadota > Alphaproteobacteria > Rhizobiales > Beijerinckiaceae > JAFAME01. Next base: position 1,726 of record JAFAME010000396.1, read on the forward strand.
CTACCATTTCGACGAAAACTTCCTCTCTGTCGGATTCGTCGTTCACCTCAACTATCAGAACCCGACGCTGTCGCCGTTCGACGAATTCCAGCGCTTCAAGACCCATCCGCTGATCTCAGGCGTCTTTGCGGGCGGCAGGCGGCTCGCCTACGGCGCCCGGGCGATCACTGAGGGCGGCTGGCAATCGGTGCCAAAATTGGCATTTCCGGGCGGCGCCCTGATCGGTTGCAGCGCGGGTTTCGTCAACGTACCGCGTATCAAAGGCTCGCATAACGCCATCCTGTCGGGGATGCTTGCCGCCGAGCATGCGGCGGCAGCGCTTGCCGCGGGGCGTGCGAATGACGAGCTCACCTCCTATGAAGAGGCTTGGCGGGGCTCCGACATCGGCAAGGACCTCAAGAAGGTGCGCAACGTCAAGCCGCTATGGTCGAAGTTCGGAACCCTTCCCGGCGTTGCTCTCGGCGGCTTCGACATGTGGACGAACGAGCTCTTCGGCCTCTCGCTCTTCGGCACCTTGCGGCACGGCAAGCCTGACTACGCGACGCTGAGACCGATCGATGAGGTGACGCCGATCGTCTATCCGAAGCCTGACGGCCACATCACCTTCGACAAGCTGTCGTCAGTGTTCCTTTCGAACACCAATCATGAGGAGGATCAGCCGGCGCACCTTAAGCTCAGGGACCCCGCCGTCCCCATTCGCGACAACCTGCCGGCCTATGGCGAGCCCGCGCGACTTTATTGTCCGGCCGGCGTCTTCGAGGTGGTCTACGCGGATGCCGATCGAAAGACCGGTCCGAGCTTCGTCATCAGCGCGCAGAACTGCGTGCACTGCAAGACCTGCGACATCAAGGATCCGGCGCAGAACATCACCTGGGTGCCGCCCGAGGGCGGCGGCGGCCCGAACTACCCGAACATGTGATGCGCGTGATCACGTATGACTTTGGCCATCCGATCGCATTTTGGTGCCGCCGCGTGACCGCGACGGGGTTGGAATGAGCCCCATAGTAGTGTATCGAGCCCGGTCAGGCCTGCTTCGAACTTGCCGTTGGAACTCAAAACGGCCATGTTTGATTCGGACATAGAATCCGGCACGCCACATCCTGCATGAGCGGCCCGAAGGCCGCCGCCGCTTCACTTTCGCACCAATCGGAAAGACGATTCCTGTGCAAATGTGCTTGACCATGAGGACAACCGCCATTGGCCTTGCGCTCGCGTTCGGCTGTTTCCCTCTTGTGGGCGCGACGGCGCGCGAGAGCGTCGTCGCGATCCCGACGCCGTTCGAAATCGGGGACAGCCCGAGCGGCAATTATCTTGCAGCGCTGATTGCCGGGGCCGAGCGCGACACGGTCGCCGCCTCCACATTCTTCCGCGAGGCGCTTCGCGCCGATCCCAAAAATTCCGAATTGACCGAACGCGCCTTCGTCGCCGCCCTTGCCAACGGCAGCTTTCCTGACGCCCTGGCCCTTGGCGAGCGCCTGATTCTGCGCGATCCCACCAACGGCGTCGCCAATCTCACGCTCGGCGTTCAAGCCATCAAATTGAAGCAATGGGCTCTCGCGCGCGCCCATCTGTCGAAGGGCGGGGCCGCGCGGCCCCGCGACGTCACCGCGACGCTGCTTACGGCCTGGACCTATGCAGGTGCGGGGGATGAGAAGAAGGCCCTTGAGGTCGTCGATCGGTTGAACGACGGCAACTTCACGATCTTCCGCGACTATCATGCGGCCCTTATTGCCGATGTTCTCGGCGACAGCGTCGAGGCAACCAAGCGCTTCAAGGCGGTCTATGCGGCCGAAAAGAACACTCTGCGTCTCATCGATGCCTATGCGCGTTTCATGGACCGGCATGGCGATGCTGCCGAGGCAAAGCGCGCGTATCAGGCCTTCGACAAGCTCGTGCCGAACCATCCGCTGGTGAAGGCGGCGCTCGCCGATCTGGCGGCCGGAAAGACGCTCGACCCGCTTGTCACGTCAGCCGACGCCGGCGCAGCCGAAGTGCTGTATGGCCTCGGGGCGGCCGGCGGGCGCGAGGGCGACGAGCTCGCCTCGATGATTTACCTGCGGCTCTCGCTCTACCTCGCGCCGACCAATGCGTTGGCGCTGGTCACGCTCGCCGATTTCTACGATCGTGTGAAACAGGATGAACGGGCGGTCGATGTCTACGAGATGATCCCGCAGGACAGCCCGTTGCGCGTCAACGCCGAAATCCAGATCGGCCTGACCCTTGATGCGCTCGGTCGAACCGACGACGGGATCAAGCAGGTCAAGGCCATTGTGGCGGACCGGCCAAAGGACGTCGATGCGCTGTCGGCGCTTGCCAATCTCTATTCCGTCCAGAAGAGGTATGACGAGGCCGAGGAGACCTTTACGCGCGCCATCGACGTGATCGGCACGCCCGATGCCAGCAACTGGGCGCTCTTCTATCGCCGCGGCATCACGCGCGAGCGCCAAAACAAATGGCCGCTCGCCGAGTCGGATTTCAAGGAGGCGCTGACACTCTTCCCGGATCAGCCCTTGGTCCTCAACTATCTCGGCTATTCGTGGGTCGACAAAGGCATGAATCTTGAGGAAGGGTTCAACATGCTACGCCGGGCCGTCGACCAGCGCCCGAACGACGGGTTCATCGTCGACAGCCTTGGCTGGGCGCATTTCCGCCTCGGTCAATACGACGAGGCGGTCAAGGACCTTGAACGAGCGATCGACCTGAAACCGTCCGATCCGGTGATCAACGATCACCTCGGCGACGCCTACTGGCGCGTCGGGCGCAAGCTCGAGGCGAAGTTCCAATGGAACCATGCCCGCGACGCGCAGCCCGAGAAGGACGATCTTCCGAGGATCCTCAAGAAGATCGAGGATGGTCTGCCGGAAGACAAGCCGGCGGAAGCCGTGGTCGTGCCAAAAAAAACCGGCGGCTAGGTCACCGACTCATAAATCGCATCCAGATTCGAGCGCAGGCAAGTTTGACGAGGGCAAGGTAGTTTGAAGCGTGCTTTTCGAAACGGGTCGCG
>JAFAME010000491.1 GCA_019233695.1 Methylobacteriaceae bacterium
TAGAAGCCGTCCGGACGCAGGCCCTTGGTGCTGTCGACGATGAACTCGACAGTTCCAGCGCCGCGATAGCCGACCGCGCGAGCCGCCTCGACTGCAGCACGACCCATGAGCTCGCGCAGTTCCCGCGTCATGCCCGGAGCCGGAGCCTCCTCGATCACCTTCTGGTGGCGGCGCTGCAGCGAGCAGTCGCGTTCGAAGAGATGAATGATGTTGCCGTGGTCATCGGCGAAGATCTGCATCTCGATATGGCGCGGGCTGGCGATGTATTTTTCGAGGAGAACGCGCGGATTGCCGAAGGCCGCCTGTGCCTCGCGCTCGGCCCCTTCGAGGGCCGCCTCGAAGTCGGCATGCGCATCGACGCGCCGCATGCCTTTGCCGCCACCCCCCGCGACTGCCTTGATCAGCACCGGATAGCCGATCTCGTAGGCCTTCTCCTTCAGGAATGCCCTGCCCTGGCGCGCCCCGTGATAGCCGGATACGACCGGCACGCCGACCTTCTGCATCAAGGCTTTGGCCTCATCCTTGAGGCCCATGGCGCGGATCGCTTGCGGCGGCGGTCCGATGAAAACCCGTCCCGCCGCCGCGCACGCGTGCGCGAACTCGGCATTCTCGGCCAGGAAGCCATACCCGGGATGAATGCACTGCGCGCCTGACGCCTTGGCGACCGCGATGATCTTGTCTTGCGCGAGATAGCTGTCGGATGCGGCGGCGCCGCCGACGGGATGGGCCTCGTCGGCAAGGCGTACGTGCAGTGCGGCCGCATCGGCTGTGGAAAAGACCGCGATGGTGCGCATCCCCAGCCGCTTGGCGGTGCGAACGATCCGGCAGGCGATCTCGCCACGGTTGGCGATCAAGACGCTGGTGAACATGGCAGCACGCTCTGCACCGGGCCGGATGAATCCTGTCGGATCGTTGCGTGGAAGGCGGGCGCGTTGCAAGTGCCGTGCGGCGCCCTGCCCCGGCGAGGCACCCGCCCTGGGCCGTCCCGACATTGCGGCGATGTAACTTTCCTGCCAGCCCTCAGCCATTTTATCGTGGATCGTCGAGGCCGCCGCTGCGGCGAGCTTGCCAGAGGCTATGCTCCGGTGCAGGGAGCATGGCGGCGTGGGTGCTGCCATCCTCGTCACATGAACCATGGGCGAAGGCGGCGGCTGGATGGGGACGCGCATGGCCAGGGCAGGCGCTGGAGAACCGATCGCCGTCCCGGCACGGCCGATGGCGTGCCGGTGGCACGCCGCGCGTGGCCGAAAGCTCCTGGCAATCGGGCTTGGCTGCTTGCTCGCAGGCGGATGCAGTCTCGAGGGGCCGCTGCCCGACCTTGCGATCCCGATTCCGACCGCCTATCGGGCAAGCGCTCCGGCGCCGGCTCCGCCGCCCCCCATCGACTGGCCGAACCTGTTCCGCTCGAAGGAGCTGACGGCGCTGGTCGTCGAGGCTGAATACCAGAACCTCGACATCGCCGTCGCGGTCGCGCGGATCGCCCAGGCCGATGCCCAAGCCAGCATCGATGCGGCGGGCCTCTACCCGACCCTTACCGGTGATGCCAACGCCGAGCGCACCCATTCGGCCGGGACCGCCAGGAGCAAGAAGCCGCCGTTCCGCTCCACCTCAAGCAATCTCTTCAGCTTCGGCCTGACGGCAAGCTACGAGATCGATTTCTGGGGCAAGAACTACGCCGCTGCCGAGGCGGGCAACCTGCTTGCAGAGGCGAGCCGGTTCGACCGGGATGTCGTCGCCCTGAGCACCATCGCCACCTTGGTCACCGACTACCTGCTGGTGCTCGGCGCCCAGGACAGGCTGCGCATCGCCCACGAGAACATCAGGACCGCCGAACGCGTGCTCGATGCCATCAAGGCCCGCCTCTCGGTCGGCACCGCGACGGCGCTTGATGTTGCTCAGCAGGAAAGCGTCGTTGCGACCCAACGCGCCACAGTGCCGCCGCTCGAGCAGCAGCTCCTGCAGACGAAGAACCTCATCGCCATCCTCCTCGGCCGGACCCCGGAAAGCCTCACCGTCGTCGGCGGCAGCCTCGACCGCCTCGCCATTCCGCGCGTGCGGCCCGGATTGCCTTCCCAGCTGCTGCTGCGCCGGCCGGACATTGCGGAGGCGGAAGCCCAGGTCGCGGCGCAGAACGAAAGCGTGGCCTCGGCGCGCGCGGCGATGTTTCCGAACATCTCGCTGACGGCCCAGGGCGGCTTCGAGAGCCTGCTTCTGAAGACCTTGCTGCGGCCGGAAGCGGCGACCGCCTCGTTGGCAGCCGGGATCACCCAACCCATCTTGGACGGGTACAGCCTCGAAGGGCAGTTCGAGCTGCAGAAAGGAAAGTTGAGCGAGTTCCTGCAGACCTACCGGAAAGCCGTCATTTCGGCCTTTTCCGATGTTGAGAATGCGCTTGTCGCCGTGCAGCAGACGACCGAGCACGAGCGGCTGCAGGTCCTCGCCGTGACCGCCTCCAAACGGGCCCAGGACATCACGGAGGCGCGGCTGCGCGAGGGGACAATCGACGTGACGACGCTGCTGCAGACCGAGCTGACCCTGTTCCAGGCGGAGGACGAGCTCTCCCAGGTCAGGCTGCAGAAACTGCAGGCCTATGTCAGCCTGTTCCAGGCGCTGGGCGGGGGATACACGCCGCAGGTCGATCCGCAGCCGCCGCTCGACATCTCGGTGAAACCCTTCATCCCGGTGCCGGTCACTGCGTTGAGTCCCACGCCATGAGGCGCCTTGTCCTTCTGTTTGTGCTTCTCGGAGGCGGCGGCTTTCTCTGGTATGCCTACCATGTCGGCTGGGCCGTGAGCCCGTTGAAGAATGCCCGCCCGCAGCAAAGCGACTCTGGCCGCCCCTCGCCTCCTGCCGACGGCACAGCGCCGCCGGCGCAAGCCGCCAGCAATCCGGACGGGGGCTCCCCGCCGGCCGGCCGGCGCTCACGTCAGGCCGGTGACGCGGCGCCCGGCAGCGGCCGGTTCGGCCGCGGCGGGGCCGACAACGGGCCGATCCCGGTCGTGGCGGTCGCTGCGCGCTATGAGGACGTGCCGATCACCGTCGATGCGGTTGGCACGATTCAGGCACTCAACACCGTCACGATCCGCTCGCAGGTCGACGGACGCCTGCTCGAGCTCGATTTCAAGGACGGGCAGGACGTCAAGCGGGGCGATGTGCTGGCGCGCATCGATCCCGTCACTTATCAGGCGCAATACGACCAGGCCATCGCCAAGAAGGCTCAGGACGAGGCACAGCTCGCCAATGCGCGCGTCGATCTTGAACGCTACACCAAGCTTGCGACGACCGAATATGGTTCGCGCCAGCAGGCCGACACCCAGAAAGCCCTGGTCGCCCAGCTCGAGGCGCAGACCAAGGTCGACCAGGGCGTCATCGACAACGACCTGGCTATCCTCGGCTACACGACGATCAAGTCGCCGATCGACGGACGCACCGGCATTCGGCTCGTGGACGCCGGCAATATCATCCATGCCGCCGATGCCACCGGCCTCGTCGTCATTACGCAGCTGCAGCCGATCGCGATGATCTTCAACCTGCCACAGCAGCAGCTTGGCGCGCTGAACGCTGCGATGGCGAAAGCGGCGGTCGCGGTCGAGGCGCTCGATGCCGACAATACCACAGTCCTCGACAAGGGGACGATCGAGGTCGTCGACAACCAGGTCGATCAGACGACCGGCACGGTCAAGGTCAAGGCCACCTTCGCCAATTCCGACCGGCACCTGTGGCCCGGGCAGTTCGTCAACGTCCGCATCTTCGTGGCGACCCTGCCGCATGCCGTCGTGGTGCCGACGGCAGCGGTCCAACGCGGCCCGAACGGCCCCTATTGCTATGTCGTGAACGAGGATGGTTCCGTCAAACTGACGCTGATCTCGGTCGGACGCCAGGATGAGACCAGCGCGGTGGTGAAGTCGGGGCTTGAACCGCCGACGCTCGTCGTGACGACCGGGTTCGCGCGCCTGACCGACGGGGCGCATGTGACGATGGCGCCCGCGGACCAGTCGGGCGCGCCGGCGGCGGGCGCGCCCCCCGCGACCGGCGAGGCGACGCCAAGCGATGCATCCGGCCAGCCTCGCGGTCCGGACGGCGGAGAACGCCGGCGCCGCGGGCGGTCCCAGCAACAATCGGGGCCGGCGCCGGTTGATACCGGCGCGCCGGCTCCGCCGGCCGCCGCGACCGCTACCGACCCGCCCCCGGCGCCGGCGGCGGGGACGGACGCCTCCGCAAGCGAGCCTGCGGGCGCCAATCCGCCGAACGAGGAGCGTCGACGCCGCTGGCGGGCGCGCCAGCAATCCGGGGCGCCGGCAGCCACGCAATGAGCGTCTCGGCTCCATTCATCCGCCGTCCGATCGCGACCTCGCTGCTCGGGGTCGCCGTGCTTTTATGCGGTCTGCTCGGCTATTCGCGCCTGCCGGTGTCGGCCCTGCCGCAGGTCGATTTTCCGACGATCCAGGTCACGACCCAATTGCCCGGTGCCAATCCGGAGACCATTGCCTCGATCGTCACCGCACCCCTCGAACGTCAGTTCGGGCAGATCCCGTCGCTGTCGACGATGTCGTCGCAGAGCTCGTTCGGCCTGAGCCAGATCACGCTGCAGTTCGATCTCGGCCGCGACATCGACGGGGCGGCGCAGGACGTCCAGTCGGCAATCAACGCCGCCCAATCGGCGTTGCCGAAGAACCTTCCCTATCCGCCGACCTATGCCAAGGTGAACCCGGCCGACACGCCGATCCTGACCGTCGCGCTCACGTCCGACTCCGTGGCCCTGCGGACCCTGAGCGATCTTGCCGACACGCTCATCGGCCCGCGGCTCAGCGAAATCCCCGGCATCGGGCGGGTCTCCATAGAGGGCGGCATCCGCCCGGCGGTCCGCATTCAGGCAGACCCGGCGCGGCTCGCCTCCTATCGGATCGCGCTTGAAGATCTGCGCAACGCCATCGGCGCGGCCAATGTTGCCGGCTCGAAAGGCTCGCTCGACGGCGCCCGCCAGCTTTATACGATCGGCGCCAACGATCAGATCGGGGCGGCCGCGCAATACCGCGACATCGTCATCGCCTATCGCAACAATGCCCCCGTCCTGCTGCGCGATGTCGCCGACGTCATCGACGGCCTGGAGAATTCGCGCGTCGGGGGATGGTATCAGGGCCATCCGGCCGTCATCCTCGATGTGCTGCGCCAGCCTGGCGCCAACATCGTGGCGACGGTCGATGGGGTGACAAAGGAACTGCCGCGGCTCAAGCGCTCGCTGCCGGCCGGCATCGACCTGAAGATCGTCCACGACAGCACCGACACGATCCGCGCCTCGATCGCCGACGTCCAGTTCACGTTGATGCTCGCGGCGGCGCTGGTCGTCCTCGTGGTGCTCCTCTTCCTGCGCACCATCCGCGCCACCATCATCGCGGGCGTCGCCTTGCCGCTCTCCATCATCGCCACGTTTGGCCTGATGTGGTCGTGCGGCTTCAGCCTCGACAACCTGTCGCTCATGGCGCTGACGATCGGCACCGGCTTCATCGTCGATGACGCCATCGTCATGATCGAAAACATCGTCCGCAACATGGAGGGGGGCAAGCCGCCGCTCGTGGCGGCGCTCGACGGAGCCCGGCAGATCGGCTTCACGGTGATCTCGCTCACGGTTTCGCTCATCGCCGTTTTCATACCCTTGTTGTTCATGACCGGCCTTGTCGGCCGCATGTTCCGCGAGTTCGCGCTCACGCTCACCATCGCGGTGGTGGTCTCGGCCGTCATCTCGCTCACGCTGACGCCGATGATGTGTGCGCAGCTGCTGCGCTTCAAATCACTCGAACGGCAGAATTTCCTGATGCGGGCGGCCGAGCTGCCGATGGCGGCCATGGCGTACCTCTATGACCGTACGCTCGCCTGGGCGCTGCGGCGCCAGGGCTTCATGCTGCTGCTGACCGCCAGCACGCTCGTCCTGACGATTTGGCTCTACATCATTGTGCCGAAAGGATTCCTGCCGACGCAGGACACCGGCCTGATCAACGTTGTCCTCGAAGGATCTGCCGATTCCTCCTTCGACGCCATGAACCAGCTTCAGGAGCAGGTCGGCAAGATTCTGAGCGAGGATCCGGACGTGACCGGCGTCGTTTCGGTGATCGGCATCGGAACCTTGAATGCGACTGCCAATACCAGTCATTTCGCCGTCAGTCTCCGCCCGAAAAATCAACGGACGGACGATGCTGCGACGATCGCGGAACGGCTGCGGCGCAGCGCCTCGCGGGTGGCGGGCGCGAAGCTCTATGTCGAGCCCGTTCAGGACATCCAGATTACCACGCGGCCCAGCCGGTCGCAGTTCCAGTACACGCTCACCGGCACGGATGCCGACGAGGTCGCCAACTGGTCGCAGCGCCTGGCGGAACGACTGCGGACCGATCCGGTCGTCCGCAACGTCGCCAACGAGACACAGCAGGGGGGGCTGCGAGCCTTCCTCGACATCGATCGGGAGATGGCGGGGCGCCTCGGCATCTCCATGCAGACTGTCGACGACACGCTCTATGATGCCTTCGGGCAGCGGCAGATCTCGACCATCTACGCGCAGTCGAATCAATATCGCGTCATCCTTGAGGTGGCGCCGCGCTACCAGACCGACCCGTCCGCGCTCGCCAAGCTCTACGTGCCGGCCACCGGAACGGTGCAGGCAGCGACGAGCCCCACGTCGGGCATCACCCAGACGACGCCGGCCGGTACGGGCGGTGTCAGCGCACAGGTGCCGATCGAAGCCTTCACCCGGATTGTGCGCCAGACCGCGCCTCTGTCGGTTGCGCACGAAGAACAATTTCCCGCCGCCACCGTCAGCTTCGACCTCGCGCCGAACGCGGCGCTCGGCGATGCGGTCGCCGAGATCGCCAAGGCGGAGGCCGACATCGGCATGCCGGCCACGGTCACCGGCAGCTTCAGCGCCGATGCCGCTGAGTTCAACAAGTCGCTCGCGAGCGAACCCTGGCTCATCCTCGCCGCCACCGTGACGATCTATCTCGTGCTCGGCATGCTCTACGAGAGCTTCGCGCATCCCTTCACGATCCTCACGACGCTGCCGTCTGCGGGCGTGGGCGCGCTGCTTGCGCTGATTCTGACCAGAAGCGACCTTTCGATCGTCGCGCTGATCGGCATCGTTCTCTTGATGGGCATCGTCAAGAAGAACGCCATCATGATGATCGACTTTGCCCTCGATGCCGAGCGCAACGACGCTCTGGCGCCGTTCGAGGCGATCGTGCGGGCCTGCCGCCTGCGGTTCAGGCCGATCATGATGACGACGCTTGCGGCCCTCTTCGGCGCGCTGCCGCTGGCGCTCGCGACCGGCACGGGGCGCGAGTTGCGCATCCCGCTCGGCATCACCATCGTCGGCGGCCTCCTTCTGAGCCAGCTGCTGACGCTCTATACGACGCCGGTGATCTATCTTGCCGTCGAGCGGCTGCGCGTCCGTCTCGGCGGGCACAAGCTCATTGCCATTCCGGCGCCGCCCCCCTTGCCGGAGGTCGAGCGGGAGGCGGCGGAATGATGAACATTTCCGCCCCCTTCATCCTGCGCCCGATCGGCACAACCCTCCTTGCGATCGGCCTCTTTCTCGTCGGCGCGGTCGCCTATTCGCTCCTGCCGGTGGCGAGCCTGCCGGCAATCGAATTTCCCACGATCCGCGTTTCGGCGAACCGGCCAGGGGCCGATCCCGCCACCATGGCGGCAAGCGTAGCAGCGCCCCTCGAGCGCAGCCTTGCGAGCATCGCAGGCGTGACCGAACTGACGTCATCGAGTTCGCTCGGATCATCCAGCATCACGGTGCAATTCGATCTGTCGCGCAACATCGACGATGCCGGGCGCGACGTGCAGGCAGCGCTCAATGCGGCGGCAACCGACCTGCCGGCCGATCTGCCGACGCTCCCGAACTTCCGCAAGGTCAACCCGGCAGCCCAGCCTGTTCTCATCCTGGCGCTCACCTCCGACATCATGACGGCAAGCGACATCTACGATGCCGCCGATACGGTCATTCTGCAGCGGCTGTCGCAGGTGGACGGCGTCGCCGAGGTCACGGTCAACGGCGCCGAGCAGCCGGCAATCAGGGTGCGGGTCGATCCGGCGCGCCTCTCGGCAATGGGCATCAGCCTTGCCGACGTGCGCAACGCGATCGTCGCCGCCGACACGATCTCGCCCTTGGGGGGCTTCGAAGGGGCCATGCAGAGCGAGGCGATCGGGGCCACAACCCAGCTCTCGAAACCCGACGATTACAAGCGGATCGTCGTACGGGCGCGAAATGGCGCGGTCGTGCAATTGTCGGACATCGCGACCGTCAGGCCCGGCGTGCGCAATGCTCGCACGGCCGGCTGGTTCAACCACAAGCCCGCCGTCCTGATCACGGTGACAAAACAGGGCGATGCCAACGTCATCAGCACGGTCGACGCGGTTCGCGCCAAGCTCGACGAGATCCGGCCGCTCATTCCCGCGGGAATCGATATCGACATCGTGTCGGACCGAACGCTGACGATTCGCGCCTCCATTGCCGACATCCAGAAGACGCTCGTCATCACCATCGGGCTGGTGATGCTCGTCGTCTTCGTGTTCCTGCGCCGGGCAACGCCGACGCTTGCCGCCGGCATCACCGTGCCGCTGTCGCTTGCCGGCACGTGCGCGGCGATCTGGGCGGCCGGCTTCACGCTCGACAATCTCTCGTTGATGGCGATCACGATCTCGGTCGGATTCGTCGTCGATGACGCCATCGTCATGATCGAGAACATCCAGCGCAACGTCGAGCGCGGAATGGAGCCGCGCCGCGCCGCGCTTCTCGGCGCCCACCAGATCGGCTTCACGGTGATCTCGATCAGCCTGTCGCTGGTCGCAGCCTTCATCCCGCTGCTCTTCATGAACGGCATCGTCGGACGCATGTTCAGCGAGTTTTCATTGACGCTGACCTTCGCGATCGCGACCTCGACCTTCGTGTCGCTCACCGTCACGCCGATGATCTGCGCCAGGTTCATGCGCCATGAGGCAGGGGAGAAGCGGGGGCGCCTCGACCGGCTCGTCGAGGGACTGCTGGGGGGCATGACGGCAGCCTATGCCCGTTCGCTTCGCGTCGTGTTGCGCCACCCATGGGCGATGCTTGTCGTGATGGCGCTGACCGTCGCACTCACGGTGCAGCTCTATGTGAACAGCCCGAAGGGCGTCTTTCCGCAGGATGACACCGGCCTGATCTTCGGCTTCACCAATGCCTCACCGGATGTTTCATTCGGTACCATGTCCGAGCTGCAGCTGCAGGCAACGGATATCGTTCTTGCCGATCCGGACGTCGCCGGCACCGCCTCCTTCATCGGCGGCGGCATGTTGGGAACGGTCAACCAGGGGCGCCTGTTCATCAGCCTCAAGCCGACACGGCGCGCCAGCTCCGCCCAGGTGGTGGCGCGCCTGCGCGACACGCTCCTCAAGCGCGTCTCTGGCATCCAGGTGTTCATGACGCCGGTTCAAGACCTCAGGACCGGCGGGCGGCTCGGCAAATCCCAATATCAGTTCACGATGTGGTCGGCCGATCTCGGGGATCTCGAAACCTGGGTGCCGAAGGTGCTCGCCCGGCTGCGCCAACTGCCCCAGCTCGTCGACGTCGCGACCGACCGCGAGCAGGGCGGGCTGCAGGCCAACGTCGTGATCGACCGCGCCACCGCCGCGCGCCTCGGCGTGGCGATCCGCGACATCGACAACGCCCTCGGCGATGCTTTTGCGCAGGCACAAGCTTCGACCATGTACACGCAGCGTAACCAATACGTCGTCGTGCTCGAAATCTCGCCCTCGCGGCAGCGCGATCCCAACGACCTGACCGGCATCTATGTGCCGGCCTCGAACGGCGCCCAGGTGCCACTGTCCAGCCTCGCGCATGTGGAGCGCTCGACCGCGCCGCTTGTCATCAACCATCAGGGCGTCTTTCCGTCGGTGACGATCACCTACGACGTGCCTCCGGGGATGCCGCTCGCGACCGCCAATGCGGCCTTGCAAACTGCCGTTGGCGAACTGCGCATGCCCGATTCGATCCGCACCGACTTCGCCGGCGATGCCAAGGCGGCCGCCCAGAACGCCAGCGGCGAAGGCCTGCTGATCGCCACTGCGCTGCTCGCCGTCTACATCATTCTCGGGGTGCTCTATGAGAGCCTCATCCACCCGGTCACGATCATTTCGACCTTGCCGTCGGCCGGCCTCGGAGCGCTCATCGCGCTCAATGTCGCGGGAGCGCAGCTGACCGTCATCGCCTTCATCGGCATCATTCTTCTCATCGGCATCGTCAAGAAGAACGGCATCATGCTGGTGGATTTTGCGATTGCCGCCGAACGCGGCCGTTCCGTTCCGCCGGAGACCTCTATCTTCGAGGCATGCCTCGCCCGCTTCCGACCGATCCTGATGACGACGCTCGCCGCGCTGCTCGGCGCCGTGCCGCTGGCGATTGCCACGGGGGCCGGCGCGGAATTGCGCCGACCGCTCGGGATCACCATCGTCGGCGGCCTCATCCTGTCGCGGATCCTGACACTCTATACGACGCCCGTGATCTACCTCCTGATGAGCAAGCTGCAAGGCTTGTGGCCGAGGCGCGCCGCTGTCCCCTTGCCGCTGGGCGCCACTTCACGATGACTTGACCGGTCTTGTCTGGACGACACGGGCCGAAAGCTTCTATCTGTCTCGCCCGGCCGACGCGGGCAGCATGTCGGCGACCGCGGTCTGTTTGCGAGCGTCACGCCTTGAAGTCCGTTCAAGATCAACGATATGGGCAAAGGGCGCGGGGGACGAAACCGAACTTGTCTGACAACTTCATTGGCGTGGGCCGATGGCCGCCACGGGCGAGCCTCAAGCGCGCGGGCTAGTAATCGCAATGCCGCGCTTTCAGCCAGAATGCGCAAGAATTCATCGGGGCGCTAACGCGCTGCATTGCAAAATATTAATCTTGCGACGCTTGATCCCTGCAGCAAGCGCACGCAGAGTGGCAACACAAAGAGGTTCTCCGACCACTTTACAGACGCTCGACAGGTGATCGGGATGGCCGCTTCGAATTCGAGGCCGCAGGACAAAGCCCCCAGACCGGGAAAACTGCGCCGATTGGCGATCGGGCTGGGCCTTGCGGCGGTTTGTGTGATCGGCGGCGCGCGGATCATCAACACGCTTCATCTGGGCATCGGCGCAAGCGGCAGCTCCGTTCCGGCCGCGGCGGTGGCGCTTGCCGATATTCCCGCCATCGTCGATCAGGCCAAAGCCGGCGACGTGCCGATCTATCTGACCGGTCTCGGCACGGTCCAGGCGCTCAATACCGTGACGGTCAAGACGCGGGTCGATGGTCAGATCCAGCGGATTGCCTTCGTCGAAGGGCAAGACGTCGCCAAGGGCGATCCTCTCGCCCAACTCGACCCGCGCCCGTTCGAGGCCCAGAAGGCGAGCGCCGAGGCGACGAAGGCGCGCGACGAAGCACTGCTCGCCAACGCGCAACTCGACCTGCTGCGGGTCAGCAATCTCCTGAAAAGCGACTACACCTCGCGCCAGAGCGTCGATACGCAGAAGGCGCTCGTGGCCCAATACGAAGCAGCGGTGAAGATCGATCAGGGCCAGATCAACTACGCCAGCATCCAGCTCGGATATACGACCGTCGCCTCCCCCATCTCGGGCCGGGTCGGCATGCGGCTCGTTGATGAGGGCAATATCGTGCGCGCCACCGACCAGACCGGCATCGTCACGATCACCCAAGTCGAGCCGATCGCCGTCGTGTTCTCGGTGCCGGAGGATGCGCTCGACGATATCCGTGCCGCCACCGGCAAGGGCGAGCTTACCGTCGAGGCATTCGGCCGCAACGACAAGGCGCCGCGCGCCATCGGCAAGCTTCTCATGGTCGACAACCAGGTCGACCAGACGACCGGTTCGATCAAGCTGAAGGCGACCTTCGAGAACAAGAACCACGCGCTCTGGCCGGGCCAGTTCGTCAACGTCCGGCTGCTGCTCGACACCCGCAAGGACGGCATCACCGTTCCGGCCCCGGCCGTCCAGCGCGGCCCCGACGGCACCTATGCCTATCTCGTCAAGGCCGACCGAAGCGTCGAGATGCGGCCGATCTTGGTGGCCCAAATCCGCGACGGGATCGCCTTGATCGACAAGGGCCTCGCGGCCGGGGACCAGGTCGTCATCGACGGCCAATACAAGCTGAAGCCGGGCGTGCGGATCGCGGCCCAGGCTGCCTCTGCCGCGCCGGTCGGAGCAACGGCGGGAGCCGCGCCGTGACCTTTTCGCACGGGTTCATCCGCCGGCCGATCGCGACCTCGCTGCTGAGCGCGGCGATCCTGCTCATCGGCGCGGTCGCCTACCCGCTGCTGCCCGTGGCACCGCTGCCGCAGGTCGATTTCCCGACCGTTCAGGTCTCCGCCAACCTGCCCGGGGCCAGCCCTGAAACGATGGCCTCGAACGTCGCCACGCCGCTCGAACGGCAGTTCTCGCTGATCGCCGGCCTCACCGAGATGACCTCGACCAGCACGGCCGGCAGCACGCAGATCACCCTCCAGTTCGAGCTCAACCGCAACATCGACGGCGCCGCCCAGGACACACAGGCGGCCATCAACGCCGCCTCCGGCCAGCTGCCGACCAACCTGCCGAGCCCGCCCACCTACCGCAAGGTCAATCCCGCGGACGCGCCGATCATGGTCATCGCGATGACCTCGGACGCCTTGCCGCTGACCGTCGTCGACGACTACGCCGACAACATCATGGCGCAGCAATTGTCGCAGATCTCGGGCGTCGGCCTCGTCTTCGTCGGCGGCGCGCAAAAGCCCGCGGTGCGCATCCAGCTCGATCCGGCAAAGATCGCGAGCATGGGTCTTGGCCTCGAAGAGATCAGGGCGCAGGTCGCCAACGCGACCGTCAATGCGCCCAAGGGCACGATCGACGCCCCCGCCCAGAGCTTTACCGTCTATACCGACGACCAGGTTCTGAGCGCGGCCAAATGGAACAACATCGTCGTTGCCTACCGCGCCGGCGCGCCGGTGCGGGTGCGCGATATCGGTACGGCAATCGACGGGGCGGAAAACACCAAGCTCGCGGCGTGGGCCGGCAGCAAGCGCGCCATCCTGCTGCCCATCACCAAGCAGCCCGGCGCCAACGTGATCGACACTGTCAACCGCGTGCGGGCCGCCCTGCCCCGCCTGACGGCGATGATCCCGCAATCGATCGACACCCAGTTCCTGGTCGACCGGACGCAGACGATCCGCTCCAGTGTCGCCGACGTCCAGTTCACGCTGATGCTGACCATCTGCCTCGTGGTGATGGTCATCTTCGTGTTCTTGCGCAACGTGACGGCGACCGTCATCCCGAGCGTGACCGTGCCCCTCGCCCTGCTCGGCACCACCGCCGTCATGTATCTTGTGGGCTACAGCATCGACAACCTCTCGTTGATGGCGCTGACGATTGC
>JAFAME010000481.1 GCA_019233695.1 Methylobacteriaceae bacterium
TAATAACTTGATATGAGTGCTTCCAAATGGCTTTTGATCGCGCGAATATGGGCCATCTCATCAATGTATCTCCAACAATTTGTTCAATTGACGGGACAATTCCTTCGGTCTGTCTCACAATCCTTCTTCGTGCTCGACTCGACCCCTGGCGGCCGGTCAACCGCGCCGGCTCTGACTGGACCCGATCTGAATTCATAGCGGGCTTGCAATGAGGCGTTTTCCAACGAAGCGCCTCTTCCCACCCGTGCCCGCGTGTTCGCGGCGTGCTCCGCCTTCCCCTGCCCCCTCTCGCTCGTCTCACGACAAGCCGAAAATTCCGACCTATCTCCCCTCGCTCGCGCACAACCCCGCCCCGCTCCGCTTGTCGCGGCCGAATCCTATGTTTGTGTGAACCGGGAAGATCGGCCGAACCGGCGCTCGCGCTCTTTTGCTCGGCTACGAGATTACTTCTCTCATAACACGCTTTGGATGAAAAGCCCCTCTCGATACAATTTTTGCATGCATCGCAATGAAGCTTGGCTGAAGCCGCCCCTGGTGCCGGCGCCCCTGCCCTGTCGTTCGATTGCGCGACAATTCCCTAACGCGAGTCAAGGACTTTTCCTACATTCTGGTGCCCTTGCGAAGGCGCAACCAAATGCTGCACCTGCGGACATCATCGGGCGAGCGATTTTCCGGTCATCTGGAGCTCTTCAGCGCCGCCCAGTTCCGGCGCCGGGCGCTCGAACAGAGCCGGCTTGCGCTGCGCCTGACGATCGGATCGATCGCGCTCGCCGCCGCGATCGTGGACCTCATCTGGCTGCTTCAGATTCCTCCTCATTGAGGCCTGCGAGAATTCATTCCTATGGGGATGACACAGCGCCGGCTCTCTCCGCCATCGTGATGACGATTCACGCGGTTGAGCCGCTTCGCTGTCTGCGAAAGCGCCAATCGTCCCGCGTTGCGGCAGCTCAACGGCGTGGATGGGCGGGACGGAGCCCGGCCATGACCGTTGAGGCTTCGATCTCCTACTTTAGTAACGATCGACCGCCGCCGAGGCCGAGCTTTGCCACGATCGCGCCGACGATTGCCTCCGGCGTGGCGTCGATTGACTCGATGAGCGGATGTTCGTCCGGCGTTGGGCGTTCCAGGGTCGCGAACTGGCTGTCGAGCAGCGAGGCCGGCATGAAATGATGGCGGCGCGCGGCGAGCCGCTGCGCGATCAGCGTCTTGGCGCCGTCGAGGAAGACGATGCGGATCGCGTCGCGGTGCCCGCCGACAAGGATGTCGCGATAGCGCCGGCGCAGGGCCGAGCAGGCGACGATCCCGTGGCGGCCTTCCGTCACCTCAGTGCCAAGCCACTCGCCGATGGCACGCAGCCACGGCCAGCGATCCTCGTCGGTAAGCGGGATCCCGCTGCGCATCTTGGCGACGTTGGCTGGTGGATGAAACTCGTCGCCGTCGCGAAATTCCCAGCCGAGTCGCCTCGCCAGCGGCACGGCGATCGTGGTCTTGCCGGAGCCGGACACCCCCATCACGACGAGCGCCGCAGGTTTTGCGATCCGATCGTCCGTCACAGCGACCTCCCCATCGGCAGCCGGTCGCTGCCTCCTGGCGAGCTGAAGAGGGAGGGAAAGGCGCGACGGCCTTGCGCGCCTGCCCCGCTCGTGCGAGCGGTATCGGTGGAATGGCCAGGCAGCAGCCGCTGACGGAGAGAAAAGATGCAAGGGCTGGTGGTTGTGGCAATCGGAATCATCGCCGGCGCGATCGCGACCCTGTTTCGACCCTCGACGCGCGCGCTTGTCGAAAACATCATCGTCGGCATCTTTGGCTCCGTCATCATTCCGCTCATCGCCGAACTCCTGGCGCTCCACGTGCGCCTCGGTCAGGGCGGGGAGCCGGGCTTCCAAGGTCACGCGCTTGGCGCGGGCGGCGGGGCCGTTGCGGCGCTCCTCATCACCTACCAGGCGCGCGACCTCTTTTTCCCGAGAAGCTGGGGAATCGGGGACCGCCGAGGCGGCGCCCGCCGTACGGAGAAGGAGACGACCTCGGGCTGAGGCTCCGCAAGGTCGGCGCGCCAATCCCGGATCGTCCGCCGCGCGAATGCGACCTCACCACGGAAAGTCGAAGGGCGGGCGTGGCCCCCAGCGCCAGTCCCACCACCTTGGCCGCATCCGCATCCGCGGCGAACGCCAGGACGCGAAATAAGGTCTTGGTTCGTCATAGGCGGTTGGCATGCAGAAGCGACAAGGCCAGGGGGACCACCACGGCGGCGGAGCGCCGCGCGGGCCGGATTCGGCAAACCCCGGCCCGCTTGCCATGGCACGCATCGACCAGGACTCGGAGCGGCCGGTGACGGCCATCGTCGCGGCGGCGACCGCGCCATAGGACCGCGGGTGAACATGGTCGCGCGATGCGGCAAATCCGACGACACGGTCGCCACGCGAACTGGCAACCTCCATGACAGCGGCGCGCGCCGCCGGGTGATGCGGCAGGATCCAGATGACCTGCGAGGCCCTGACCCGCGAGCGGATCGCCCACAGGTTGCTGCGCAGCCCCGGATTGTGCGGGTCGTTGCTGCCGGCCGAAATCACCGTCCATTGCGTGGCGAAGGGCGGCGCCCTGCGGATGATGCTGCCCGACGGCAGGCCGTCGCGGGCATTGCGGTAGCAATGGCGAAACTCCATCGCCATTCCGACAGCAATGCTGTCGCCGATGATGGCACAAGCGACCATGGGCAGCCCCTCAGTCCTTTGGGTTTTCCTCGAATGCAGTGCAAAATCGCTCAGTCGCAGTCGTCATGCAAGCGTGTCTCCGAAAATCGTGTTCCAATCACCTGCAAGGCCGAAGGCTTTGTCCCTGTCGATATAAGCCTTCATTGTGCATCATGACGAAGTTCGGGCCTGATGCCTTGACAGGGGCGGCAGACATGGGCTCGTGATGGGTTTGCAGGAATCGGCCACGGACGAAGCGGATCCGCCCGAGCACGGCCCGGCCGTCCAGCGGGACTTTCACGGGCTGCGGCCGCTGCGAGGGGGGTGCAATATGCCACACGCCGAGGAAGCGGGCCGCAGCGCGGTACCGACCATTGCCGCTCGCACAGGGGAGAAGCCCAACATGATGGGGCAATCGATACGTTTCCTGGGTCTTGCGATCGTCGCCGGCGTCGTCGGGCTGATCCTGGTCTTCGGCAGCTGGTACACGATCAATCAGACCGAGCGCGGAGTGCTGCTGCGCAACGGCGCCTATGTGGCAACGCTGCAGCCCGGACTCGGGTTCAAGATTCCGGTCTTCGAAAAGGTCGTGAAGATCAGCACTCAGACCCATACCTGGACATGGGACAAGGTCAATTCGTACTCGGCAGACCAGCAGCCGGCCGATCTCAAGGTCAGCGTCACGTTTCATGTCGAACCGACGCGGGTTGCCGATCTCTACTCACGGTTCGGCGATCTCGATTCGGCGGTCGACCGCCTGCTCTCGCCACACGTCAACCAGGAGCTGAAGGTCGTTTTCGGGCAATACACGGCAGTACGCGCCATCCAGGAACGTGCCAAGCTCAACGCCGATGCGATGGCTGCCATCGCGGCGTCGCTGACCAACGACCCGATGATCGTGCTCGAAGGCGTGCAGATCGAAAACATCGACTTCTCGCCGCAGTACATCGCGTCCGTCGAGCAGCGCATGCAGGCGGAAGTCGAGGTGCAAAAGCTCGAGCAGAATGCGCAGCGTGAGAAGATCCAGGCCCAGATCGTCGTCATCCAGGCGCAGGCCCAGGCGGACGCCGTTCTTGCCAATGCCAAGGCGCAGGCCGATGCCATCAAGCTGAAGGGCGATGCCGAAGCCGCCGCCATCCGCGCCAAGGGCGAAGCCCTGAAGGAGAACCCGGCGCTTGTCGGACTGACCCAGGCGGAGCGGTGGAACGGCGTCCTGCCAACCACGATGGTCCCGGGCGGAGCGCTGCCGATGCTGACGATCGGGGAAGCGCGAAAAGATTAGATCGTGTCATTGCGAGCGTAATCGAAGCAATCCAGCCCGCTCCCTCACGCGACTGGATTGCTTCGGCAGCTTTCGCCGCCTCGCAATGACGTCTACCTGCCCAACCCCGAATCATCATTGTCTAACCGGGATCCAGAGCAGGTCCCGGCTCTCCGCTTCGCTCCGACCGGGACGACACCGCCCTCGATCCCCTCTACCTTATGCCGAGCATGCGCTTGACCGCCCGCTTGTCGGTGCCGCCGATAAAGTCTTCGAAGGATCGCGGCGTCACGCGGATCATATGCTGCCTGATGAACTCGGCGCCCTCGCGCGCGCCGTCTTCGGGATGCTTCAGGCAGCATTCCCATTCCAGTACGGCCCAGCTGTCGTAGCCGTATTTCGCCATCTTGGAGAAGATGGCGCTGAAATCCACCTGCCCGTCGCCGAGCGAGCGGAACCGGCCGGCGCGGTTGATCCACGGCTGCAGGCCCGAATAGACGCCCTGCCGACCGTCCGGGTTGAACTCGGCGTCCTTGACGTGCATCGCCTTGATCCGCTCGTGGTAGATGTCGATGAAGGCGAGATAGTCGAGCTGCTGCAGCAGGAAGTGCGACGGATCGTAATTGATGGCGCAGCGCGGGTGATTGCGTACCCGCTCGAGGAACATGTCGAACGTCGCCCCGTCGAACAGGTCCTCGCCCGGGTGAATTTCGAAGCAGACGAAGCAGTCCGCCTCATCGAAGGCGTTGAGGATCGGGCGCCAGCGCCGGGCGAGTTCGTCGAAGGCCGTTTCGATCAGGCCAGGCGCGCGCGGCGGCCAGGGATAGAGGAACGGCCAGGCAAGCGCGCCGGAAAAGGTGACATGGGCGTGAAGGCCGAGATTGGCCGAAGCCTTGGCCGCCAGCATGAGCTGATCGACCGCCCATTTCTGCCGTTCACGCGGGCGGCCGTGGACCGCGGCCGGCGCGAAGGCATCGAACGCCTCGTCATAGGCGGGATGCACCGCCACCAATTGTCCCTGCAGATGGGTCGAGAGCTCGGTGATGGTGATGCCGTGGCGGTTCGCGATGCCCGCGAGCTCCTCGCAATAGGCTTTCGAGTCGGCGGCCTTGGCGAGATCGAACAGCCGGGCGTCCCAGCTCGGGATCTGCACGCCCTTGTAGCCGAGGCCTGCCGCCCATCCGCAGATCGCGTCGAAGGAATTGAAGGGGGTCGCATCGCCGGCAAACTGGGCGAGAAAAATCGCGGGTCCCCGCACGTTCGATGCCATTGGTTGTCTCTCCCGGCATTTGTCATGGTCGCTGGCGCCGGCGGCGCGGCGGCAATCTAGACCATGGATTCCATGAAACCAATCATTGTCATCCCGGAAGCGCGATGCGCTTTCCGGGATCCGGCGCCAGAACCCGGCGCTCCGTCCGGGATGACACGAAACCGCATTCCGCGCCGCATAGAGCCCCTTGACCTATATGTAGCCTGTGCTACATTGTGCAGCGTGTGATCAGCGAGGCGGGCGAATGACGATGCAGGCCACAGCGGCGCGAACGCTGAGCGATCGCACCACCTTGGCGATCCGCCAAGCGCTCTCGGGCGAGCGGCTCGGGCCTCGGCAGATGCTGCTGTTCGCCGGGCCGGCGGTCATCGTCTCGGTCGCCTATGTCGATCCGGGCAACTACGCAACCAACATCCAGGCGGGCGCGAGGTACGGCTATGCGCTGCTTTGGGTCGTGGTCCTCGCAAGCCTGCTTGCGATGCTCTTCCAGGCGCTCTCGGCCAAGCTCGGCATCGTCACCGGACGCAACCTCGCCGAAATGTGCCGCGACCGGTTTTCTCGACCTGTCGTTTGGGCGATGTGGGGGGTCAGCGAAATCGCCGCGATGGCCACCGATCTCGCCGAGTTCCTGGGCGGCGCCATCGGCCTGTCGCTGCTGTTCCATATGCCGCTGATCCTCGGCATGGCGGCGACCGCGATCATCACCTACGCGATCCTGCTGATCGAGAGGCGCGGCTTTCGACCGATGGAGGTGCTCATCGGCGCGCTGGTCGGCGTGATCGGGCTTTGCTACCTCGTCGAACTCTTCATTGCGCCCGTCGACTGGAGCGCGGTCGGCCTGCATGCGTTCGTCCCGCAAATCCCTGACGCGGCGGCACTGACGATCTCGGTCGGCATCATCGGCGCGACGGTCATGCCGCACGCCGTCTATCTCCACTCCGGCCTCACCCAGAGCCGGGTGCCGGCCCGCAGCGATAGCGAACGCGCGGCGCTGGTGCGCTATTCGAACCGCGAGGCGCTCGCCGCCCTGGCGGTGGCCGGGCTGGTAAACATGGCCATGGTGATGATGGCGTCGGCCGCCTTCCACCAGGGACACAGCGACGTCGCCGAGATCGAGACGGCCTTCCATACGCTGACGCCGCTGCTCGGCGCCGGGGCCGCCGGCGTATTCCTGGTGTCGCTGATCGCCTCGGGCATTTCGAGCTCCGTTGTCGGCACGATGGCCGGCCAGATGATCATGCAGGGCTTCGTTCGCTTCAGGATCCCGATCTGGGTGCGTCGCTTGGTGACCATGTTGCCCGCTTTCGCCGTGGTCGGTCTTGGAGCGAACGCTACCAGCGCCCTTCTCATCAGTCAGGTCGTTCTGAGCTTTGCTCTGCCCGTCCCGATGATTGCGCTCGTCCTCTTCACCCGCCGCACGGACGTCATGGGACGATTTGCCAACGGCCGGCTCACGACAGCCGCGGCCGTCGCCGGAGCCGTCGTGGTGCTGTTGCTCAACCTCGTCCTCATTCTCCAAACGCTCGGCATTCCGATCCCAGGACTGGCGGACGCAGGCTGACCGGCTCTGGGTGAAGCTGGGGACCGCGGGTCGCGCCAAATTGATCGGCCAGCCGAAA
Source organism: Methylobacteriaceae bacterium (assembly GCA_019233695.1). GTDB lineage: Bacteria > Pseudomonadota > Alphaproteobacteria > Rhizobiales > Beijerinckiaceae > JAFAME01. The sequence continues at coordinate 6,841 of JAFAME010000481.1, forward strand.
TGGCTTATGCCGTGTTCGTGCTGGGCTTCGTCGCGCACCGCAGAAACCGACATGCCAAAGGCGGCTAACCGAGCGGGCCCGCCGCCCGAAATGCCCGGCGAGTCGACGCAAGCCGGACGCTTCGGCAAGGCGCGATCGGCCCGATCGGCGGCTTTGCTCGAAGACTATGCCGAGCTCATCGCCGACCTCTTGGCGACAACCGGGGAAGCACGACCGACCGACATTGCACGCCGGCTCGGCGTCTCGCACGCAACCGCGATCAAAACGATCGCGCGCCTGAAACGCGAGGGCTTGGTCACGTCGCGCCCGTACCGTGGAGTGTTTCTCACGCAAACCGGCGAGGAGCTTGCCGGGCGTGTGCGGACGCGTCATCGGCTCGTCGTCGAGGTGCTGCGCGCCCTCGGAGTGCCGGGGGAGACCGCGGAGGCCGACGCCGAAGGCATCGAACACCATGTCTCCGAGCGCACGCTCCTCGCCTTCCGCAAATTCCTCCACGCGGAAAAGGAAGACGGCTCGGAATAGGCGGCCGAATTTTAGCCTCACATCGGTGGTGCGACGCCGTCCTTGCCCACCGCAATGAAGGCCGCGGTCAGGTCCCCGCCCGCCGCCTTGTTGGCGACCACGAAGACGGGCAGCCCCGGCTTGAGGTCGGCGAGGACGGCCGGAACCGGCGTGACGATCGGAATGTCAGGCGGAACCCGCATCTCGACGGACCCGCCCTTGTAGGACAGGCTGAGAACGCGCCCCGACGCCTGTTCCACGACCGCCGACACGGTCGCATTGGTCATGCTGCTCGAAGGCGTGAGGTCCCATGGGAAGTGGCCCTCACCCGTCCCGCGCATGGATTCGGGAAAGACCACGACTTCGAGGGCCTGGAGCTTGCCGTCCGAAGCGGGCTGCGCGGCCGCGCCGATGAACGTGCCAGGCGCGATGTCGGCGAGGTTCGCCTGCTTCACCGATGCCACCCTCACCTTGTCGGACAGCGCGATCTCGACCTTCGCGCCCTCGCGGGTGGCAACTGAAAGGGTTTTCAGATCGGCCGCGGTGATCGTGCCGCGGATGCGCGTGGGCGGCGTCTGGGCCAGTGCTGACGTACTCAAAACCGCCAAACAAGCCACAAGCAATATGCGGGTTCCAGGTAACATATTATCCTCCGGTCCGTCGTGCCGGCGATCTGCGGGCAAAATGCCGGCCCGCCAGCATCACTCCGTATAGCGGAGCGCGATCGCCTGCCGGATCAACTCAACTCACGTTTCGGGGAGGAGCAACGAGGGCTTTGCCGCGCCGCAAAAACCCGCTTAAGAAACTTGGGCCGAGCCGCTACCGCCCACGCCAGGAACAAACATGCACCAGCACCACCTTCCGGCAAGCCCAGCGACCTGTCATTGGGGCTTTTTCGATGCGGCGCTGGCTCCGGTGCTGACGATCGACAGCGGCGACCAGGTTACGGTCGAAACCGTGTCCGGCGGCCCGGAGCAGCTGCCGCCTGCCGGCTTCAAGGTGCCCCCGGCACTCCTCGACATCCATGCCCGGTCAGAGCGGACGGTGCCCGGCCATATCCTGACCGGGCCTATCGCGGTCCGCGGCGCTGAGCCCGATGATGTTCTCGAAGTGAGGGTCCTCGACGTCGCCTTGGGCCAGGACTGGGGGTTCAACTTCAACCGGCCGCTTTCAGGCACGCTGCCCAACGACTTCCCGACCTTTCACATGATGCACATCGGGCTCGATGCAGCGCGCAATGTCGGGCGTTTGCCGTGGGGACTCGATCTTCCCCTGCGGCCCTTCTTCGGCGTGATGGGCGTCGCCCCGCCGCCGGAATGGGGCCGCCTCACGTCGCTGATCCCACGGGCGTTCGGCGGCAATCTCGACAACAAGGAGCTTGTCCCCGGCGCGACGCTGTTTCTCCCCGTCTTCGTCGAGGGCGCACGATTTTCCTGTGGCGACGGCCATGGCGTGCAGGGCGACGGCGAGGTCAACGTCACGGCAATCGAGACCGCCCTCACCGGCACGTTCGAATTCGTACTGCACAAGGACTTGCGTCTCGCCTATCCGCGCGCCGAGACGCCGACGCACGTGATCACGATGGGCATGGACCCCGACCTCGACCGCGCCGCTGAAATCGCGCTGCGCGACATGATCGAACTCATCGTCGCGCGCGCCGGCATCACTCGCGAGCAGGCCTATGCGCTGTGCAGCCTTGCCGCCGATCTGCACATCACGCAGACGGTGAACCAGCACAAGGGCGTGCACTGCATGCTGGAGAAGGCGCTGCTCTCGCCCGCTCTCGGCGAGAGCGATGTCACGCCCGCGATCTGATTATATTGCCCGAGGCGCCGGTTCTAGCCGGGCAGGACCGCGCGCACCGCCTGCGCCGCGACGCGTCCCAGGGTGGCGTGCTGGTCCGCCTCGAAATGGATGCCATCGCGGTCGGAGCAGCGGATGTGCTTGCCCGCATCAATGAGCGGCACGCCCTGCCGCTCGGCGATCATCGCGTAGCGCTCGCCGAGAAGTTTCGACTTCGCGTCGCCGCCCTCGAACATCTCGGCAAGATCCGTCAATCTGGCGAGCGGCGGTGGCGCCATCAGGATCACCTTGGGCGGGCTGTCGTTGGGTCCCACCGGCAGCGCGCGTGCCGCCACGACCAGCCGTTCCGCGCCATAGGCAATGTCGCTGGGCGACAGCGAAAACCGCTTCTTCAGGTCGTTGCAGCCGAGCGCGATGATGACGAGATCGAGCGGCGCGTGGCTGAGGAGGCAAGGGGTGAGATAGGCGATGCCAGAGCGATGCGGCTCGATCGGATCGTCCCACACCGTGGTGCGGCCGTTGAGCGCCTCTTCGATCAGATCATAGTCGGCGCCGAGCTCCCGCTTCATCACCGTCGGCCAGCGGACGCCCGGGGGAAATCGCTTGAAGACCTGGGGCTCGCAGCCCCAGGAATTGGAGTCGCCGAAGACGACAACGACTGGCATCCGAATTTCCCCTCGTTCGCTGATTGCCCGCAGGACGGACCTCGCCTGCGTCAGGCCCGCGAATAGCCGCCGATTCTCGACAGGAGCCGCTGCAGCGGATCCTGCGCCCAGGCCTGGGATACGAAGTCGTTGTGCTCGACGTCGCCGACATCCAGGAAGGTCACGCTCCCCTGCCCCAGCCGCTCCGACAGCCCGGCATCGAAGCTCACGCCGCGCTCGCTCAGCATCCGCTGCAGTTCGAGGTTCTGGTCCCTGGTCGACTTCGAATAGGCACTGAAGAAGAAGGCCGAATCTCGCCGCGCGATCCAATCGGCGAATTTGCCGGTCTCGCCATAGAGGGCATCGAGCAGGATCACGCCCTCCACCCGACCGCCGACGTTGCCGACGTCGAGCGCGGCCGAGGCCGGCATGTAGCCGCCGCTGTAGGCGACAATGATCACCGGCATCTGGTCGAACACGCCCTGCAGCGCATTGTTGCCCGAGAGTTCGGCGAGATGCCCCGCGGCCTCGTGGAGGAATTCGCCGAAGACGCCGGGCTCCCAGAACCGTCCCGCACTCGAATCGCGCGCATCGACGGCAAACTGCGGGGCGACCAATACGGCGTTGAGGCCCGATTCGGCGACCTGCCGCGGTACCCCCTGCCGGTCGCGCACGTCGCGTTCGAGCGTCGAGTTGTTGCCGTGAAAATAGACGATCATCACCGCAGGCCGGCGCGGATCGAATCCCCTCGGGATATAAAGCAGGGCGCGCCGATCGCTGTAGGTCTGGTCCTCCCAATAGGTGCCGCCACGCGGCGAAGCGTGGCCAAGCCGCCCACCGTCGTTGACGTTGAGGAAGGGCGTCCCTTGCTCCGGGATGTTGCCGCGATACGGGAACGGCGAGGTCTCGAAGGCGACGAGATCGAGACGCGGCGTCTGCGTGCGAGGCAGGGAGCCGTTACGCATAGACGCTCCCGCGGAAAGCGCTCTCGATGATTCGAGCGGCGGCGCGCAGGCCGCCGCTTGCGCGAGCAGGCAGATCGACATGAATGCTTTGGCGGCGCCTTGAAAACGGCAGCGCCATACGCGATACGCCGCTGCGTTCACTCAGCTCCCCTCGGCTGCAGCGATCCGAGCGGCAAGAGTACCGCGAAGAACGCGGGAATAGCCAGCAGATATGCGCAGCCGCTGACGATCAGCACGGCGGCAAGCCCGAACGAGGTTGCAACGAGAGGCACGAGCGCCGCCCCGATCACCGAGAAGCAGCCGTTGATGCCCCACGCCCACAGGAACATGTGATCCTTGCCCAGCCTTGCGAGCGAAGTCATCGCCGTCGGCATAGGAAAGCCCATGAGGAACGCCGGCGGAAAGATCAGGGCAAAGCAGAAGACGAGGCGCCAGCCGTAGGCAAAGGTGCCGATGAGATCGAGCACCCGGTCGAGATACAGCCCGTAGCCGATCAGGATGATGCCGATCGCCAGGAACACCGCCGGCATGACCTGGCGCGCCCTGTCGAGAAAGCGCTCGGAGACGAGGCTCCCAAGACCGGAGAAGACCAGCATGCCGGTGATCAGGACCGAGGCCGAGACGGTGGCGTTGCTAAGCGCCAGGATGAAGTAGGCGATCAGACCCACTTCGACCATGATGTATCCAAGGCCCAGACAGGCGAAATACACGATCGTGCGAAATTTTCCCGGATAGCGACTGAAGATGGTGCGCCAGCCGAAGACAACGGGAAACAACACCAGGACCAGAGCGCAGATGCAGGCGATCGCGAGCGTCGCCCACAACAGCAAATAGCCCCACTCGTCCTGCAGCAACTCCAGCCGGTCAGTGATGCGGGGCAGATCGACGGGCCTGACGTAGGCGGCGAAATACGGCCGGTTGTTGGTCAGCATCCGCGTGTCGAAGACGTAGCGGGATGCGACCGCGTCCCAGCCGCCGTTGATCAGGTAGTGCCAGGCAAGCTGCCCCATGGTGGTCGCGGGAACCGGCGCCGGGCCTGCCCCATCCGGCGGCGGATCGTTCGGCGCATCGCCGGTCGCCGCGGCAGGCGGAGGCGGGTCGTTGGGCGCCGAGGCGTCCTGGGGAGCCGTCGGGTCGGTGGCCGGGCTCGGGCCAGTACCGGGGGAGTTTCCGACAATGCCCGGCGCGGCCGAGAAAATCTGGGCGTTGAAGCCGTCGAGAATCGAAGCCGTCTGCTTTTCGTCGAAGGCGAAGCCCGGATAGTAGATCGCGTCAAACGACATGGCGCGGGTATGCTCGCGCAGCTTGGCGACCTCGTCGGGAGTAAAGCCGCCGCGCTTGTAGAGCACGGTTGCCGTCGAGAGGTAGTTGGACACGACAAAGAAGGATTGGGCGATCGTTGCCTCGTCCATCTGCCGGGCGGCGCTCGCCATCGTCGCGTAGAGCTTCAGGATCGATTTCGGCGGCTCTTCCTTGTTCCAGAGCGTGACCGAAAGGACGCCGCCGTCCCTCAGGGCGCGCATGTAGCTCAGCATCGCCTCGCGCGTATAGGCGTATTTCTCGATGATGGCGAAGCCGCCGGGGCTCGACAGTCCGGCGGAGTCGGCAAGGCTCAGGTCGATGACGTCATATCGGTTGCCGGTATTGGCGAGATAGAGGCGGCCGTCGTAGTCGATCACCCGCACCTTCGGGTTGTTGAGGATGTCGCCGGTGAAATCGCGCAGGCCCTGGTCATTGCGGAACGCGTTCAGGATGGCGGGATTGCCTTCCGCCACGGTGACGCTCTTCGAGCCGCTTTTGAGCGCGACCGCGGTCGATATGCCGCCGCCGAATTGCACGACGAAGGTGTCGGGCGCCTCCTTGACGAGGTAGGGATAGACCATCGGCAGGAAATGGAAATAGGCCGTATCCTTGTCGGGCAGGTCGCGAATGATGCCGTTCGGTCCCTCCCCGTCGATATACATGCCGAGGTAGGCATTGGCCGGCACCGTGGGCAGGTTGAAGGCGGCGTTGTCCGACAGACCCGGCGCAAAGTGCAGGTAGGAGCTCGAATAGATCTCGAGATAACCGAACGGCGAGGCCCGTTCGTAGACGCGCTTGTTATCGGGGAATTTACGGGCGTAGGCGACGCCCTTGTAGTCGGAGACCGCAAGTTTCGGGATCTGAAGGACCGGCGGCAGGAGGTAGTGGGCGCCCAGGGAAACGATGGCAACTATCGCCAGCAGGCCTGCCCCGCGCCGTGCCCCGACCGCCGAAAACCACAGGGCGCTGCCGGCGGCCCAGAGCAGAAGCGGTGCCGTGATGAGGTTCTCCGGCCGGAAAACGAACATCGCCAGAAGGAACAGGAGGCCGCAGAGCCCCGCGCCGGTAAGATCGGCGAAATAGACGCGCCCGAACGTCCGCTGCGATTTCAGGAACACCGTGCCGAGGAAGACGGCGCCCGCGAGAAAGGGCAAAAGATACAGGAGGAAATTTGCAAACAGCCGCCACTTCTGGTTCGGATCGGAGACGATGAAGATGGCGTTGAACGGCACTTGCTGCGCCATCAGGTTGGCGCCGACCATGAGCGGCCCGAACAGGATCAGCACGGTTGCCGCCACGCCCCGCCAATGGCGCTCGAACCAACCCTTGGCGACGCACATCACCGCGCTGGTGAGGCCGAAGCCCAGCATGGCGAGGCTGACCACCAGCGAACCGAAATGAGCCCAGCTGCCGACCGCAAAGACGCGCATGATGCAGATCTGCAGCGCGATCACCGCGCCGGCGATCAGGCCGACCGACAGGTAGAGAGATGTCGTGGGCCGCAGATCGGTGTCGCTTGCGCCGGCCAGCGTCTTCAGCCCCATCGATGACCCTCGGCAGCGGCGATGCCGAGACCCCTTGCGGTCTCGACGCGATGTGTCGGCGGCAGCTTTGGAATCGATCGGGTCACAATCAAGGCAGGCCCATCACATATTGTGGGTGCCCTTGACCGCGTCGCCCTCGAGTTTCGTGAACGGCACGAAGGGAACGACCTTGCCGTTGTAGATGTCGGAGCGCGCCACCGTGATGGCGCCGTCGGACCCTTGGGTCTTCAGGACCTTGAGAACATGCTGGGCGCCCGGCGGGCCGATCGGAATCACCATGGCGCCGCCCGGCTTCAGCTGCTGCAACAACGGCGGCGGGATGTGATCGATGCCGCAGGTGACGATGATCTTGTCGAAGGGAGCTGCCTCCTCCCACCCGTAGTATCCGTCCGCATTCTTGGAGGCGATCGCCTTGAACTCGGTGTAGCCGCGCGCGATCAGCGCGTCGTAGATGCCGCGCGTGCGCTCGGCCAAGGCCTTGATGATCTCGATCGTCCAGACCTTGTCGGTCAGATGCGACAGATAGGCCGACTGATAGCCCGAGCCGGTGCCGATCTCGAGCACCTTCTCGCCGAGCTTCACATCGAGGCTGCTGGTCATGCGCCCGACCGCGTGCGGCCCGGAAATGGTGACACCATATCCGATGTCAAGGAAGGCGTGCTCATAGGCGCGCCCGAGGTTCTGCTTGAGCACGAATTCCTCGCGCGGGGTGAACAGGAACGCTTCCTCGTTGCGCTTGTCCCAGAGGTCCTTGTTGGCGAGCATGACCGAATATCGGTCCCAGCGCTCGCCGAGGAACGTTGCATCCTCGCCGCGATTGGCCACCATCCAGCCCACGAAAGCCTCGCGGCCGGTGAGCGGCGCCTCGAGATCCCAGGCAAAGGTCTTTGGAATATTGGCGAGCGCAAAGCCGGGCACGAGCCCGCCCGCGAGAACCCCCGCGGAAGTGAACAAAAAGGTGCGTCGGTCCAAGCTGGCCTCCTGATTCGTCGCCGCGACCCAGTGCGGCGCATACATGCGCCAAAACCGTGAACGTTGCTAGGCACAACGAAGTCACAGGCGGCCAGATTTTGGAGGTGAGGCGCTCCCCAAAGCGGAGGGTGCGCGTCTCGCGCACCCCGCGGGCAGCGGGACGCCGCCCGCCAAGGAAGGCTCGATGATTGACCGCCAGGGTCATGACCGAACTGCATGGCTTCGATGCGCTTTCTTGATTCCGCTTCACCCCGGTTCAATGTTAGGAGACGCGGCCACGGTACCGGGGCGAGGATCTTGAAAATGCAAGCAAACGTCGATGCGACGGCAAATGCCGCCGCCGGGGGCTCGGTCGCCGCCCGCGCGGCGGAACGCACGACGTTCGGCATCCTCCTCGCCATCAGCTTCTGTCATCTCCTCAACGACATGATCCAGTCGCTGATCCCGGCGATCTATCCGATTCTCAAAGATTCCTTCGCTTTGAACTTCGGCGAGATCGGGCTGATCACGCTCGCCTTCCAATTGACCGCCTCGCTCCTGCAGCCCCTCGTTGGTCTCTATTCGGATTCGCGGCCTTTACCCTATTCGCTGGCGTTCGGCATGGGCTCGACGCTCCTCGGATTGGTGCTCCTGTCGGTCGCCTGGAGCTTTCCGATGCTGCTCGTTGCCGTCGCACTCGTCGGCATGGGGTCGGCGGTGTTCCATCCCGAGTCCTCGCGCGTGGCGCGCATGGCCTCAGGCGGCCGGCACGGTCTCGCCCAGTCGATCTTCCAGGTGGGCGGCAATTGCGGCTCCTCGCTCGGGCCGATCTGCGCTGCCTATGTCGTCCTGCCGAGGGGCCAATCGAGCGTAGCCTTGTTCTCGGTGGCGGCGCTTCTCGCCATCGTCATCCTTGCCAACGTGGGCAACTGGTACAGGAGCAGGCGATTGGCGCTGAGCGAGGCACCGCTCAGGCCGGCGCCGGACCCAGGCCTGTCGCGGCGCCGGGTGATCGTCTCGATCGTGATCCTGGCGGCCTTGATGTTTTCGAAGTTCTTCTACATGGCGAGCCTGAGCAGCTACTACACGTTCTACCTGATCGACCGGTTTCGCGTGTCGACGCAGGACGCCCAGCTGCTTCTGTTCCTTTTCCTTGGAGCGGTTGCGGCAGGAACGATCGTCGGCGGCCCGCTCGGCGACCGCTTCGGTCGCAAATACGTGATCTGGTTCTCGATCCTCGGCGTGTTCCCGTTCACCGCCGCCCTGCCCTACGCCGACCTGTTCTGGACCGGGGTGCTGACGATCCCGATCGGCTTCATCCTCGCCTCTGCATTCTCGGCCATCGTGGTCTATGCGCAGGAGCTGGTGCCGGGCAAGGTCGGGGCGATTTCAGGTCTCTTCTTCGGCTTCGCCTTCGGCATGGGCGGTCTCGGCGCGGCATTGCTCGGGGCACTCGCCGATGCAACGAGCATCGAATTCGTCTATCGCGTCTGCTCGTTCCTGCCGCTGATCGGGCTTCTGACGATGTTCCTGCCCGACGTGGAGCGGCGGCGCGCCCTGGCCTGACGAATCGCGGCCCGTGCCTGCACGCCGCCCCTGAGCAACCCGTCGCGGCAAGACTGATTGCCTCTCCGGCCTCGGGCATGAGCGCAAGGTCGCGGCGCGGCCAATGGCCGGCGATCGAGGGGCGCGTCCCATAGGCCCGGACGGGCTCTGATGTGCGGCTCAGCACGCAGGCAAATTCCGTTCGTTGCCGGCCTGCCTAAACATTAGGCAGCACTGTCACAATTTTGTGCGTGCTCCGGTCGCGTCCCTCGCCGCCCTCTCGGCAAAGCCGTCTGCGTCGTCCCCTGCACAGGCTCAAACCACTATGAGGACCAAACATTTAGGCCCGAATTCATCGGGCCTAAAGGGTCTGGCACGCGGCTTGATAACCATCCTCCCGGCAATGCCTCAGGGGCTGACCTTGCACGGCGGAGCACAACGCCGGGCAGTTTTGCGCGAAACCCGGCCAACTAAGGAAGTGACATCCATGAAAATTGTCATGGCCATCATCAAGCCGTTCAAGCTCGATGAGGTCCGCGAGGCTTTGACGGCGATCGGCATCAACGGGCTGACGGTCACCGAGGTGAAGGGATTTGGGCGCCAGAAGGGCCATACCGAGATCTACCGCGGCGCCGAATACGCGGTGAATTTCCTGCCCAAGCTCAAGATCGAGGTCGCGGTCGCCGCCAGCCAGACCGACAAGGTCATCGAGGCCATCCTGGCGACCGCGAAAACCGGCGAAATCGGCGACGGCAAGATCTTCGTGTCGAGGCTCGAACACGCGGTGCGCATCCGTACCGGCGAAACCGATGACGCAGCGCTTTGAACCCCACCCACCGTCCATCGACAGGAGTTGGACTATGACGTTCAGAAAACCCGC
>JAFAME010000140.1 GCA_019233695.1 Methylobacteriaceae bacterium
TTGAGCGGCCCAACGCCAAATCCAATTGTTCGCCGCTGAAAACGTCGACCTTGCCGATAGCCGCCGCATCTTCGCCGAAGCGCCGGCGCAACGCCTGGTCGAGCTTGTGCACCCCTTGCGCGCTGGCCTCTGCGGCATGCACAAGCGCGCAAACAGTGCCGGCCGCAATGGCTGCCTCGACCTTGGCCGCACCGGCCACCACCGCCCCCGCCTTGTTGGCGATCGCCAGCCATTGCAAGGCGTCGCGCTCCAAGAGGTCCTCGATGTCCTCAGCGAGGGCAGCGGGAACAACGATGCCTGCCCCCGATCGGTCAAGGCCGCGCGCAAAGCCCTTGCCGCGCATCGCTTGCCGGACGGCGGATGCTGTAGCCGTCACCCACACGCCTCGGCCGGGCAGTTTGCGCCGCAGGTCGGGCACGACCTCGCGCTGCGGGCCGAGCACGAAGCGGATCATCTCGTCGAGCGGACGCGCGACGCGCAGCGCAATGCATGTGCGATGCGCCCCGCCTTCCTCGTCGAGAACCGTCCTGCGCTTCACCGATCATCGCTCCTTCAGGCCTCGGACGCCGCCTCGCGCTCCGGCGTCGGCTCCGCGGCGGGTTCGACCCAGCCGGCCTTGACCCGCGCCTCCATGATCATTGCTTCGGCCGCCTCCCGCGACAGTTCGAAATCGTCAAGAAACCCGGCGTGATGGACCGTCTCGCCGTCCTTGCGTTCGGCCCAGCCGACGAGATCGTCGGTGGCGCAGCCGGCCAGATCCTCCATGGTCTTCACGTCGTTTTCGCCGAGCTTGACGAGCATGGGCGTCGTCAGGCCATCGATCTCGCGCAGTTCGTCGGCGACGCCAAGCTCCCGGCGCCGGGCGTCATGTTCGGCCTCGATGCGTTCGAGATAGGTCCTCGCGCGGGCCTGGATCTCCGTGCCGGTGTCGAGGTCGAAGCCCTCGATGGCGGCGAGCTCCGATGGCTCGACGTAGACCAGTTCCTCGATGGTCCGGAAGCCCTCCGAGGCCAGCAGCTGGCCCACGACCTCGTCGACGTCGAGCGCGCTCATGAAGGTCTGCGTGCGGGCGGCGAATTCCTTCTGGCGGCGCTCGGACTCCTCGGCCTCGGTGAGGATGTCGATGTCCCAGCCCGTCAGCTGCGAGGCAAGGCGCACGTTCTGACCGCGCCGGCCGATGGCAAGCGACAGCTGGTCGTCGGGCACCACCACTTCGATGCGGTCGCTGTCCTCGTCGAGCACCACCTTGACCACCTCGGCCGGCTGCAGCGCGTTGACGACGAAGGTCGCAACGTCCGCCGACCAGGGAATGATGTCGATCTTCTCGCCCTGCAGCTCGTTGACGACGGCCTGCACGCGCGAGCCGCGCATGCCGACGCAGGCGCCGACCGGATCGATCGAGGAATCGCGCGAGATGACGGCGATCTTGGCACGCGAACCCGGGTCGCGGGCCACCGCCTTCACCTCGATGATGCCGTCATAGATCTCCGGCACCTCCTGCATGAACAGCTTCGACATGAACTGCGGGTGCGTCCGCGACAGGAAGATCTGCGGCCCGCGCTGCTCGCGGCGCACGTCGTAGACATAGGCGCGCACGCGATCGCCGGGGCGGAACATCTCGCGCGGGATCATCTCGTCGCGGCGGATGATGGCTTCGCCGCGCCCGAGATCGACGATCACGTTGCCGTATTCGACCCGCTTGACGACGCCGTTGACGATCTCGCCGATGCGGTCCTTGTATTCTTCGTACTGACGGTCGCGTTCGGCCTCGCGCACCTTCTGGACGATGACCTGCTTGGCGGATTGGGCGGCGATCCGCCCGAAATCGAACGGCGGCAGGGTCTCGGCGATCCAGTCGCCGACCTGGGCGGCAGGGTTCTTGCGGCGCGCCTCGGCGAGCGCGATCTGCGTGGCATCGTTCTCGACTTCGTCGACCACCAGCAGCAGGCGCGAGAACCGCACCTCGCCGGTCTTCGGGTTGATCTCGGCGCGAACCTCGGTCTCCTGGCCATAGCGGGAGCGCGCGGCCTTCTGCATGGCATCTTCCATCGAGCTCAGCACGATCTGCCGGTCGATCGATTTCTCGCGCGCGACCGCGTCGGCGATTTGCAGAAGTTCCAGTCGATTGGCGCTGACGGCCATGAATATCTCCTATTCGGACGGCGATTGTTTGGCTTTGGGCGCCGCCTGGCGCGTCCATGCCAATTCCGGTTTCGGTGCCGCCTCCGTCGCGGCGCGGCCTTTCGGGCCCGTTCCGGGGCTCGATGCTACGGGATGCGCGGGGCCGCGCCCGGCGGCCTTTTTGGCGAAGCGGCCCGGCCCGCGCCGCGGCGAGGACAGGGCGGGCAGCTCCGCCGGCCCGTCTTCGGCCAAGGCTGCGCCCGGCTCGTCGGCCGCAGCGGCGCGCAACGCCTCCTTGCTGGCCCGCAGCGCCGCCCGGATGAGCGCATCCGTCAGCACCAGGCGGGCCTCGTCGATCTCGTGCAACGGCAGCGTCACGGCCGCCTGCTCGTCCGGCCGCGCGTCGCGCCGTTCGAGGCGCACCGCGGGACGCACCCCCTCGGCGTCCTCGACGCCGAGAACGGTGCCGCGAAAGCGCCGACGACCTTCGACCGCGACGGCCATCTCGATCTTGGCCTCGTGCCCGACGGCCCGCTCGAAATCGGAAATCCTGACCAGCGGCCGGTCGATGCCCGGCGAGGAGATCTCCAGCCGATAGGCCTGCGGAACCGGGTCTTCGAGGTCCAATGCAGCAGATAGTGCGTGACTGGCGATCTCGCAATCATCGACGCTCATCGAGCCGTCGGGCCGCTCCGCCATGATCTGCACGGTGCAGCCGGCACCGGCCGAGATCTTCACGCGGACCAGCCGATAGCCGATACTTGCAAGCGTCGGCTCGGCAACGGCTGCCACGCGGGCCGCAAGGCCCGTCTCCGCGATCAATCGTCGCTCCGCGACTGCGCTGTCCTCTGCGTGGTGCTGCCCGTCTTCCATTCTCTGACCAGCCTCGGTCCGCCGCACCGAGCCCTTCGGCCATGTAAACGAAAAAGAGCGGGTTCCGGCGGGAGCCCACTCTCAAACTTCGACCATCCGAGGAGACGATCGTTATGAGAATCTTGTCTTGCCGCGTCTATAGCCCATCGACAGCTAGAGGCGCAAGCGGCTCGATCGGGGCGCGCCACAATGACGGTCCGTCGCCCGAACGCCGGGATGGGATGGTGAACACACAGTAAAGACGGCGCGTCGGAGTTAAGCATGAGAACACACAAGATCCACATCGGGATGGGGTAGGTTCTTCGCAAACTTCAGCGACGCCGCGAGCAGTATTGATGTCCTTCGATCCGGCCACTTTGATGACATTGACCGCGCTCACGGCCGCCACAGTCGGCGCACTGCTCGTCTTTGCCTGGGCGCAGAACCGATCGCATCGAGCGCTGGCGATGTGGGGAGGGGCCGACCTCGGCGGCGCGGTTGCGACCGCCCTCCTGATGACCCGCAACCACACCCCCGATTTCGTCTCCATCACGCTGCCCTTCGGGATCATTGCGGTAACCTACGCGGTGATATGGGCGGCGGGCCGAGCCTTCGCCGATCGACCGCTGCAGCCGACATGGATGGCGGCAGGCGCGCTCGTCTGGCTCCTTGCCTGCGCATCGCCGGCGTTTTTTGCCTCCACCCAGGCGCGCGTCACCCTGATCTCGGCGATCGGTGCGACCTACATGCTTGCCACCGCTTGCGAACTCTGGCGCGACCGCGGCGAGCATCTGCCCTCCCGCTACCCGATCGTCGGATGCCTGGTCCTGCACGCGGGCTTGCTGCTGGCGCGCGCCGGCGTTGCGGCCGTCTGGACGCTGCCGCAGGGCTCCGAGGTCCTGATGACTCCCTGGGTCGCGCTGATGTCGATCGAGCCCACGATCATGGTGATCGCCGGCGGCTTCCTGCAGCTTTCCCTGGCCAAGGAACGCTCCGAGCTGGTGCAGCGCCGCGCTGCCGCAACCGACGAACTGACAGGCGTCGCGAGCCGACGCGCCTTCCTCGAGGAGGGCGAGCGGCGGCTGAATGCCGCCCTGCGGCAGGGCCTGCCCGCCGCTCTGCTGCTCCTCGATCTCGATCATTTCAAACAGATAAACGACTCCCACGGCCACCACATGGGCGATCGTGTGCTGCAGGCCTTCGCCCGCCGGGCGGTCGAGATCCTGCGGCCGGGCGATCTGTTCGGCCGCGTGGGAGGCGAGGAATTCGGCGCGCTTCTGTCGAACACCGGGCCCGAGGCGGCCCTCCGCGTTGCCGAGCGGTTGCGCCAGGCCGTCGAAGACCTCGACTTCAGCGAGGGCGACGTCGAGCTGCGCCTGTCGGTGAGCGTCGGGGTGGCGACCGCCTCCGGACCAAGCTGCGATTTCGGCGACCTGTTGCGGCAGGCCGACCATGCGCTCTACGGCGCCAAATCGGCGGGCCGCAATTGCGTGCAGCAGCGCAAGCTCCATGCCGCGCCCCTCTTGCGGGCGGTCTGACGATCTCCGCGTCTTGGGGTTTCGATGCCCGGTCACCATCCTCAGCGTCGGCGGAAGGTGAGGTAGACAGCGGCCCGGCCCTCGCCTTTGGCCTTCGCCTCGTAGCGCGTGCCCGTCCATCCTGGCCAGGGCAGGAGCCAGTCGCTTGCCCGCTGTGCGGCCCATTCGAAATCGGGCGAGCGCAGGATGCGTGCCAGCGTCCAGCCTGCATAGTCGTCGATGTCGGTGGCAAAGCGCAGCTCCGCGCCAGGTTCCATGACGCGGGCAAGACGCCCCAGCATGGCATCGGAGACGAGCCGCCGCTTGCGCTGGCGCCGCTTCGGCCATGGGTCGGGATAGAGGAGGTCGACCTCGCACAGGCAGGCCTGCGGCAGTGCGTCGATGAGCGGCCCCACCTCGCCTGGATGGAGGCGGACGTTGGCGAGCCCGCTCGCCTCGATCAGATGCAGGGTCTTGGCAAGCCCGTTGACGAACGGCTCGCAGCCGAGAAAGCCCAAGCCCGGGTGGCGTGCCGCCTCCGCCACGAGATGCTCGCCGCCGCCAAAGCCGATTTCGAGCCGGACCGCGCGCACCGGCCGCGGGAACAACAGCTTCGGATCGGCGAGCGGACGCGCCACATCGATTGCGAGCTGCGGCAGCAGCGTGTCGAGGAGCCGCGCCTGTCCCGGCCGCAGCGCCTTCCCTTTGCGGCGGCCGTGGAACGTGCGCGGTTGGGGACCGGCACTCGTCATGCCTCGGTCGACGGCGCCTCACCTTGCCTTGGCGCCGGCGCTGTCACGCCTCGCACGCCGATCGCCCGCGGGGCTCGCCGAGCGGCTCAGGCAAAATGCGCGCGCAACTGGTCGGCAAGATCGATCCGCTCCCAGGAGAAGCCGCCGTCGGCCTCCGGGGCGCGGCCGAAATGGCCGTAGGCGGAGGTGCGCGCATAGATCGGCCGATTGAGCTGCAGATGCTCGCGGATGCCGCGCGGCGACAGGTTCATCAGCTCCTTCAGCACGCTCTCGAGCTTGCCGGCATCGACGTTCTGTTCGCCGCCGAGGTCGGCATAGATCGACAGCGGCTCGGAGACGCCGATGGCGTAGGAAAGCTGGATGGTGCAGCGCTCGGCAAGGCCGGAAGCGACGACGTTCTTGGCAAGGTAGCGCGCGGCATAGGCCGCCGAGCGGTCGACTTTCGAGGGGTCCTTGCCCGAAAATGCGCCCCCGCCATGCGGCGCCGCGCCGCCGTAGGTATCGACGATGATCTTGCGTCCGGTGAGGCCGCAGTCCCCGTCGGGGCCGCCGACATGAAATTTGCCGGTCGGATTGACGTGCCAGACCGTCTTCGAGGTGATCCAGCCGTCGGGCAGCGCCCGGTAGACATAAGGCTCGATCAGCTGCCTGACCTGATCGGATGTCAGGTCCGCCTCGACATGCTGATGGGAGACGACGATCTGCGTCGCCTCGACCGGCCGGCCATGGTCGTAGCGCACCGTCACCTGGCTCTTGGCGTCGGGCCCGAGCGCCTTCTCGCGGCCCGAGCGGCGCGCCTCGGAGAGGTTCTGCAGGATGCGGTGCGAATAGTAGATCGGCGCCGGCATCAGTTCCGGCGTCTCGCGGCAGGCATAGCCGAACATGATGCCCTGATCGCCGGCGCCCTCGTCCTTGTTCCCGACCGCATCGACGCCCTGGGCGATGTCGGCCGATTGCGCATGCAGCAGGACTTCGACCTTGGCGTGCTCCCAGTGGAAGCCTTCCTGCTCATAGCCGATGTCGTGCACCGCCTGGCGTGCCGCCTGTTCGATCTGCGTCATCGGAATGGCCGGGCCGCGCACCTCCCCGGCGATGACGATGCGGTTCGTCGTGGCAAGCGTCTCGCAAGCGACGCGGACCTGGGCCGGATCGACGCCGTTGGCGATGCCGGTGCGAAAATAGAGATCGACGACCTCATCCGAGATCCGGTCGCAGACCTTGTCGGGGTGACCTTCAGAAACTGATTCGCTGGTAAAGAGGTAGCTGGCTCGGACCACGACAGGTTCTCCGGATGGAAGCTGACGAATGCAGCATGGCACTGGCGGCGATGTCGCGGCGGCCAAAGCCACACCTTCACGAACGCACCGCCGCAAGGCGGGCTCTTCTCGCAGCCAGCGGCCGTTTGGTCAAGCGGATAGGCGTTCTATAAAGAGAACGCATCCTTTCCCGCCGACGGCTCGGCGGTCCATTCGGTCTCCTCGCCGGCGAGCGCCACAACGAGTTCGACGATGCGCTTACGTACCCGGGCGTCGCGAATGCGTGCGAACGCCTTGTTGAGATGCAGGCCCTCGGCGGTCGACAGGAAATCAACGACATAGGATGAGCCGCTTTCGGCGACGCCAGGAATGCCATGATCATCAGCCGGCGCGCCGTCGAAGAAGAACGCCGGCGGCACGTTGAGCGCCTTCGAGATTTGCTGCAGGCGGCTGGCGCCGATGCGATTCGTGCCTTTCTCGTATTTCTGCACCTGCTGGAACGTCAGACCGAGTGCCTCGCCGAGCTTTTCCTGGCTCATTCCGAGCAGAATTCGGCGCATTCGGACCCGGCTTCCCACGTGTTTGTCGATCGGATTTGGACTCTTTTTCATTTATTGGGTGCTCCAGGACGGCACATCCGGCCATGAGTCGGGATCATCGCAAGAAGTCGGCCGCTCGCCAACAGTCCGCGCGCCAAGATGACGCTACGTCACTTGCGTTGCAAGCCCGATGGCGGACGGCAAAAAGGTTGCATGGCGCAAGCCGCGCTCGCACCCGCCAGCATCATGCCGGGCGCCGGAACGCCAGCGCGCCGAGGAGGCAGATGCCCCACAGCGCGATGACTGCCGCTGTCCCATGGCGGACAAAGAATGTCTCCGGAAGGCTGCGCGGCAAGGGGCTGTCGAGAACGTCCTCGACGCCGACGGGTAGGCGCGCGATGACGCGCCCGAAGGGATCGACCACCGCCGAGATGCCGGTTGTCGCAGCCCGCACCAACGGCAACCCCTCCTCGATCGTGCGCAGCCGCGCTTGCGCCAGGTGCTGGTAGGGGCCGGCCGTGAGGCCGAACCAGCTGTCGTTGCTGACATTGAGGAGGAGGCCCGGCCGCCGTGCCGGCGAACCGGCATCGCTCGCAATGCCGACGGCGGCCGGAAAGATCGCTTCGTAGCAGATCAGCGGCGAGACCGGCGGCAGGCCCGGAACGTTCAGGCTCTTGCGCCGGGCGCCCGCCTCGAAGTCGCCGGGAATGCGCACGAACGGCGCGAGCCCGATAAGCTTAACCAGCGAGGCGAACGGCAGGTATTCGCCGAACGGCACGAGGTGCACCTTGTCATAGCTGTCGAGCACCTGTCCGCCGCTGGCGATCACCTGGATCGAATTGAAGAACCGCGGCGTCGGATCGCCCGGGGCAGGATCGCCCGTCCGATAGGCGCCGGCAATCAGGGTTACGCTCGCCGGCAAGGCCGCGCCGATGCGCGCGAGCGCCTCCGGATCGCGCGCCAACACCGTCGGCAGCGCTGTCTCGGGCCAAATCAGGTGCGTGGCATCCGCGATACCCGCCGTCGAGGGTGACGTGGCGCGATCCGACAAGGCGAGATAGCGCGTGAGGATGGCATCCTTGTTTTCGGCGCGAAACTGGGCGTCCTGCACGAGGTTCGGCTGCATGATGCGAAGCTTGACGCCGTCGACCACGCCCGGAGCGCCGGTGGCGAGGCGCGCGGCGCCGAAGCTGGCAATCGCGACGAACACGACGACGGCAATCGCCACAGGGCGCGGCAGACGCCGCCCCATCGCCGCATCGGCGAGCGTCGCCGGCGCTGCCGCCAGCGCCACGGCGATGATCGTCAGCCCATAAAGCCCGACGAGGCTGGCGATCTGGCCGAGCGCCGGTCCGTCGCCGAGCGCCATGCCGAAGGCATTCCACGGAAATCCGCCGAAGAGGTGCCCGCGCAGCCACTCCGAGAGGCCAAGCCCGGCGGCAAGCGCCAGGATGCGGCCGGCACCGGGCGACCACAGCAGCCTTGCGCAGGCAAAGCCGAAGGCGGTGAAGACGGCGAGCAGGGCCGGCAGCGCCACGATGCCGAGCGGCAAGGCCCACGCGTAGTCGGGTTCGACGAGAAAGGCCGAGCCCAGCCACCACAGGCCCGCCAGGAAATAGCCGAAGCCCCACCACCAGCCGGCAATCGCGGCCGAGCGCAACGAGGCGAGGGAGACGCGGCCCCCGCCTTCGGCGGCGCCGTCGAGCAGCCAGACGGCCACGGTCATCGGCACGATCAGGGCGGGGACAAAGTCGATCGGGGCCATGGCAAGCCCACCGACGGCGCCGCTCAGGAGGGCAATCAAGCGCCTCGGCCAGCCGCCAGCAAGGATCACGCGATGGGCGAGGGATTTCATCATTTTGTGTCGGTTGCAGCAGAGGAGGTTCGACGCGCGAATCGAGCGGCCGACACTCTAGCCGTTTTCCGGCGGCATGTCGGCGGCGGGCGCCTCCGCCGCGGCCGGCGCGGTTTCCGCCGCCGCAGGCATTTTTTTACCGGCGGCGCTCGGGCTCTCGGTCACCGCTTCGGTCGCGGATGCCTCTTTCGGCTCGCCGGCACGCGTGCGCCGCCGGCGCTGCGGGGCCGGCGCCAAGGTCGGCCCGCGGTGAATCCGCAGCCGCTTTACCCGGCGCGGATCGGCGTCGAGGATTTCGAATTCGAGATCGTGCGGCCCGGCGATGATCTCGCCGCGCACCGGCACGCGGCCGGCAAGCGTCGAGATGAGGCCGCCGATGGTGTCGATTTCCTCGGCGTCGGTGGCTTCTTCGAGCGCGACGTCGAGAACCTTGGAGATGTCTTCGAGACTGGCGCGCGCGTCGACAATGAAGCTGCCGTCCGGCGCGGCCGCGATGCTTGGGGCATCGCCTTCGTCGTGCTCGTCCTCGATGTCGCCGACGATGGTCTCGACGATGTCTTCGATGGAGACGAGGCCGTCGGTGCCGCCGTATTCGTCGATCACAAGGGCCATGTGCGTATGAGTGGCCTGCATTTTAAGCAGCAGATCGAGCGCCGGCATCGAGGGGGGCACGAAGAGGACCGGCCGGATGATCCGCGCGCCCGCCAGCGACCGCGAGAGATCGAGCGCGCCAAAACCCCGGCCCTTCGGCGGCTCCTCGCCGCCATTTCGGGTGCCCGTCGCGCTTGCCTTGCGGCGGCGGGCGCGGCCTTTTTCGGCGCTCGCCGCCAGAAAGTCGAGGAAGTCGCGGATATGGACCATGCCGCGCGGATCATCGAGCGTATCGCCATGCACCGGCAGGCGCGAATGGCCGGCGGTCCGGAACAGCGACAGGACGTCGGCGAGGCTCGCATCGATATGCACCGCGACGATATCGGCGCGCGGCACCATGACGTCATCGACCCGCAGCTCGCGCAGCCCGAGCACGTTCTGCAGCATCGTGCGCTCTTGCGGCGAGAAGTCGGTCGAGGCGGTCGATTCTTCGAGCGCCTCCTGAATGTCGTCACGGATCGAGGCGCCGCCGAGGCCGAACAGCCCGCGCAGCCTCTCAAAGAGGCCGGGACGACTTGGGCCGGCCTCGCCGCGAGCCTCTCTGTGCTGCTCGCTCATCGGCTCGCCTCATGCGCCAGCACCCTCTCGGCGTAGGGATCGGCGATGCCGAGACGGGCGAGAATGCGCGCCTCAAGGCGCTCCATCAGGGCGGCTTCGGCTTCGGCGCCATGTTCGTAGCCGAGGAGATGCAGGAAACCGTGGACGACCAGATGGATCACATGATCGGAGAAGGGCTTGCCTTCGCCCTCGGCCTCGCGAGCGGCCGTCTCGAAGGCCACGACCACGTCGCCGAGAAGCGCCGCGCTCGCCAGGCCAGGGGGCGCGCCGGCGGGGAAGGACAGCACGTTCGTCGGGCGGTCGATCGAGCGCCATGTCCGGTTGAGATCGCGAATCGTCTCATCGTCGCAAAGCAGCACACTGACCTCGGCGTGCGGCGCAAGCGCGATGCCGGACTGCGAGGCGCTCTCCTCCAAGGCGCGCTCGATCTTCGCCGGCATGCCCTCGACCGTCGACCACGCGGGCGCTGCGACACTGACCTCGACGAGGACGGTCATGGGCCGGGACCTCCCGCCTGCTTGCGGGTATCGGCCTCGTAGGCGCTGACGATCCGGCGCACGAGATCGTGGCGCACGACGTCGGTGTCGCGGAAGATCACGTGGCCGATGCCTTCGAGCCCGGTAAGCAGCCGGATCGCCTCGGAAAGGCCCGATTTCTGCCCCGGCGGCAGATCGGTTTGGGTAGGATCGCCCGTCACGATCATGCGCGAGCCTTCGCCGAGCCGCGTCAGGAACATCTTCATCTGCATCGAGGACGTGTTCTGCGCTTCGTCGAGCAGGACTGCGGCGCTGGTCAGCGTGCGCCCACGCATGAAGGCGAGCGGTGCCACTTCGATCATGCCCGTCTGCATGCCGCGCTCGATCATGCGGCCGTCCATGAAATCGTTGAGCGCGTCGTAGACCGGCCGCAGATAGGGATCGACCTTCTCGCGCATGTCGCCTGGCAGAAAGCCGAGCCGCTCGCCCGCCTCGACCGCCGGACGCGACAGGATCAGGCGCTCGACGATCCCCTGCTCGAGGAGCGAGACGGCATGACCGACCGCAAGCCAGGTCTTGCCCGTGCCGGCCGGCCCCTCGGCAAAGACGAGCTCGTGCCGGCGCAGCGCCGTCAGATAGGCGTCCTGGGCGATGTTGCGGGCGCGCACGGTGCCGCGCTTGCGGGTGGTGACCTGCTCGAAGCTCGGGCGGGCGCTGTCTTCCTTGGGAAACAGGTTTCCCTGCAGCGCCCCCTCCTGGATGGCGCCGTCGACGTCGCCGAGGCTGATCGGCTGGCCGAGCTTGGCCCGCGCATAGAGATTTTCGAGCACGCGGCGGGCGTGCTCGCACGCCTCCTCGGCACCTCTCAGCGTGACGTGGTTGCCGTTGGCGTTGGCGATGATGCCGAGGCGGCGCTCGATCTTGGCGATGTTCTGGTCGTAGTGGCCGAAAACCAGCGAGGCGAGGCGATTGTCGTCGAAGGCGAGCGTGAGCTGCGAGGGCTGCGGATCACCCGCCGCAAGACTGGCGGGAAGGCTGCGCGAGCGGGAAGCATCCGGGCGGGACCCCAACACGGCGCGATCCGATGGTCTCAATCTGGCAATCCTCCTGGGTGCGGGCTCAACCGACAGCGAGCTGCCCGAACAGCGAATTCGCCCCAAGCCCGGTGATCGCGACTTTCGCGACCTCGCCGATCAGGGTCGTCGGCCCGGCAACCTGCACCGCCTGGAGATATGGGGATTTGCCGGCGATCTGTCCGGGATGACGGCCGCTTTTTTCGAACAGCACCTCGACCGTCCGGCCGACAAGGGCGCGGTTGAAGTCAAGACGCTGTTCCTCGATGAGTTGCTGCAGGCGCGAGAGGCGGTCGCGCTTGCAGTCGTCGGCGACCTGATCGGCCATTTCGGCGGCCGGCGTGCCCGCCCGCGGGGAATATTTGAACGCATAGGCCGAGGCAAAGCGCACGGCGCGCACGAGCGCGAGCGTCTCCCCGAACTCAGCCTCGGTCTCACCCGGAAAGCCGACGATGAAGTCCGAGGAAAGCGCGATGTCAGGCCGCGCCCGGCGTACCCGTTCGACGACGGCGATGTAGTCGGCCCCGCTGTGCCGCCGGTTCATGGCCGCCAGCACCCGATCCGAGCCAGACTGGACGGGCAGGTGCAGGAACGGCATCAGCGCCGGCTCCTCGGCGTGGGCGGCGATCAACTCCTCGTCCATGTCGCGCGGATGGCTCGTTGTGTAGCGCACACGGGCGATGCCGGGCACGCGTGCCGTCTGCCGCAGCAAGGGGCCGAGCGAGCCGTTCGCTCCGGCGCCGTGATAGGCGTTGACGTTCTGGCCGATGAGCGTCACCTCGCGGACGCCGGCGGCAGCGAGCCGCTCGATCTCGGCGATCACCTTGACGAGGGGGCGGGACACCTCGGCGCCGCGCGTATAGGGAACGACGCAGAAGCTGCAGAACTTGTCGCAGCCCTCCTGCACCGTGACGAAGCTCGTGACACCGCGCGCGCGGATCGCCTCGGGGGCCGGCGGGGCGAGGTGGTCGAACTTGTCCTCGGTCGGAAAATCAGTGTCGACCACGCCGGGCGCGGCTGCTGCGCGCGCCACGAGGTCCGACAGCCGGTGATAGCTTTGCGGGCCGACGACGAGATCGACGGCTGCCTGCCGCCGCAGGATCTCGGCACCCTCAGCCTGGGCGACGCATCCGGCAACTGCAATCGTCGTCGTCTTGCCGGCGGCGGCCCGGCGGGCCTTCAGAAGGCGGACTTTTCCGAGCTCCGAGAAGACCTTTTCGGTCGCCCGCTCGCGGATATGGCAGGTGTTGAGGATGACGAGATCGGCATCCTCCATCCGCTCGGTTTCGGAAAATCCCTGCGGCGCCAGGACATCGACCATGCGGTCCGCGTCGTAGACGTTCATCTGGCAACCGTAGGACTTGACGTGGACCTTGCGGCGCCCTGCCGCAGTCGCTGCCGTCTCCTCCATGTTCTGTTCCGGCCCGGGCAGGCGCCCCGCATTCACTCTGGCCGGTTCGAAGAATGCCGTCATGGTCCCTGCGAATCGCGGCCGCCTCGACGGCGGGCCGCGCAACGTTCTTACGGCTTTTCGCCGTTGAAGAGAATACCGGCGGGCTGTGCCGGGGTCGAGGCCGCCGGCGAGAGCCGCCCCGCCGCGGCGAGAAGCCCTGCCACCGCCGCCTCGGTCGCCCGCGTCGCCGCCTTGCGGTCCGTGGCGCGATCGAAAAGGATCGGCTCGCCCACGTGGATGGTGCAATCGTACGGCCCGCCCTTCAGCAGCAGCCACAAATGCGGCAGCATGTCCATATCGCCGTACCATGCGACTTCGGTGTGTCCGTCGCGTGACACATAGGTTACGGCGACGGGCTGGATGGCGACGTGGGTGACATCGGGCGCCTGGGCCAGCAGCGCCTGGGCAGCGCCGAAATGGGTGGCGCGGAAGCGCAGCAGGCTGGCGCCGTCCGTCGTGGTCGATTCGGCAAAGAGCACGATGCGGTCGCCGCCGAGAAGCCGCGCGGCAATCTCGACATTGACCCTGGGCAGGTCCGCGAGCCTGTCGCGGGCGACGAACACCGAGCGCTGGAGAACGGCGAAAGTGCCGAAAATCGGCCAGGATTTGACCTCGCGCTTGGAGAGGAAACAGACGGGCTCGCCGGTGCTCAGCGTCATGATATCCACCCAGGACAGGTGGTTGGAGACGATGAGCAGCGGGCTCACCGGCGCGAATTGGCCGACGAACTGCACGTTGATGCGCAGGATCCGGCAAATGGTGCGGTGGAAAAAGCCGGGGATCCAGCGCGAGAGCGGCCAGCCGCGAGAGAGCGCCAGCCATTGGACCGGCGAGCCCAGGACGTAAAATGCAAGGGCCGTCAGGCCGAGGACGAACGCGCGGATGTAGGCCATCGGAAGAGCGGTTGATGAGGCCTGAGCCTGCCGGTCGGCGGCGCTACTGGCAATAGCCGTGCAGGACAACACAAGCAATTCGTCAGAGCCATCAACGCAGCCCGGTAAGCTGGCATCGATGAGTGCTCGGCAGCATGATCGGCCGGGTAGTTCCCTTCCCCCTTTCGGGCTAGCGTGCGCACACATCTTTGAAGGAGGAATTGCGGTTGCATGATTGGAATCGCATGTGATTCTGTTTCTGCTGTGGTTGATTCGGGGAGAATCGGCGATGGCGGAGTTGAGCATTGGATACTTTGGCGACCGG
>JAFAME010000017.1 GCA_019233695.1 Methylobacteriaceae bacterium
GCGCCCCCTCCCTGGCCTTCTGGCAAACGGGGAGGGAACGGCTGCGTGTCAGCCCGAGCTTCCCCCTTATCCGCCGCCGAGACCGACCTTCTCCCGCCGCCGAGATAGGAAGTCCCGTGCAAGGAATTGAGCACCCGAGGACCGGTCACCAAACGCCGGTATTCGGCATCGATTTCCACGGTTCCTGCGGCGGCAGCGGGTCGCCTTCCTGCAGCAACTCAATGGAAATGTTGTCCGGCGTGCGGATAAAAGCCATGTTGCCGTCACGCGGCGGCCGGTTGATGGTGATGCCGGCCTTCATGAGCTTATCGCAGAGCTCGTAGATGTTCTCACAACGATAGGCGAGGTGGCCGAAATTGCGCCCTCCCGTATAGACTTCCGGGTCCCAATTGTAGGTAAGCTCAACGAGCGGCGCTTGGCTCTTCTTGGCCATTTCCAGATCCTTTGGCGCGGCAAGGAAAACGAGCGTGTAGCGGCCCTTGTCGTTGTTGACGCGCCGCGTTTCCACGAGACCAAGCTTGCTGGTGAAAAAATCCAAGGACGAATCGAGATCGGTGACCCGAATCATGGTGTGGAGATAGCGCATGTTTCCTCCTTCGCGCTTGCGAACGCCGTATAGATCGGGCAGGTCGCTTCGAAGACAAGCGGCGTCGGTGGCCTGAGGAAACCGTGCGGGCCTCGTCGACCATGATTGGCCGATCGGCATACCCGATCGAACCCGGCGGTGCCGGTTGCTTTGAATCGGCACCGGAAGTGTCAAGATGAGCGAGGCAGCCCGACGCAAGGAGACGGCCGCGCTGGCCTCGATCGTGGCGAGCGCCTGCCTGACACTCGGCAAGTTTTTGACCGGCCTGCTCTCAGGCTCGCTCGCCCTGTTGTCGGAGGCGGGGCACAGCCTTCTCGACACCGGTGCCACGACACTGACCTATTTTGCCGTGCGCGCCGCCGACAAGCCGGCCGACGAAGAGCATCACTACGGCCACGGCAAGATCGAAGCGGTTTCGGCCTTGGTCGAGACCGGCCTGCTCTTCGCCCTCTCGATTCTCGTTCTGTTCTTCGCCGTCCGCCGGCTGATGAGAGGCGGCGTCGCGATCGAGGCGAACTGGCCGGCATTCGCCGTCCTGATCGTCTCGATTGCGGTCGATCTGGTGCGCTGGCGAAGCCTCGCCGCGATCGCGGCGCAGACGAAAAGCGATGCGCTCGCCGCCGACGCCCTGCATTTTTCGAGCGATCTCGTCTCATCGACCCTGGTGCTCATCGGGCTCATCGCAGCGCGCTTCGGCCATCCGGAGGGCGACGCCGTTGCCGCGATTGGAGTTGCGATGTTCATCGCCATCGCAGGCTACCGCCTCGGGCAGCGCACCATCAGCACGCTCGTCGATACGGCGCCTGAAGGTATGTCCGGCCGCATCCGGGCGGTGGTCGAGGGCCTTCCAGGCGTCGAAGGAGTCGACCAATTGCGCCTGCGGCCGACCGGCGCGCAGGTGGTCGGCGATATCGCCATCTCGGTGGCCCGGACGCTGCCGCTCGAACGGGTCGGCGCCATCAAGGATAGCGTCGCTGCGGCGATCTCTGCCGACCTTCCTGAGGCGTCCGTGACGGTCAACGTCAACCCGAAAGCGCTCGATGACGAAACCGTCCTCGAGAAAGTGCTGTTGATCTCGGCCATGCATCGCCTGCCCGTCCACCACGTGACCGTGCAGGGGGTCGGGGCGGGGAAGTCCGTGAGCCTCGATGTCGAGCTCGACGGGCGCATGCGGCTCGGCGAGGCCCACGACGTCGCCTCGGCGCTGGAACGCGCGATCAGAGCCGAGCTCGGACCGACCATCGAGGTCGAGACCCATATCGAGCCCCTTGCGATCGAAGAGCTTGCCGGGCATGACGCCGGCCCGCAGCCGCGTGACGAGATCGCTTGCATGCTTGCCCGGCGTGCCGGCGAGGACACCGCCCTGCGCGATGTCCACAACGTGCGCGTCCGCCAGACCTTGGCGGGGCTCGTCGTCAACTATCATTGCCGGGTCGACCCTGGTCTCACGGTCGATCAGGTCCACGAAGAGGTCGACAAGCTCGACCACAAGATTCGCGCCGATTTCCCGGCGATCGCCCGCGTCGTCGGCCACGCCGAGCCGCTGGGGAGGGGTTTGGAGAGCGCATCCTCATGAACAACGATCTGAGCAATCCGCTATAACTTCCCCTTGCGACACCAAGGATTTCCTGCTTGCCCGACTCATCCGACGAGGATCACCGCTTCCTGCGCGAGGCGGTCCGCCTTTCGCGCGAACGCATGGAAGCGGGGTTCGGGGGACCTTTCGGCGCCATCATCGTCCAGAATGGGAAGGTGCTGGCCGAAGGATGGAACGAGGTGACCTCGGCGCTCGATCCGACCGCCCATGCGGAGGTGACCGCCATCCGTCGCGCCTGCCATGCCGTCGGCGATTTCTCGCTTCCGGGGGCGACCATCTATTCAAGCTGCGAGCCCTGTCCCATGTGCCTAGCCGCCATATATTGGGCAAGGCTCGAACGGCTCGTCTTCGCCAATACCCGCGGTCAGGCGAGCGACATCGGCTTTGACGACGCGCTCATCTACGACGAAATGCCCAAGCATCCCATGCACCGCCGGCTGGCGACGACGCACCTGCCGTTGGCGGAGGCGGATGCCGTGTTTGATGCCTGGGTGAAGAAGGCGGACAAGATCGCCTATTGAGGATTGGCGTGCCGTGCGAGCGCGAGGCTTGGAGTTGACGATGAACGTCTCCTTCCTCAGCGACCTGATGCAGACGGTTGCTGAGCGCGGCCGAGCGCTCATGGGCTTGCGTCGGCCGATGGGCGCCGGCCGGGCGGAGATCCTGCGCCTCGCCGATGACCTCCTGTCGCGACGCGGGGAGGCATCGGGGGTCGCCGTCGCGGGCGACATCCTGGCGGCCTATGATGCTCTCGCGCCTTCGGAGCGTAGAGAGGTGCTGATCGGTTTTGCCGAGCGCTTCGGACCCAACATGTCGAGGCTGGTCGAGGCTGCCAAAGCTTTCACCGAAAATCCCGGGCTTGCCACGGCCGGCGATCTTCACGCCGTTTCCGAGCCGCGCCGGCAGGAGCTCATTCGCCGGCTCAATCTGGCGCCCGGCGGCACGCTGGCGCTCGTGCGCATGCGCGAGGATCTCCTCGCCGGTGGCAAGGGCTCACCGGCAGTTGACGCGCTCGACCGCGACTTCGTGCATCTGTTCTCGTCCTGGTTCAACCGAGGCTTTCTCGTGCTTCGCCGGATCGACTGGTCGACGCCCGCCAATATTCTTGAAAAGATCATCCACTATGAAGCGGTCCACACCATCGCCGACTGGAATGAGCTGCGCGCCCGCCTCGATCCGCCGGATCGCCGCCTTTACGCTTTCTTCCATCCGGCCCTCGTCGACGAACCTCTGATTTTCGTCGAGGTGGCGCTGATGAACAATATTCCGGGCGCCATCGCCCCGGTGCTTGCCGCAGCCCGCATGCCGATCGCCGCGGCGGACGCAAGGACTGCGGTGTTCTACTCGATTTCGAACACGCAGAGGGGCCTCACAGGCGTCTCCTTCGGCCATTTCCTCATCAAGCAGGTCCTACGGCCTGATGGCCAACTATCTTTACGATCTCGATCATATCGAGGCGAACCATGAGGCCTTCGCCGATCGGGGCGAGGTCGTAGCCTCAAGCGCGGTGCGCCGGCTCGTGCTGAGCAGGCCCACACCGGTCGCGCCCGTTGCCTCACTCTCTCTCAAGTCCGCCTGATGGCCACGCTCTTCGACCTGGTTCGCCTCCGCATCGAAGACCGGGCAAAGCCCTTCGTCGAAACGCCGGAAGGCCGGTGCGTCTCGTATGGCGAC
>JAFAME010000262.1 GCA_019233695.1 Methylobacteriaceae bacterium
AACCTCGCCGAGAAACGCCTCCTGGTTGAAGGAGAGCTTTCGCCATTGTTCGGCCACTTCCTCGGGCAGCTCCTCGACCCCGTCGTAGAAGCCCGGAATGGTAATGCGGCCCTTGGCATCGCGCAGATCGGCGATGATCCTGCCGAGAACATGGATCGGGTTGACCGCGGCGCCGCCGAAGATTCCCGAATGCAGGTCGCGATTGGCGCCGCGAATGATCACCTCCTCGCCGACGAGGCCGCGCAGCATCGTCGTAATGGCCGGCGTGGTGCGGTCCCACATGCCGGTATCGCACACGAGCATCAGGTCGGCCTTGAGCTCGGCCTTGTTGGCGGCGAGGAAATCCGGAAGCGACGGCGAACCACACTCCTCCTCGCCCTCGAAGAGCATGCTCACGTCGCACGGCAGCCCGCCGTCCTCCTTGAAGGCGCGGCAGGCCTCGACAAAGGTCATGAGCTGGCCCTTGTCGTCGGCGGCACCGCGCCCGACGACGCGCCGGCCTTCGGGCGCATCGACGATACGCGGCGCGAACGGCGGCGCCTCCCAGAGATCCAACGGATCGACCGGCTGGACGTCGTAATGGCCATAGAAGAGGACGTGCGGGACGTCGCGGCGCTGCGCCTTGGCATGCGCCACGACCATCGGGTGCCCGGCCGTCGGCTTTGTCGATGCCTCGAAGCCGAGGCTCACGAGCTCGGCAACAAGCCACTCGGCAGCGCGGGCGCAATCCGCGGAATGTGCGGGGTCGGTCGAGATCGAGGGGATCTCAACCAGCTTGAAGAGCCGGGCGAGCGCGCCATCGAGATTGGCGTCGATTTTCGCCACGACATTGTCGATTGCAGCCATGCCCGCTCCCGTCGGCCCGAGTTCGCGGCGGAGCCTAGCAGCGCTTCGGGAGAGCGCAAGTGAGCGATCCTGGCATCGGCGCAATTGCCAGGCGGGAAACGTCAGACTGGCGTGCCAGCAAACCCACCCGACCAGCGCAGCTGAAGCCCATCAACTTCGAGTCGGGCGCCAGGCATTTGCCACCGCGCCTACAAACCCAGCACGGGGCGCCAAGTTTACAAAAGGTTATACTTCCGGTCGGCTTCCGGTAAGTGTCGGACACCTATCTCTTTCGGAGGTGGCGATCACCGGTACACCTTTAAGGGAGACCATCATGTTCGATACCAATCAAAGCCTGAACGGCATTGCCGGCGGCTTGCTGCGACGGCGCCGCAAGACTCTGCTCGCAGGCGTCGTCGGCCTTGCGCTTGTCGTCACGGCCGCCGGCAATTTCGTCGTTCCAGCCCGCTCGCAGGCGGCAACCGTCCCGCCAGCCGGCCAGACCTTCCAGGCTCCGCCGTCGTTTGCCGACGTCATTCAGCAGGTGACACCCGCCGTCGTTTCGGTGAAGGTGCGCTCGAAGGAAATGCCGCAGAACCTTGTGTTCAATGACGGCGCCAACAATGGCCAGCAGCAGTTCGACCTGCCGTTCGGCCAGTTCTTCCGGCAGTTCCGCAACTTCGGGCAGCAGAACGTCATCCCGCAGCCGAACGCCGTGGTGCGCGCCGAAGGCTCCGGCTTCTTCGTGACCGACGACGGCTACATCATCACCAACAACCATGTCGTCGACAACGCAACGCAGGTCGACGTCGTGACGGGCGACGGGCGCACGCTGAGCGCCAAGATCGTCGGCAAGGATCCGCAGACTGACCTCGCCCTGCTCAAGGTCGACGGCAAGGATTTTCCCTATGTCCGGTTCGCCGTGCAGCCACCGCGAGTCGGCGATTGGGTGATCGCCATGGGGAACCCCTTCGGTCTCGGCGACACGGCCACGGCCGGCATCGTTTCGGCGAACGGCCGCGACATCGGGGCCGGCCCATACGACAACTTCATGCAGATCGACGCGCCGGTGAACCGCGGCAACTCCGGTGGCCCGACCTTCAACGCGAAGGGCGAGGTCGTCGGCGTCAATACGGCGATCTATTCGCCGAGCGGCGGCAGCGTCGGGATTGGCTTCGCTATCCCGGCCGACACGGTCCAGTCGGTGTTCACTGCGCTCAAGGACAAGGGCTCCGTCACGCGCGGTGCCATCGGCGTGCAGATCCAGCCGGTCACCCAGGGCATTGCCGAAGCCCTCGGAATGACGGATATGCATGGCGCCCTGGTCGATCAGGCCCAGCCGGATCGGCCGGCCGCCAAGGCAGGGCTGGCGTCGGGCGACGTCATCACCTCGGTCGACGGCAAGGCGGTCCTTGATGCCCGTGATCTTGCCAGGCGCATCAGCATGTTGCAGCCGGGAACCAAGGTCACGCTCACCTACGTCCGCAAGGGAGAGACCAAGTCCGTCGACCTCACGCTCGACACGCTCCCCGGGACAAAGACCGCCCAGCCGGATATGGGCAGCAGCGGCTCCAACGCGTTGCCGCATCTCGGCATGACGCTGGCTCCCTCTGGCGATATGACGCATGCCGCCTCTTCCGGCGTCGTGGTCACCGAGGTCGATCCGTCGGGCGTTGCTTCCGAGAGGGGCATCAAGCGCGGGGACGTGATCCTCGACGTGAACGGACAGAAGGTATCGACCCCGCAGCAGGTGCTCGAGGACCTGCACACCGTCAGGTCGGAGCACAAGACCATGGCTCTGATGCGCATCCAGTCTGGCGATCAGACGCGATTCGTGGCTGTTCCCGTCGCCTAACGGCCGTGGCAAGGCAACGACGCGTCGAATTGATCTCCGGCGGCGCGACTTGCCCTTGACCGGACGGGACAGGGCGGCCGCGGGCCGCAGGGAGGAGCCCGCGGCCGCCTCATCGAGCAAAGGGTTCTGGCGCGGCCCTCGGAACACACGTCAGTGCCCGAACGCTTGCCGCCGGCTTGTGGAGCGGCTGCGCCGCTGCCGCCGCATCGGGCCTTGTCATGCCCCGATTTCGGCGAGAGCCACGGGATTATTGGGAACGCGTTGCGAGCGCCGCCGAGCGGCCGGCGAACTTAATATGACAGGCCGGCCCGGTCGTGCTAATCGCACCCGCGAGAGGGATGCAATCTGGCGATAGCCCAAGAGATCAGCCGCCATGACCGACATTTTTCGTGAAGTGGACGAAGACGTCCGCCGCGACAAGGCAATTGAGTTCTGGAAGAAATATCAGTCGCTGCTCATCGGCATCGCGCTGATCATCGTTCTGGCGACGGCAGGTTGGCGCGCCTATCAGTATTGGCAGGTGCGAATGGCCCAATCGGCGAGCGCTCACTACGAGAAGGCGTTGGAACTCGCCCGCGCCGGCAAGGGCGGCGAGGCCCAGGCCGAGCTCGACCGGCTCGTCGCCAAGGCGCCCTCGGGCTATCGTACGCTGGCGCGCCTGCGACTGGCGGCGGAAGCGGGAAAGTCCGATCCTGTCGCGGGCGCCAAGGCGTTCGACGCGCTGGCTGCTGACGCCTCGATTGGATCGACCTTCCAGGAAATCGCCCGGCTTCGGGCGGCCATGCTGCTCATGGACACCGCCGACCCGCGCGATATCCGCAACCGGCTCGAGCCGCTCGCCGCGGCAGGCGGCGCGTTCAGGCACACCGCACGCGAGCTTCTCGCCTTGAGCGCGCTCAAGGTGAACGACACGGAGGCGGCCGGCCGCTGGCTCGACATGATCGAGGTCGACCCGGAAACCCCAGCCGATCTTCGCAAGCGCGCCGACGCACTGCTCGGCTTGGTGCGCGGAGCAAAAGCTGCGACCGGCTAAAGGCGCCATGTCGTTTACTGTCGCCATCATCGGGCGACCCAACGTCGGCAAATCCACGCTCTTCAATCGGCTGGTCGGCAAGCGTCTGGCGCTGGTTGACGATCGGCCGGGTGTGACGCGTGACCGGCGCGCCGGCGACGCCAGGCTCGGCGATCTTGCCTTCACGATCATCGACACGGCAGGGCTCGAAGAGGGCGATGGGGAGTCGCTCGTCGGCCGCATGCGGGCCCAGACCGAGGCGGCGATCGGTGCGAGCGACGCGATCCTGTTTCTGATTGATGCTCGCGCCGGGTTGACGCCCGTCGACCGGCATTTTGCCGATCTGGTGCGGCGCGCCGGCAAGCCGGTCGTCGTGGTTGCGAACAAGGCGGAGGGGAGGGTCGGCGAGGCCGGCGCCTACGAGGCATTCAGCCTCGGTCTCGGCGACCCGATCGCGCTCTCGGCGGAGCACGGCGAGGGTCTCGCCGACCTCTACGATGCGCTGCGCGAGGCGCTGCCCGCAGCGACGGAACCTCCGACGGTTGAACCGGACGATGAGGGCCTCCTCCCTCGCCTCTCCGGCGAAGAGGAGGAGGAGGCGGGCGAGCTCGATCCGACGCGGCCCTTGCGCATGGCGGTCATCGGCCGGCCGAACAGCGGCAAGTCAACGCTCCTCAACACCATCCTAGGCGAGGAACGCCTCCTCACCGGCCCGGAGGCCGGCATCACGCGCGATTCGATCGGCGTCGACAGCACCTGGCGCGGCCGCGCCATGAAGCTCTTCGACACGGCCGGTCTGCGCAAGCGGGCCCGCGTCGTCGACGACATCGAGAAACTCGCCGCAGCCGATGCATTGCGCGCCGTCCGCTTCGCCGAGGTGGTCGTCGTGCTTCTCGACGCGACGATCCCCTTTGAGAAGCAGGACCTGACCCTCGTCGATCTTGTCGAGCGGGAGGGACGGGCGCTGGTCATCGGCCTCAACAAATGGGACCTCATCGAGACCCAGGCTTCGAGCCTGTCGAAATTGCGCGAGACGGCCGATCGTCTGTTGCCGCAGGTCCGGGGGGTCCCTGTGGTGCCGGTCTCGGGTCTCACCGGCGACGGCATCGACGGCCTGATGCAGGCGGTCTTCCAGGCTCATGAGACCTGGAACAGGCGCACCTCGACGGGGCGGCTCAATCGCTGGTTGACTCCCCTCGTCGAGGCAACGCCACCGCCGGCGGTGAGCGGGCGGCGCATCAAAATCCGCTACATCACGCAAGCGAAGGCTCGCCCGCCGCACTTCGTGATTTTCGGCAACCAGCTCGACGAACTGCCGCGGTCCTACATTCGGTTTCTTGTCAATAGCCTGCGCCGCACCTTCGATCTCGCCGGCGTGCCGATCCGAGTGACCCTGAAGCGCGGCCGCAATCCGTTCGCCGGCGACACCTGATCCGCGCAGGAACAAGGCGTTCGGCAATCAGACGCCGGCCGCGCCTCCTTGATCGTTCATCTTGGCGCCAGGCTGGTCAGCAACACTTTTTCTTGACAAGCCCTTGCGCAGAAGTCGAGATTCTTGATTTGCTCTAAACTGGGCGCCGCTGGCGCTCGCGGAGGGGAGATGAGCCGTACGACCGATTTCCCGCGCAGCCCTGCCGAAGGTATCGCGGCCGGCCGCCTGCCGCCCGAGGCCTACGCGGAAGCGTTTGCCGACCTCCACCCGCCGCTGACGCGACACGAAGCGCTGGTCGAGGCGGATCGGTGCTATTTCTGCTACGAGGCGCCGTGCCAGAAGGCCTGCCCGACCTCGATCGACATTCCGCTCTTCATCCGTCAGATCACGGCCGAGAACGACATCGGCGCCGCCGAGACCATTCTCCGCGCGAACATCTTTGGCGGCATGTGCGCCCGCGTCTGCCCGACCGAGACGCTGTGCGAAGAGGCATGCGTGCGCGAGTATGCGGAGGGAAAGGCGGTCAAGATCGGGCTCTTGCAGCGCCATGCGACCGATGCCTTGATGGCGACCGGACGCCAGCCGTTCACGCGCGCGCCGGCGACCGGCAGACACGTGGCGGTCGTCGGCGCCGGGCCGGCAGGGCTTTCCTGCGCTCACCGGCTGGCGATGCTCGGACACTTGGTAACGGTCTACGAAGCCAAGACGAAGCCTGGAGGCCTCAACGAATTCGGGATCGCCGCGTACAAGACCCCCGAGAACTTCGCGCAGCGGGAGGTCGACTTCATCCTTTCCATCGGCGGCATCGAGATCAAGTTCGGCCAGGAGCTTGGGCGCGACATCGACCTTGCCGGATTGCGCCGCCAAAATGACGCCGTGTTTCTTGGCCTCGGCCTTGCGGGGGTCAACAAACTTGGACTCGATGGCGCCCCGAGCGGTGTCGCGGATGCGGTCGAATATATCGCCGAACTGCGCCAGGCACCGGACCTTTCGCGGCTGCCGGTCGGGCGGCGCGTCGTGGTCGTGGGCGGCGGCATGACGGCCATCGATGCGGCCGTTCAATCGAAGCTCCTCGGTGCCGAGGAGGTGACGATCGTCTATCGCGGCGCGCCCGACCAGATGAAGGCGTCCGAATACGAGCAGGAGCTTGCCCAGACGACCGGCGTCCTGATCCGTCACCGGGCGACGCCGAAGGCCTTGAACGGCGCGGACGGGCGGCTGACCGGGATTACCTTCGAACGCACGCGCGATACCGGCGGCCGCCCCGAGAGAACGGGCGAGACATTCACGCTCGACGCCGACATGGTGCTGACGGCGATCGGCCAAAAACTGGTGGCCGACGCCTTCGGCGGCATCGAAGTGTTGGCGCTCGATGGCGGCCGGATTGCGGTCGACACCGAACGCCGCACCTCGCTCAGTGGCGTCTGGGCGGGCGGCGATTGCGTGGCGGGGGGAAGCGATCTGACGGTCAGTGCGGTCGAGGATGGCAAGCAGGCCGCGCTATCGATCGATCGCGCACTCGGCATGGCGAAGGCGGCTTAGGCCGCGGAGGGCAATCGATGGTCGATCTGCGTACCGAATTTCTCGGCATCAAGTCCCCGAACCCCTTCTGGCTTGCCTCGGCCCCGCCGACCGACCGCGAAACCAATGTCGTGCGGGCCCTGAAAGCGGGGTGGGGTGGAGTCGTGTGGAAGACGCTCGGCGAGGACCCGCACATCATCAATGTCAATGGGGCCCGCTATGGCGCCATCCACGGCCCCGACCGCCGGCTGCTCGGCTTCAACAACATCGAGCTCATCACCGACCGCCCGCTCGACATCAACCTGCAGGAAATCAAGAAGGTGAAGCGCGACTGGCCCGATCGGGCCATCGTCGTGTCGCTGATGGTGCCCTGCGAGGAGAGCAACTGGAAGAACATCCTCGCCCGTGTCGAGGAGACGGAGGCGGACGGCATCGAGCTCAACTTCGGCTGCCCGCACGGCATGTCGGAGCGCGGCATGGGCTCGGCCGTCGGCCAAGTGCCCGAATACATCGAGATGGTAGCGCGCTGGTGCAAGGCGCATACGCGCATGCCGGTCATCGTCAAGCTCACGCCCAACATCACCGACATCCGCTACCCGGCGCGCGCCGCCAGGAAGGGCGGAGCGGACGCCGTGTCGCTCATCAACACGATCTCCTCGATCATGGGCGTCGATCTCGACCGGATGGCGCCCTCGCCGCATGTCGACGGCAAGGGCACACACGGCGGCTATTGCGGGCCTGCCGTCAAGCCCATCGCGCTGTGCATGGTCGCCGAGATTGCCCGCGACCGCGAGACCAGCGGGCTGCCGATCTCCGCCATCGGCGGCATCACCACCTGGCGCGACGCGGCCGAGTTCATCGCCATGGGCGCGGGAACCGTGCAGGTCTGCACGGCCGCCATGACCTACGGCTTCAAGATCATCGATGAGATGATCTCGGGCCTGAAGACCTGGATGCTCGCCAAGGGCTATGAGACGATCGAGGATTTCCGGGGGCGAGCGGTCGGCAACGTCACCGACTGGCAGTATCTGAACCTGAACTACGTGGTGAAGGCGCGCATCGACCAGGATCTGTGCATCAAATGCGGGCGCTGCCATATCGTGTGCGAGGACACCTCGCACCAGGCGATCGCCACCGTGGTCAACGGCAAGCGCCAGTTCGTCGTCAAGGATGAAGAATGTGTCGGCTGCAACCTGTGTGTCGAGGTCTGCCCGGTTGAAGACTGCATCACCCTTGTGCCGCTGACCGAAGGCGTCGATCCGCGCACCGGCGAGCCGATCCGGTCCGGCTACGCCAACTGGACCACGCATCCCAACAATCCGATGCGCGTCGCCGCGGCGGAGTAAGCGGCGACAGCCTTCATCTTTCGACGCGGGCATCGTCGACTGCCACTACACGGCAGTCGGTGGCACCATTGTTGCCGCAATTGTCCATGGCATTGCGTCGCGCCTCCTGCTCGGTCCGGCGCGCTGTGCGCCAGCCGAAGGAGCCGTCGGAGGCTATTGCAAATGCCTTGTGAGGTGCGCCTTCGAGATATTGCCGGAACGCCTGCACCCCCTGCGCGTCAAGCCCCGGTGGCGGAGGCAGAGCCGGCACCGGCGGCGATGGCAGGGGGTTTGCCAAGAGCTTCAGGTCCACCTTCTCGAGGAACCGGTCGACGATCGGCGCCCAGATCGGCATGCCGGCTGGAGAGAACAGGAAATGGCCATCATCGCCGAAGGCCGGCGTTTCGACGAACGTGACATTGCCACCTCCGGCAACGAAGGCCTGACGCATTCTCTCGGCGAGCGCCGGACTGAAGAAGTGATCGTTTTCCGCAAACACCCAGAGCATCGGCACGCGTGACCGTTCGCCCAAGGACTTGAAGGTCGCAACGAGCGCGTCGGGATTGCATACGTGGTCGCTCGACGGCGAGCCCCGGGCCCCGGCAAAGCTGATGCCTGCGACGAGGCCCGGCGGCGGATCGGCCGTCAGCGCGACCGTGGCGAACCCGCCCGAAGAGGCCCCGACGCTTATGATACGCGACGCGTCGATGTCGGGACGTGTCGAGAGCGCTGCGACTGCCGCCCGCAGATCGGCCGCCGCTTCTGAGATCGACGACAGATAGTCCGGGCTCGTACACGGTCCGTAGCTTTCGGCCCACATGCCTCCCGAGCTTCCATAGCCCCGCCGCATCACCGTGACCGCCGCCCAGCCGCGGCGGGCGAAGACTTCGAGCTCGGGCAGCATCTGGCGCGCCGTCAGCTGAGAAAGGTCCTCGGTGCCGCGAGTGGCTGCATGGTTGATCAGCGCCAGCGGCCGGCGCCCGGGTCCGGCCGGCTTGACCAGCAGCGCTTCGAGCCCCTGCGGCGCGGCTGCCTCCACCGGAATGCGCAGGTCCTCCCTGACGAGATCCTGCGCCTCGGCGGGGGCGATGAGGAAAGCCAAGCCGACGAGCACAGCAGACAAAACGAGGCCATGCGTCGCAGTCTTCATACCGCCGCGTTCCTGCGTTTGTTCCAGGCGCCCCGATTTCTGCGACGGGAGATAGCGTCGATGTCCGTCCTCGGCGATGCACGATCAGGTGATTTGCTGCAGCGCACCTGCATTTTTGATATCCTTGCCACCGCGCCCCGGCGGCGCGTGGACGAGCGGGAACGGAACGCGTCATCGCGATGCGCATTGACACGCATCGGGCACGCCTGGAAGCATCGCGCCGCCTGAATGTGCGCCCGGATGGGAGGAAGCCCATGGCAGCCGCGGTCAAGGAGCACGTCGAAACCGCCGTTTTTTCGGACGACGGCAAGGTCCCCAACAATCCTCTCCCGGTGATCCTCTATCGCGGCGCCATTGCTCCCGATCCGACGGATCCGGCCGCGGCTTTCGAAAGGAGCTTTGCCCGGAACGATTGGACGAACAGCTGGCGCGACGGCATCTATCCGTTCCACCACTATCATTCGATTTCTCACGAAGTCCTCGGCATCGCAAGGGGCCATGGCCGCGTTCGGCTCGGCGGCGAGGAGGGCCGGGATTTCGACCTTTGCGCGGGAGACGTCGTCGTGCTGCCGGCCGGCACCGGCCACAAGCGGCTTTCTGCGTCATCCGATTTTCTCGTCGTCGGCGCTTATCCCGGCGGCCACGACTGGGACCTCATCCGCGCTGACGAGGCCGACACGGCAAGGCATGAGGCGGCCATCGACCACATCCGCAAAGTCCCCCTGCCCCCGCACGATCCCGTGCATGGCAAGACCGGCCCGCTGAAGGAGCTGTGGTCGGCGCAGTGACGGCTTTCGCGGTGCCGTCCGCCGGCATCACGCCTGCGCGATCAGGTCTGCCAGCCCGGAAACAACCAAGGCCGGTGGTGCATCCAGGTATTCGTCGGGCGCGCCGCTCCGGTTGATCCATACGGCGCGAAACCCGAACGTCGCCGCGCCTGCCACGTCCCATCGATTAGAAGATTGAAAGGACACCGCCTCACGTCCGCACTGGAAACGGTCGGTCACGAGGCGATAGGCGCGCGGATCCGTCTTGTAGATGTGGATCCCGTCGACCGAGAGGATAGCGTCGAGGTACTCACCGAGGCTGGCGGACCGGACCGCCACGTTGAGCATATGAGGCGTGCCATTTGACAGAATGGCCGTCCTTGCGCCTTGCGCCTTGAGAGCAGCAAGCGCCGGCTGAGCGTCCGCATAGGCACCGAGGCTTTCGTAGGCCGACAGCAGCTTCGCGCGTGTGTCGGCCGGGATGCCGCCGGCGTCGGCTGCCGCAAAGTCGAGCGCGTCTCGCGTGCACGACCAGAAGTCGCGGTAGATGCCTGCAAGCGAGCGCACCCAGGTATATTCGAGCTGCTTTCGACGCCATGTTTCCGAGAGCCGATCAGCCCGTGGCCCGATCGCATCGCGATGGCGCGCCACGGCGGAGTGGACGTCGAAGAGGGTGCCGTAGGCGTCGAAGACGTATATTGGATGTGGCATGAAACGCTCGCTTCCGGTATCGGCGTTCGCGGATCTCCGCGGGCACCTTCGTAGCACGACGCGTCTATCGGGGACGGGCACATGACGCCTCTCGATAGCCCCGCCCTCCCGACCGCCGTCCCGGCCGGGCGGCGCGCGACGGCTTCGAGCAGCTTGACGAGCGGACTTCGGCTTGTAGC
>JAFAME010000333.1 GCA_019233695.1 Methylobacteriaceae bacterium
CAGTTTCGATTTCCTCGATCCGCATGACCTTGTGATCGTGCGGCAGATGGACGACGCGAAAGAAGTCTTTCGCTGGTCCAAAGTCGAGGCGACGGTGAAGGACGCGGGTGCCCCGGCGCTTCCTATAGGCACGCGAAGCACGCTATATCCGCCCAACCCTCAAGCTGGGGACCCGGCAATGGCAACCGGCACCGTGAAGTGGTTCAACGCTGAGAAGGGCTACGGCTTCATCCAGCCGGACGGCGGCGGCAAGGACGTGTTCGTTCATATCTCCGCGGTGGAGCGAGCGGGGATGACCGCCTTGAGGGAGGGCCAGAAGCTCTTCTATGAACTCGTCACCGACGAAAAGCGGCGCAAGACATCGGCGGAAAATTTGAAGACGGTCTGAGATGTTGAGCTATTTCCTACCTCCTGTGCTACCGAGAGTTGATCAGTGAATAATCCGGAGGCCAACAGCGGGCGAATTTGGGAAATCGGGCTCATCGATTCGGCGTGGCACGGATCAAAGTTCGCCGGGCACGCCGGACACGTCCAAGCCCGCCAGATCGGCTACGAGGCCCTGGACCTATTTGTCGGATATGACCCCGGCAGGCTGTCGGGTGGGGAACGCGAGCGACTGATTGACGAAGTCGGCGAAGTCGGGTTGCCGGTCCGCTCGGTTATCGCTACCTCCCTCGGGCTCAACGATTTCAATCCCGCGGTGCGCGATTTTCACATTGCCAGGGCATGCAGCGTCATCGATCTTGGAGCAGAACTCGGGACGGTGCGCAATTTGCTATTCGTTCCGGGCGAATACATGTTCCAACGTAAGTTGCTGCCCTCGCAGAGCGAGTGGGAAGCTGTTGTCGACGCAGTCCGAACGGTCGGCCGCCACGCGGGCGAGCGAGGCCTCGACGTAGCGATTGAGCTGCTTCCCTTCGAGCACGCCTTCATCGCCACAATCCATGACATGGAGCGCCTGCTCGACAGCGTCGGGCTGGCCAACGTCCAGGCGGCGATCGATGTCTCTCATCTGTGGCTGCAGCGCATTCCCGCTGCGGAAATCCGGCGGCTCGCGGGGCGCGTCGCACAAGTTCACATTGCGGATTGCGACGGCGAGCACCACGGCGATCTTCCGCCTGGCCGCGGAACGACGCCGTTTGCTGACTACCTCGCTGTGCTCAATGAGATCGGGTACCGCGGCTCGGCGTCCGTTGAGTTGGAGTTCCCCGAGCATCCCGACCAAATGATCGATTGGGTCAGCGAAGCCTATCGGTCGACGCGCGAGATCCTCGTTTCCACTGGATTGCGTCCGGACCTCGCACGAGGCTCAGAATGATCGACCATGAAAAGCTCAAGGTCTACGTGGTTCGCGTAACCCGCATTGATCCATCTGTCGCGGGTGGCCGGTTCTCATTGTTCTACGCCGTCCTGACGGACACGGCAGAGAACGCGCTCGCCATCGTGCAGGATTCAATCCCGCCCGATGATGACGCCGAGGTGACCGAAGGCGCCCTCTCGTCGGCAACGGTGAAGGCAATTGGCCTTCGCCCGGGGTTTGCACATTTGCTGTGATGGCTTTTCACGCTTCCCAGCGTGGGCCCTTACCCGCCGCCGTTCGCCGCAATTCAGCTACGTGTTTTCCGTATATTTTCCGTACGCGCGACAACTTGCTTCGGATCCGGCTCCTAAGTAGTTGATTTTATTGGCGCTCCCAAGGGGACTCGAACCCCTGTTTTCGCCGTGAGAGGGCGACGTCCTGGACCGCTAGACGATGGGAGCGCGGTCCGGCCACTTGCCGGAAGGCGTTGCTATAACGGTCCGCCCGGCGCTCGGCAAGAAGGAAGAGGCTCGTCGCGAATTGGACGAATATCCCTGCCGTGCGGTCAATGCCCGGAGGGGCCCGCGCCAATCTAGCCAACGCCGGCCGTCGCGGCCCCGAACGCCTGCGCTGTCCAGACGACGAGCGTCGCAAGGCCAAGATGGGGGCCGAAGGCCATCCGGGTTTGCGGGTCAAACCGTCCCCGCGCCAGGCGCTGGGCCCCGGCGAGGCAAAGCGCGGAAACAGAAGCAATCAGGACGACGGGCGGCAAGCCGTGCCAGCCGACCCAGGCACCGGCGGCGGCGAGGAATTTGACATCTCCGAAGCCAAGACCGTCGACGCCGCGCAGCCGGCGGAACAGGATCGCAACCATTGCCAGGAAGGCCCCTCCGGCCAGCACGCCGATCATCGCTGCAAGGGGTCCAGGCGCCGGCATCAGCCAGGAGAGAGCGAGACCCGTTGCCAGCACCGTGGCGTTCAGCGGATCGGGAATCCGGTGCGAGCGGACATCCTCAAAGGCCACGGCCGCCAGAAGGACGACCAGCACCGCGAGCGAAGCGACCCCGAAAAGAGCCTGCATCAGGATCTCGTGGTCCGAACGTCTTGCCGGGTCTCGAGACTGCGGCCGCCTGGGGCCATTCGCCTGCGGGCCTCGAAGCGATGTTGCGCAGCCGTCCCAGCGACGGCGAAGCGGAGAGCCGTGATCTGGCACCCGATCGCGAAGCGCCGCCTGGGTCGCTTCCAGGATGACAAGCATCGCCGCATGGAATCGCTCGTCTAGAGATTGTCGGGTTGCAGGTTCTTGCCGGGCAGCGGCATCGACAGACTGACGAAGCGTGAATCCTTGCGCAGGACTACCGTGCGTCCCTTGATCTGGTCGAGGAGCCAGCCACGGTGGCCCTCGCCGAGGCGCAGCCGGACGAGATCGCGATTGGTCTGATCCACAAGCACCGCGACACCCGTGCCATCGACCGAAGCGATGATCCCGACGAGGGTCAGATTGGGCGGCTCAGGAGGAGGCGGAGGAGGCGGGGGTGGCGGCGGCGGGGGCGGCGGTGCGACAACCACCGGAGGCGGAGGCGGCGGAGCCGGCGGGCGGCGTGACGGCAGGAACAAGGGCCGCTCGCGTGTCTCTTTCAAATCATCGAGGCGAACGCGCGCCAGAGGGTTGCCCAAGCCTTCCGGCTCGACCTGCGCCTTCTTGCCGGCAGGCGGGGGACCGGCGCCCGTGTCGCCTAGCGCAGGGCCGCCGAGCAGCACACAAGGCCCCAGCGCCAGACTGATGGCAATCACCAGGCGGGCAAGACAGGCCGGAAATTTCGCGGATGGTGCGCCCAAGCCGATCATGTCGTGCCGCGCCAATAGCCTGAGACCGTCAGCGACACCCGCAGGTGGCCCGGGGCCGGTCCGGCGCCTCCGGCCGCGCTGCGAGCGTCCGGACGATCGGATTGGATGACGATCTGGTCGAGATAGAGGAAGGGCGTACCGGCTTCGATGTCGTAAAGGAGCTGCTGCAGGACGTCTTGCTCGAGTTCGCAGCTCGCCGTGAGCGCAACACGCTGGGGTGCCGTCTTCGCATCGGAAAGATCGACCTCGGATGAGGTGACAGTGCCGCCGGCGTTGCGGATCATGGCCACCACGCGCTCCTGCAGATTGGCGCCGGCGACAGTCACCGTGTCGCCGTCGAGGAACGGGTTCACCGGCACGCCCGCCGGTGCGCCGCCCCGAATGTTCAGCGTGGCGATGCGGGCATCGAGGCGCGCCAGTGCGTCCCTCTGATCCTGAATGTTGGCCCGTCGTGCCGCCACATTGGCCGATGCAAGCCATACGACTGCGAGCGTGCCGAGAAGCCCTACGACATAGGTTGCGAGCGCCAGCATCTGTCCGCGCGTCAGCGTGCGGCGCGACGTCATGGCCCGCCTCCGGCATTGGGGCGAATCACGGCCTCGATGTTGAAGCGGTCGCCCGGGTCTTCGGGCAGCCGCGTCGTCGGTGCGAAGAAGGTGGCGCTCGTGAACAGATTCGATTTCTCGATCAGCCGGACCAAGGTCGGCGCATCGGCCGTCAAGCCGACGAGGCGCAGCTGCGCGCCCTCCACCTGCAGCTCCGTCAGATACGTGTCGTCCGGCAAGATGCCGGAAAGCGCCTCGATCGCCAGCGTGACAAAAGGCATGTCGTGCTTGCGCTGGACGAGAACCCGGCGGGCGGAATTCCCCGGATCGTCGGTCTTCGACAGTTGCGTGAGCAACGCACGCTTCTCGGCGATTGCTGCCGTCAACAGCTCGTATTTGCGGTGCAGGCGATGGACCGCCATCGAGTGGTGGACTACCGCCGCGATGACGATCAGCGCGGCGGCAAGACTGAGCCGTGCGAGTTGACGCCGCCAGAAGGCGACGTTGAACGCCGCCGCTGAAATTTCGGCAACCACGATGCTGGCGTCGCCTGACCCATTCGGCGGTGCGACGCGTGCCACGACGATACCGGCTCCTCGGTCCTGGACGGCCTGGAGGATCGGCGCGATCAAGCTCCGGTCGGTCGCCGCGATCGAAAGCGCCACCTTGTCCCCGTCGCCGTCGCCCGACGGCTCGCTCCAGCCGAAAACCGCCTGCTCCGGTTGCCAGGGAGTCAGCCGATCGATCTGCGTGCGCACGATCGCCGCCAAAAAGTCGGTCGCGCGGCGCGGCAGTTCAAGAGTGCGAAAAACGAAACGGCGCGGATCGAGCTGTATAGTGGCATGACTGCCGCGCAAAAGCCTGTCGAGGCCGCGCGACTGCGGGTCGTCTGTTTTGGCCAGGCTGATGCGTCCGAGCGGCGACTGATTCTGTGCGCCCTCCAGATAGACGGCGAGGTCGCGGCCGGGCGTCTCGACGAGGCGGACGCGGCGCTTGGCGGCGTGGCGCGCCACGAGGACGGCGACGGCACCCGCCACCGTGTCGAGAAAGGCCGACCATGGCGTGATGATCCGCTGCAGGATCGTCATCGCTTCGTGGCTCCCGCCGGCGAGTAGAGGTCGACGTCATCCTCCCACGCCAGGACGCGGTAGGGCTCGGCATCGTCGTCGAACCGTACAATGACAATTTCCGAGGTCGCCGTGAAGCCATCGCGCAGATCCGCCTTGACCCGCAGACGCGCCGACCTCCCCGGATCGTCGGTGGTG
The DNA here is from genome assembly GCA_019233695.1 of Methylobacteriaceae bacterium. Classification (GTDB taxonomy): domain Bacteria; phylum Pseudomonadota; class Alphaproteobacteria; order Rhizobiales; family Beijerinckiaceae; genus JAFAME01. The sequence continues at coordinate 4,959 of JAFAME010000333.1, forward strand.
AACTTGGCGGCCTCTCCGAGCGCGTCGGCCCAAGCATCATGATCCGAGGAGTTGCGGGCGCGCAGCGCGAGCGCGGTGCGCACCCGCTCGCGGGTCATGCCCGGCAGCGCTGCCAGGATCTCCGGCGCGCAGATGCGCGGATTGATCTCGGCGCGGGCGCTGTAGACGGTAAGAAATGGCTTGGCGCGGGCAATGAGCGCCTCGGGGAGGCCCTGCACCTGATCTAGCTGCGCCACATCGACGAACCGCTTGCGGGGCGGGCCGGCCCCAGCCTGTGCTGCCTGCGCAGCCTCGGCCTGGCTCGGCTCGCGCACTTCGACGATGCGTTGGGCGTAGGCGTCTGCCTCGTTGTCGCGGGCGCCGAGCGAGGTGAAAAGCCCGGCCAGGAGCTCGGGCGCGGCGGCATTGACATCGATGCGAGCGGTCTCGTCGCGGTAGTCGAAGGCGACCCTGGCGTCCCCGATCGTTCCGGAGGAACTTCCCTGCAGCGGCTTTTCGGTGGTGAGAAGCTGCCAGACCGCAAGCTCGACGCCCCCGGCAATCACGGCATCCGCCCGGGCGCGGTCGCCATAGACGTCGACGGCCGAAAGCGTGTTGGTCGTATAAACCGCCATGGCGGCCGTGACGAAACTGAGCAGGCCCAAGAGCCACAAAACGGCGATGATCACCGTGCCCGCGTCGCGCGGGGCATCAGCGATATCGGACCCCCGGCTCATTGCGGCGATTCGTCAGGCTTTGGCGCGGGCGGCGGTGCCGCTACGGGCGTGCCGTCCATGAGCGACACGCATTCGGCCATGTTCCGCGCTGCGGCACAGGCGGGAGCGGCATCGACATGCACCCTGACTGTCGTCGAGAAGACGGGCGCCCGCCCGGCGCCATCGACGACACTGATGCGCACGGCGCGCGGCAATCGTGTCGCCTTCGTCCAGGTGCTCTTCCAAACGCCGTCATCGCCGGCATAGGCAAAGACCGTTCGGTAGGGCGCACGCAGGAGCACGACCGGCTCACGATCGATCGGAGCGGCAAGTGCCGGAGGGAACCCCAACGGCGCCTGACTGCGCAGCAATGTGGCATTGGAATCGCCCGTTTGAGCAAGGCGAACGAGTTGCAATCCGCGCGCCCCGCCGATCGCGACGGCCCGCCGCGCGAAGAGCACCGAGCGCTCGGTTCCCTCGAACAGCGCGGTGGTGCCGAGATCGTTTGCCGGAATGAGCTCGGCGGAAGCGAGGTCGGTCACGATCCGGTCGAGGCCGGCGCTTGTCAGCTCGGCCCGTTGCAGCGTGCCGGAGCCGCGATCCCAGCTGCCCAGCCACTGGCCAACAACACTGGCGAGCGCGGCGATCACGAAGCCACCGATCGCCAGGGCCACGATCGCCTCGATCAGGGTGAAACCCGCCTCCCCGAGGCCGGCTCGATGCCTTCGCAATGCGCCGCCCTCGGTCACTGTCGCTTCTCCACTGGCACAAGACGGACCGTCTCGAGCCGAAGGCGGCGGCCGCCCGGTGACAGCACGCTCAAGGTCGTGGCCACCGGTACCCAAAGCGCGACGCGTTGATCCTTCGCAGGGCGCGGCTTCGTCCCGACCTCGAGCCGCCACGAGAAGCCCATGGATCGGCCCGTCGAGACTCCAGAAATGAGCTTGTCGCGATGAGGCAGGTCGGCAAGGAACTGCCGGCTCGCCTCGGTCAGCGCAATGCGGTCATCGGCCGAGCCGATACCCTTCATGGTGACCGCAAAAACCGATCCGATTGCACCGAGAATAGCGCCCGTCACCGCCAGCGCCAGAAGCACTTCGAGCAGGGTGAAGCCGCCCTCGCGACCTGAATCGTCAGCTCGGCGCTCGCGGCACAATCTCGGTGCCCCCCGTCAGCCAGTTCACACGGATATCAAATCCGACACCGCCGCGGCTCAGCGCCACGACGCCCCCACACGACATGCCGTTCGGCAGGAAGACGACGACGCTCTTGGTCTCCGTGCCGAGACAGCGCTTGGCCAGCAGCGTGTCGAAAGACACGTCCGCGGGTATCTGCAACGCCCGATGGCTGGAGCCCGAGCCGATGGTTCGGGTCCGGGCATCGACAATGGAGGCGACATCGGCGTGGCGGCGCATCGCCGCGTAGTGGTCGGCCTCGAAAATGGCCGCAGCCGAGAGCGCCAAGGCCTCAAGCTTGGGATGGGAGGTCGATGACGACAAGCCCGGCAGTGCCACCGAGACGAGGAGGCCGAAGATCGCCAAAAGCGCGACCATTTCGACCAGCGTGAAGCCGGCCTCGCGGCGCCGGTCAGCGCTGCCAGCTCGTGATGATGGCTGCAGTTCCGGTTCCACCTTCGCGCCCCTCCGCGCCTAGCGAGTAGATGTCATATTGGCCGTGTTCGCCGGGCGACCGGTAGACATAAGCATTGCCCCACGGGTCATTCGGGACGATTCCGCCTTTGAGGTAAGGCCCGTTCCAGGCCACCGTGTTGTTGGGTTTCTGGACGAGCGCAGGCAGGCCTTCGCTCGTTGTCGGGTAGCGGCTGTTGTCGAGGTAGAAAAGGTCGAGGGCGGCAGTAAAGCCGTCGATCTGGATGCGGGCCGCCTTCATCTTGGAATCCGACAGGTAGGTGAGGACGCGAGGGCCAACGAGACTCACCACGAGCCCGATGATGGCGATCACGACGAGGATTTCGATGAGGGTGAAGCCCTCCTCGCCAGACGGGGCGAGAAGATCTCGTCGCGTCACCCTTGATTTCGCAAGCTTGGTCAGCAACGCCATCCGCACATCCCCCGCTTGGCGGTTCCCTAGTTGACAAGCTGTGTGATCGACAGGAGCGACGTCATGATCGACACGATAAGCCCCCCGACGATGACGCTGATGGTGAGGATTGCTGCCGGGCCGACGACGCCAACGAACTTGTCGAGGCCGCGCTCCAGCTTCTTCTCGAACAGGTCCGCCACCTTCAGCGCCAGCGCCGCCAGCTGACCCGTCTCCTCGCCCAAACGTAACATGCGTATGGCGACGGTGGAAAGCCCTTTGACCGCCGCCAGGGCCTCGGCGAGCTTGCCGCCCTGGCGGACGCGTTCGGCGACCTTCTCCCATGCCGCCCGGCTGCCGCTTGCCTGCATCGTATCGACCAGCATCCGCAGCGCCGTGGTGACGCCGACGCCATTGCCGAGCAGAACGCCGAGATTGCGGCAAAACAGAGCCGTCGCGTAGCTCGCCGCAAATCCCCGGATGACCGGCAATTGCAGGAAGAACGCGATCAACCTCCTGCGGGTTGAAGGCGAGCGCAGGGCAAGCCACAACAGCGCCAGGCAGACCGCCACGCCGGCAATGATTTCGGTCGCATTGGCGCGCAGGAAATCGGAGACGCCGAGCAGGGTGCGCACGATCGGATCGAGCTTGGCGCCGAAATCGCGCAGGACGCTGCCGAACTGCGGCAGGACAAAGCCGATGAAAAAGACGAGCACGGCGCTTGCCGCGCACAGAACGAAGGCCGGATAGCTCAAGGCATCGATGACCTTGCGCTTGAGGGCGGCAGTGCGCTGGCGTTCCTCGGCCAAGGCATCGAGGACCGCGGTCAAGGTGCCCGAGGCCTCGCCGACGCGCACCAGCGACACATACATCGGCGGAAAGAGGTCGCCGCGCTTGGCGAGCGCATCGGCAAAGGTCTCGCCGGACAGGACCGCCGCGCGGACCGAGCCGATGACCGACTTCAGGCGCCCGAAGGTCTCATCCGATAAAAGCAATTCGAGGGCATCGTCGAGCCGCGCGCCGGCGCTGAGGATCAAGGCAAGATCGCGCGAAAACAGCGTGATGTCCTCGGCCCCGGGCCGGCCGATCGTCAACTCGGACCAGACAGCGGCGAGGCTTGACGCGCCTGTGCCGGCGGCCTGTTCCGGGCGCATGTCGATTGGCACCAGGCCGAGGTATTCGATGCGGCGGGCGACTTCGGTGGCGCTCGGCGCATCGAGCGAGCCGCTCACCAGCTCCCCTTTGGCCGTCATGGCCTGATAGCGAAAGCTCGCCATGCCTATCGTACCGTGGTGACGCGCAGGACCTCGGCCGTCGAGGTAAGGCCCGCCCGACACTGCCCGACGGCATCGTCGATCATTGTCGTCAAACCCTCGGCGCGCGCGGCCTGCTCGATCGTGCCGGAATCGCTGTCGTTGCGGATCAGGCGCCGCACGGCCGGCGTCACCTCCAGAATTTCGAAGACACCGCGCCGGCCGCGGTAGCCGGTACCCCCGCAACGCTCGCAGCCGACCGGCTCGAACACACTCTCCCCCTCGGCAAAGCCGAGCGCGGCATAGTCCGGATTTGCCGCCATGGCGGCGCGGTCGAGCGTGAACCGCCTCTTGCAGTGCTCGCAAAGCACGCGCACGAGACGCTGGGCCACAATTCCACGCAGCGTCGACTGCAGCAGAAATCCCTCGACGCCGAGGTCGAGCAAGCGTGGAACGGCGGCCGCGGCGGTTTCCGTGTGCACAGTTGTCAGCACCAGGTGCCCGGTCAGGGCGGCATGGATGGCGGTGTCGGCCGTTTCGCTGTCGCGCACCTCGCCGACCATGATCACATCCGGGTCCTGGCGGACGAAGGCCCGCATGGCAGTCGCGAAAGTGAGGCCGATCGAGGGTTTGACCTGCGATTGGTTGACGCCGGGGATCTCGTATTCGATCGGATCCTCGATAGTGAGGATCTTGCGCAAGGGCTCGTTCAGGATCGACAGCGCGCAGGCGAGGGTCGTAGTCTTGCCGCTGCCGGTCGGGCCGGTGATGGCGATCATGCCGTGCGGCAGCCTCAGGAGGCGGCGCATGATCGACTCGTCGCGTGGGTTGAGACCTATGCGCGCCATGTCGAGAAGGCCGCGGTCGCGCGGCAGCAGGCGGATGACGGCAGACTCCCCCTGCCCCGTCGGCATGGTTGCGACGCGCACGTCGATGTCGGTACCGGCAAGGCGCAATCGCGCCGCGCCGTCCTGTGGCAGTCGCCGCTCGGCGATGTTCAGCCCCGCCAGGATTTTTATGCGCGACACGATCGCCTGAGCCATTGCGATGGGGGGAGCCGGAACGGGCCGCAACAATCCATCGATGCGCAGGCGCACCGTCAGGCCGGTGCGGAACGGCTCGATGTGCACGTCCGTGGCGCGCAACTCCACCGCCTTCTCCAGAACATCGTTGACCGCCCGCACCACCGGCGCACCGCTCGCAAGGTCGCGCAGGCTCTCGACATCGTCATGGCCGTCGCGCGCCGGCTCTGCTTCCTGCGGCTCGACGGCGACCGCATCCGCGCCCAGTCGCTCCGCCAACACCTGCGAGAGATCATCGTAGCTTGCGACGTGCAGCGCCACCATTCCGCCGAGCACGATCTCGGCGGCTCGAACGACCGCCTCGGTCGGCGGCTCGGCGACGGCGAGAGCCGGTTCGCCGCTCGTGCCGCGGAAGGCGAAAATGCCGGTGTCGCGGAGGAACCGCCGCGAGAAACGAGCCGTCAGCGGCTCGGCTGCCATCATTTCGCCATAGGCGATTCTGGGGCGCGACAGAAACCGCGCCATGGCGTCAGCGAACTGGCGCGCCGGCAGGCCGGCCGTCTCGAAGACGTGGCGAAACGTCTGGCCCGCATCGCCGACCGCAACGTTGCCGCCCGCCTCGCCCGCCATGAAAGCGGCAAAGGCTGCAGGCGAGTGCGTGTCAGGCAAGGCTTCCAGCATCATTCATCGGCCCCCGGCCGCACAGACACATGCACGCCAAGGCGTCATGTCTATGACAAGCTACCATGATTGCTATGCGCTGGGCAGTCGGCTAGTCTCCCGCCCGGCGGGGGCGCCGGTTCATGCGAGCACCGCGTTTGCGGGTCTGCGGGGGGATGTCATGAGCGGTCGCCGAACGACCTGGCAGCGCCAAGCGTGCCGCTTTCTGGTGCTGTCCTCGGTCCTGCTGACCGGTGCATGCAACGCCTTCCGCAACGAGCGGGATCTGTCGACCGACGTCTTCGGCAAGATCAGCAGTGTCGACCTGTCGGCCCGCACGCCCTTGCCGTCGAAGGGGGCAGTCAGCACCACCGACGGTCCGGCGCCGAAACCCGCGGTCTATTACGGCAGCGACAACGATCCCACGGGGACGACGGCCAATCCCAAGACTGCCGCGCTTGATGCGAACAGCGGCGCGGTTCCGACGGCGGAAGGCGACAGCTACGAACTCAATTTCGAGAACGCGCCGCTCGCCGCGGTCGTCAAAGCCGTCCTCGGCGACATCCTCGGCGTCGGCTTCCTTATCGACCCGCGGATCCAGGGCAATATCAGCCTGTCCTCAGGCCGACCCGTTCCGAAGAAGCAGATCCTGTTCGCGCTTGAAAATGCCCTGCGGCTGAACAACGCGGCCCTGGTCCGCGATGCCGGTGGCTATCGCATCATTCCGGCCGGCGAAGCGATGGGGCTCGTCGGCGTCGATCCCTCGCGCCGCTCCGAGCCCGGGTTCGGCCTGTCCGTGTTGCCGCTGCGCTATGTGTCCGCGGCGACCATGGTCAAGCTCATCGACAGTTTCGCCGCGAGACCTGGCGCGATCCGCGCCGATGCAACGCGTAACCTTCTGCTTTTCACCGGCACAGGTTCGGAGCGGCAGACCGCCATGGAGACGGCGCTCGCCTTCGACACCGATTGGATGCGCGGCCAGTCGGTCGGCGTCTATCCGGTGCGCAACGCCGCGCCCGAAACGATCATCGCCGAACTCGAAAACGTCATGCAGTCGTCCGAGAACGGAGCCGCGCAGAACCTCGTCAAGTTCCAGCCGGTCGAGCGACTGAACGCCGTTCTCGTGGTGGCCTACAAGCCCAATCTTCTGACAACTGCTGCATCCTGGATCAACCGGCTCGACCACGCCGACATGGGCGCCAATGGCATCAAGGTCTATCGAGTGCAATATGGCGATGCCAAGCAGATTGCCGACCTCTTGAATGACGCCTTCGCCGGAAAGTCCAATTCCAGCGATTCCTCGACCGGCCAGGTTGCACCCGGCGCAGGCGTGCAGCTGGCCCGCAACGACGAGACCAACGCGGCGCCAGCGGCCGGGGCGGCGGCGCCAAGCAGCAACTCGCCTTTCGGCGCCATCCCGGCCGCCGCGCGGCAGAACGGCACGGGCAAGCAGGACGACAGCCGGCTCGGCAGTCCGGGCCCGAGCGGCTCGCCTGGTCAAGGTCCGCTCCCGAACGTCCGCGTCACTGCCGATACGGTGAACAATTCGCTTTTGATCTTTGCCAACCGGGAGAACTACCGGATCATCGAGCGCACCTTGCGCGAATTGGACCGGCCGCGCCTGCAGGTGGCGATCGAGGCGACAATTGCAGAGGTGACACTCAACGACAGCCTGCAATATGGCGTGCAATATTTCCTGCAGAGCAAGGATATCGGGCTGAAGCGGAACAGGGGCTCGGTCGGTCTCACCGCAGGGGACCTCGCAAACGGGGTAATCGGCCGGGTCGTACCGGGGGCGAACCTGATCCTTGGCTCCGAAACCGATCCGCGCGTCGTTCTCGATGCGCTGCGCACCTACACGGACGTCAAGGTCGTCTCCTCACCGGCGGTCGTCGTCCTCGACAACCAGGTGGCGACGCTTCAGGTGGGCGATTCGGTGCCGGTGGCGACGAGCGAGGCGACCCTCGTCAGCGGCAGCACCTCGACCAGCGCATCTTCGGCGAGCCTTCCCGTCGCCAACACCATCGACTACCGCAACACGGGAGTGATCCTGCGCGTCCTGCCGCGGATCAATGCCAACGGTAACGTCGGGCTCGACATCGAGCAGGAGATCAGCAACGTCGTGCCCAATGCAAATGCAACGACGCTGACGCCGACCGTGTCGGAGCGCAAGGTCAAGAGCTCGATTGCCGTCGCAAGCGGCCAGACCGTGATGCTCGGCGGTCTCATCAGCGAAAACCAGAACAACAGCCGCTCGGGCATCCCCGTGCTCGAGCGCATCCAGCTGCTCGGCGACCTTTTTTCCGAGAACGGCACGAACAACGAGAAGACCGAGCTGATCATTTTCATTCGCCCGCGGATCATTCGGGACGGGGTTGATGCGCAGGCGGTCGCCGAAGAGCTGCGCGACAAGATTCTCTCGTCGAGCGGCGTGCCGCCGCCGCCTCCGATCGTCCGCAAGTATTGACCTCAAGCCCCAGAAGCGGCGGGCGCGCCCGGGGGGACAGACGATGCGCAGCATACGGCGCAACTTCCCAGGTGCCCGACCTCTGCGCCAACACCGGTTGCGATGCGCGAAATCACGATCGGCATCGCGGCGCTCTCGAATGGCCGCAATGTTCGGCTCGTTGCGAGCGGCCGCGTTGTCGTTGTTTGCAATCGCGCTTGCCGCCTGCGCCTTGTTCGCTGTGGCGACGATGCTCGCGGCGCCGCCGGCATCGGCTGCTCCTGGCGCCGCGCCGAAGAAGGTCGTCGTCATCGATGATGGAGACTGGGTGACCGTCGAAGCCCATCAGGCGACGCTCGATGAGGTGCTGAAGGCGATGGCCGCCGAACTGCGCATCACGTTCGGCAACACCGAACGCCTCGATCTTGGGCGCATCGTCGATGGTCGCCGGGCGGGCTCGATCATCCACGTGATGGAGTGGATCGTCCCGGCAGGCGGATTCATCGTTCTCTATCGGGAGCCGAAGCTGGGCGATGCCGGCCCGCGGCGCATCCGCGCAATCGCATTCCTGCAGCCGGGGACGCGCCAGCCGTTTTAAAGGGAGCGTCCGACCAACCCGTTTTCAGGCCCGACTTCGCTGAGCGCGTCTGGGAGATCTTGACGGGCCGGAGACGAGAACGATACCGTCAGCCTCGCCAATCGATTGGCAGAGGGCGACGAGCGAGAACCGTCGCTTCGCATAAAAAAGATCAATGGGCCGCCGGGTCGCCATCAATGGTTGACCGCAGCGTCCGGAACCGGCCACCGCAAAGGGAGGATTCAATGTCGAAATTCGAAAAGCTCGTCGGCCTCGCAGGCGGGGCATTGTTGGCCGCGGCCGCTGTCGGCGTTCCGGCGGCAGGCCACGCGGCGGCCAAGGACAAGCCGCTCTACATCATCGGAGTGTTCCACGCCGACGTCTCGAACAGCTTTTCCTCGGTCGTGAAGCGGGGAGTCGAACAGGCGGGCGCCGACGTGAACGCCAAGGTCGAGTTCGTCGGTCCCGACAAATTCGACGTCGTCGCCGAGGGCCAGCTGATCGATGCGGCCATCGCCAAGAAGCCGGACGGCCTGTTCGTATCGCTGCCCGACTGCGATGCTCTGAAGCCTCACATCAAATCGGCCATCGCCGCCGGCATTCCAGTCATGTCCTTCAACAGCGGGGCGAGCTGTTTCAAGGATGCAGGCTCGCTCGTCCATGTGGCCGAGGACGGCATCGAAGCAGGCCAGGGCGCCGGCAAGCGGCTGGTCGCCCTCGGCGCCAAGAATGTCATCTGCCTCGATCACGAGGTCGGCAACGCCATCCTCGAGGACCGCTGCAAGGGCATCGAAGAGGCGCTCAAGGCAGCCGGCGGCAAGAGCACGATCGTGCCGACGAGCCTCGCCGACCCGTCCGTCACGAAGGGTGCCATCGAGGCTGCCTTCCTGAAGGATCCGTC